>MNDG01000078.1:0-47176 GCA_001914815.1 Acidobacteriales bacterium 13_2_20CM_55_8
TCTGCTGCCGCCCGTGTCAGCAGGAACAACCCGGCAGTTAACGACCGCAGCCGTCGTCCGAAACGGTTTTCGATTAGTTCATAGGCGGTATAGAGCTCCCCGCGAAAGTAATGGGGCAGCAAAATAAAACTAATAATGACACGTCCCACGAGATAGCCCATCACTACCTGCAAGAAGGTGAGATTGGTGTCGTAGGCCAATCCGGGGATGCTGATGATAGTGAGCGTACTGGTTTCGGCGGCGACGATGGATAACGCAATCGCCCACCATGGAATATTGCGGTCAGCCAGAAAATAATCGCGCAGCGTACGCTGGCGTTTGCGGAAACGCAGACCAAACAGAGTGATGCCGGCGAGGTAGAGCGCGATGATGCTGAGGTCCAGCTTGTCCAATCCCATGCCCATGGTGTGAGTGTGTCGCGGCCTCGCGACATTATGGCGGAAAACAGCTCACGAAACTTGAAACCGCACCTGTAGAGTCAATCCCCTATGGTAGAAATACGTCCGTGGGAATCTTTCTAGGGATTGATGGCGGTGGCACAAAGACGTCCTGCGTGATTGGCGACGAAACTTCTGTGCTGGGCAGTGGCACGGCTGCGGGAAGCAATGTGATCCGCCTGGGCGAGGCGAAGGCGCGAGAGGCGCTCGCTGCCGCAATTGGCCAAGCTTGTGCTGCTGCCAACATTAAGCCCACTCAAATCCAAAGAACCTGTGTAGGGCTGGCCGGCGCCGGGCGGCCGGAGATCAGCAACCTTGTGCGCCGTCTGTTGGCGGAGTTGGTTTCAGGAGAAAGCGAAGTGGTCGGCGATATGGTGATTGCGCTGCAAGCTGCCTTTGGCAGCGGAGCCGGCGTAATGGTGATTGCGGGCACAGGATCGATGGCTTACGGACGCGATTCTTCCGGGAATACGCTGCGCGCGGGTGGGTGGGGTTTTTCAGTTTTCGACGAAGGTTCCGGCCATTGGATTGGACGCTCCGCGATCGCTGCCATCATGCGTGATTATGACGAGAACGCTGAGGAAGAGTCTGTTCTGTTGGACAACGTTAAGAAATCCTGGACCCTCAGCACGCGCGAACAGCTAGTCTTGGCAGCGAATGCTTCTCCAAGTCCCGACTTCTCCGCGCTTTTGCCGGCGGTGTTGTCCGCCGCCGATTCGGGGGATGCACTGGCTCGATCCATCCTCACCCAGGCTGGGACGGAACTCGCGCGTTTGGCCAAAATTGTAATTCGCCGGCTGTTTTCTGATGGCGAGAAAGTACTGGTGGCCATGTCCGGCGGTGTTTTCAGCAACTGCGCGTTAGTGCGTCAGGTTTTCTACAATAGTCTGCGTTCCGAATACCCCAATTGCTCGGTGAACCCCACCATCATTGAGGCAGTGCGAGGTGCGCTGGACTTGGCGCGCAAAGCCGCGAAAGTGTAGCGACTCAGAGAAGCTGGGCAGATGTCCAAAGAATCCACAACTTTGCACGTTGCACCTGACCCAGCGATCCCTCTAGAACAGGCGATTCACAGCAATTCTGTGGATGTGTTGATTGCTGCCGCGGCTGATCCCGCTCTCACCCTGGACCTTGCCCTCGCTCTGCTGAAGCGCAGGGACTTGCCTGCGCAGGCAGTGGAACAGCTCGGCAAGAATGGCGGTCTGATGAAAAGCCGTAAGCTCAAGCTCGCGATGGTCGAGCATCCCCGGACGCCGCGGCATCTCTCGTTGCCCATGGTGCGTCATCTATTCACCTTCGACCTGATGAAGGTGGCGCTGACGCCCGGAGCTCCCGCAGACATCAGGATCGCCGCGGACGAAGCACTCGCTAATCGATTAGAAAAAATCTCCATGGGTGAAAGACTTTCCCTAGCGCATCGGGCGTCGGAGAGAATTGCTAGAGCGCTTTTGCTCGATTCTGAAACGCGAATTGTCCACGCGGCGCTGGAAAATTCTCGTCTCACCGAGGCCTCGATTATCAAAGCGTTAATGCGCCGTAATGCATCCGTGGCTTTCGTTGAAGCGGTATGCCGCCACTCCAAGTGGTCGCCGCGCAGAGAAATCCGAATGGCACTCCTGCGTAACGAAAAGACTCCGCTGGCCCGCGCACTCGAATTCGCGCGTTCGCTTCCTGTGCCACTGGCGCGAGAACTTCTGCAAGGGTCCCGCCTGCCGACAAACATCAAATCCTGTGTGCTAAAAGATCTGGCGCAACGAACTGGGTCGAACGGGAGATCGTAGCTCTCCCGGTTTATTTCCGGAAGTGACTAAGGATCGCTTCCGCCTGAGGACGTGTCACTACCGCGGAAAGAGCCGCGACGTCTGCCTGTCTCACCGCCTGCACGCTACCGAAGTGCTCGAGGAGCCGACGGGTTGTACGCTCGCCCACTCCGGGGATGTCGAGCAGTTCAGTGGAGCGATCGCGCATCTGGCGGCGCTTGCGATGGAAGGTCACAGCGAAGCGGTGCGCTTCATTGCGAATCAGTTGGACCAGATGAAGCACCGGCGAATGGCGATCGAGGGCGACGGGTTCATCTTCCTGTCCAGAGACATAAATGATTTCCTCGCGTTTGGCGATGGCGGCCAGCGGCTGATTGATGATTTCGATTGATTCCAACGCTTCGGCGGCGGCGTGTAACTGGCCCAGTCCGCCATCGATCAGCACCAGGCTCGGCATCTTCTTTTTCTCTTCCTGCACGCGTTTGTAGCGGCGCTTCACGACCTCGCGCATGGAAGCGAAATCGTCCACGCCATCCACGCTGCGGATGATGAACTTGCGGTAGTCAGACTTCTTCATCTGCCCGTCTTCCCAGACCACCATTGAAGCCACGGTCTCGGCCCCCTGAATATGCGAAATGTCGAAGCACTCGATGCGGACGGGTAGTTCGGGCAGTCCCAGCGTGTCCTGAAGCGCTTCCTGGATGGCTTTCGTATTCGGTTTCATGATCCGGAAACGCTGATCATAGGATTGCTTGGCATTGTTGCCGGCAAGATCGATGAGCGAGCGCTTGTCGCCGCGCTGGGGCACAAGGATGTGAACACGGGCGCCGCGCGAGTCCTCGATCTGGTCTGACAGCAGTTCTTCGAGCATCTCGCGATCCTCAAATTCGACCGGCACGTAAATGTTTCGCGGTACGTAGGGCTGGCCGATGTAGAGCTGCTTGAGCAGTGCAGAAAAAAACTCGCCGGGATGGAATGAACCCTGCCCCGAGCCGTTGCCCGTTGCGTTCCTCCGAGGAGCATCTGGTGTCGCAAAATCGGGCAAGTCTTCCCAGAAGAACTCGCGCCGGTCAAGCACTCGTCCGGCTCGCATGTGAAACAGATTTACCCCCAACATGCCATTTTCGAAGTGATAACCAAACACGTCGGCATCGTCACCCTCGACTGAAGCGATGCGCTGCTTTTCCTGTAATTGCTCGACGGTCACGATCAGATCGCGATACTTGGCGGCGCGCTCATACTCCTGGGACTCAGCAGCTTTCGCCATGCGCTCACGCAAGGAGCGAGAGAGGTCGGTGGGGCGGCCTTCCAGGAACAGCTTCACATCCCGAACTGCCTCCTGATAGATATCTGGCGTAGTTAGTCCTTCGACGCACGGTCCTAAACAACGGCCGATGTAATACTGCAAACACGGGCGAGGGTGAAATCGGTTGAGATCCACCTTGCACGAGGGAATCAAGAAATGGCGATGGATCAAATCCACGATCCGATAAGCCAGATTGGCGGGGAAGTATGGACCGTAGTACGAGCTGCCATCTTTCCGTAGCCGCCGCGTGACATAGACCCGTGGAAAGCGTTCGCCCAAGGTGAGCTTCACGTAGGGGTAAGTCTTGTCGTCCCGCAGAAGAATATTGAAGCGTGGCTGCTTCTGCTTGATCAGGTGGTTCTCAAGGGCGAGCGCCTCTTTTGAGTTCGCCACCACGATGTAGTCAACGTCCACGGCCTCGCGAATCAGGGATCCAGTTTTGGCATCCTCGACACGGCCCTCGTGGAAATAGGAGGAGACTCGGCTGCGCAGGTTATTAGCCTTGCCAACATAGATCACCTGGCCTTCGGCGTTTTTATAGAGGTACACGCCGGCGGAGACAGGCAAGGTACGGATTTTGGCGGCAAGATCCACTGGAGGCTACTTTTATTCTATTAGAAGATGCGGAAGTGATTTTTGGTTCAGGCGAGCCGGATATGGTGAGAGCAAATGATGAGGACAAATAGAGTGGGAGTACGAGATGAGTTGGCTCTTGGCTACCTTGGACTTCCGCCTGCCGGTTATTCCCGACTCGAGCGTCCAGCGCCTTACGTAATCCAGCACCGTATAAATTTTCCTCAGTTTGTATCCCCTTTTCGCGGTGCTTTTCCCCAAACGCTGGGATGGTGTTGCTTAAGTTATTGTAAATACAATAACTTATGGCTTGGCGCCCGAAGGTACGATTGGCACCCCTCGTGCTCAAGTACAGTGCGGGACAGGAAATAAGACCGGTTGGACCCAGCACTAATAGTACGGCCAAGGTTTGATCAGTTTAGAGAGAAAGAAGGAGCCCGCTAAGATGAATCGTATCTCACTAACAGTTCTGCTCGTAGCCAGCATGGCGGCTACGATCGGTTGTTCCAGCAAGAACTATGTACGTCAGGAGACCACGCCGCTCATTAACAAGACCAATGAGCTGGACGATCTCACTGCGAAGAATTCAAGAGACATTAAAGACGTGGATGCGCGTGCCCAGGCTGCCATCCAGACGGTGACGGCCAAGGCGGCAGAGGTAGATCAGAAAGCGCAGAGCGCCAGCCAGCAGGCCGCGCAGGCCCAGACCTTGGCGGACAATGCAGTCCATCGCGTAGATAGACTGCAGAACACAGTCGCCAATCTGGATAACTACCACGTTGTAACCGAGACTTCGGTCCACTTTGGTTTTAACAAGGACAACCTGACCAAGAAGGCGCAGGAAGCGCTGGACCAGCTTGCCACCGATGTGGCCAATGCCAAGGGTTACATCATAACGGTGGAAGGTGGTACGGATTCCGTCGGTAGTCAGGATTACAACTACGACCTTAGCGAACGTCGTGCCGATTCCGTGATTCAGTACTTGGCTTCGCAGCACAGTATTCCCGCTCATAAGGTCTATCTGATTGGGCTAGGCAAGGACAAGCCGGTCGAGAGCAATAAGACTCGGGAAGGTCGCGCCAAGAATCGCCGTGTGGATGTACGGTTAATGACCAACACGGGCGAGGCAACGGCTCCAGCGCAGCAGCAGCCGACCGCAGCCAATCCGACGGCTCCGCCGTCTATGTAAACGCTTTTCCCTCCTCCCCGGAGGACTTCGCCAACACAGGCCGTTCCACCCCCATGGAACGGCCTATTTTTTGCGGTTCAGACTTCAAGAGCCATTTCCAATTTTCGATTTCCAATTTCCAACTGTGAAGCCGAAGACGTCACTATGTGCTTGGTTTCCAAATCGGAAATAGGCAATTGGAAATCGGAAATTCTTAAGCGTTACTGGTCTTCGCTGATCCCGGCCAATCCCCACGCCAGACTCCGGGACATGGCTCCCAGAGGCTGGCAGGAAGGGCGAGGCGCATGCTCCGCTTCCGTCATAAGAGGAATCCTGGAGCTTCGCGCCTGCCAGGTGAATAGACGGCGCTCGAAGTCAAAAGAAATCTGGCTGGCATGGAGTATTGAAATTCCTATGAGGCCGTCAAACTCAAAGCCATGGCTCTGGTCCGGTGTCAGGTAGGCCCGGAGTGTACCGAACTCGGCATTGCCGAGCCGCGAGTGGGAAATCTGAATACTTTGCATGCTGAATTGGCCGGACATATTCCACGAGCGCGCCTCGGCAGCAACAAGCTGTCGTAGTAGCTTCTCGCTCACGCGCTTATCAAACAAAATCAGACCAGAGGCGCCTGTATCCACCAACAGACGAAATGGCTGGTTTTCAATCATCATCTCGACCGTAACCAGAGGAGGATCGCTCTTGAAGGAAACTGATCTCGAAGCGGGATGCGCGGAGCCAAAGATCATTTGACGGCTGGCGTAATCAATCTGGAAGCTTCTGTCCCCGAGTAGGTCCAGACCAACCAGGGCATCAATGCGCAGACTCAATTTGCGCTGCAGAAACGACAAATCCTGAACAAGCATGGGCAGCGATTCGCGCGAGATAGGACCCAGCCGGATACTGGGAATAAACACCGTCGTGGCGTCAATCTCGCGGTTGACCAGTCTTAGTCTTTCCTTGCTGCCGGAGAGGCCGAGTTGGCGCGCGATCCGTTCGTCCAACACACTCGGGTTGGTGCCGGTGTCAATGATGAAATTACGTTTCTCAAGTCTACCTAGCGAGCCCCGCACTACCACGAGGTAACCAGCATAGAGATCGACGGAGACCTCGTTCTCATGGGCGGCGAACCGCTCTGCCCAGGAAAACGAACTAAGCGAAAGAAAAAAACAAACACAAGAGAGAAGTGTAATGTGCCGCATGGTTTTCTCCGTGTTGCTGTCCGAGAAGAGACGAGAACAAACGGAGTTAGTTCATGCACTCTGCGTGTATTGGTGAGGGCCTGCTTGTGCACGGATATGTTGTGTTGGGATCGGAAAATATGTGCCGTGGTGGGGTTGCAGAATTATGGAACCGAATGGCCTCGGTGCCCGTCCATTACGACAAGGTGGTTCCATGGACACGTCCCGCTCGTCGGCTGAGGTGTTTCGCTTCGGGGCGTTTGAGGCCAGCGTACACAGCGGAGAACTGCGCCGCGACGGAATGAAGATCCACCTGCAAGGCCAGCCATTCCTTGTGCTTGCTCTTCTGCTGGAGCGGGCCGGCGACGTGGTAACGCGAGAAGAGTTGCGCGATCGTGTGTGGCCGGAGAACACATTTGTAGAATTCGATTACGCGCTGAATACCGCTATCAAGAAAATCCGCGCTGTACTGGGTGACGACGCCGACGTTCCAAGATATGTAGAGACTATCCCGCGTCGTGGCTACCGCTTTATCGCTTCCGTCACTGCCGTGCGAGACAGTTTATGCAGACATGAGATGCCGGTTATGGAACTTGGCACGGCTGCGGACCAGGCGGGCTGGCGCCGAGAGAGGCAATTGCTGATAGGGATGATTATCATGGCATTCGTGCTTGGTTATCTGGTTCGGCGAGGGCCAGGTTGAGCATTGATCGTGAATCAGGTGACTTTCGGCGCTACAATATCCCTATGTTGCGCTTGATATCTTTGCTGCTATTGTCCATAAGCTTCGGCGGTTGGGCGACGGCTCAGCAACAGTCAACTCCCGGGCCCAACCAGGAGCCGCCGCGATCGGAGCGGAACAAGGAGGCAGGCGAAAGTTCCAGCCGTGATTCCAGGATTGACCTTAGTCCTCCGAAAGACGACGCCAAGAATCATCCCTACAGCGGTGCCGCCGTTTCCGATGCTGAAGCCGAGATCTCTCCTGATGTGCAGGAATTCCATCCTTGGGATCCCCACAAAGCCCTGAAGGACATTGAAGTCGGGGACTTCTACTTCAAACGGAAGAACTATCGCGCCGCGCTCGACCGCTATCAGGAGGCATTGGTCTGGAAGCCGAATGATGCGATTGCGAACTTCCGGATCGCCCAGTGTCTCGAGAAGCTAAACCAGCCGCAGGAAGCACGCAATCATTACGAAGAATATTTGAAGATCCTGCCGCACGGGCCGTTGTCAGCGGAAGCGCAAAAGGGACTGGAGAAGTTGAAGGGTGCGGTAGACAAAAATCAGGCTTCGGGAAAAGTATTGCCCAAGCAGTAGAGGGCTGAACTCAGCAGCCCGTTTTTTTTACCCTCCTGCTGGAAGAGCATGACAGCTGGCGGGGGGCGGGCCCTACTTTTCTACTCGCATAAATTCACCATTGCTGGCGTTGACCGGCACTTTCAGCTTGGCATCTTCCGGGCTGGTGCCATAAATCACATGCCAGATCAGCTCGTTAGTGACGCCGCTCCAACTGAGCACGTAGAGGATTGGACTGTCGGGAGTCTTTTGCAGAATTTTATCTCCTCCATGTTTTTGCGCTGCCTCCAGTGCTTTGTCCGAATCGACTTTGAGAAAAGCCGGATCGAACACGCGGGTAGAAGAATTGCTGGGGCTATAGGTATCCTCGTTACCGGGAGTAATTCCAGGAGAGGGAGCGTCGGGCGCCTGACTGCCGGACCAGATGAACGGCTTTACGCCGCGTTGGCCGGGGGACGCGAAGTAGGCGCGCCACACCGCGGACTTTCCATCTTTGCCCTTCCAGTCGTCAGTGATCTGCGATTCCAGCCGATAGGGTTGCGCATCGCGAGCCCAGCCGCGGGCGGAGATGTAGAGCTTTTGAAACGCAGTGCGGCCAGTGACGGCTTCCACAGCTTTCGGCTGCTTTTTCTCAGTCTGCACTGGTTTGGCTGGCTCGGATGTGCAGCCAGTAAGAATGGTCAGCCCCAGCATTGCCATCAAGAGCTTCTTCATATCCGCCTTCCTGTCATGAGCATGAAATTTTGCAACCGGGATTGGCGCGCATTATTCTACTAGATAGACTGCGAAGACTCGCCATGGATTCTTATCTCGATCGATTACAAGCTGCAATCGCCTCCGCCACCAATGGAATGACGACCGACGATCTGATTCGCCATCGTGAGGGAAAATGGAGCACGGCGGAGGTGCTGGAGCATCTTTATCTCTCATATACCGGCACCACCAAAGGTTGCGAGCGCTGTTTGCAGGCGGGGCGGCCCCTTGCCCGCGCACCACGATTGAAAGATCGTCTGGTCACGGCAGTTGTCGTGGGAGCTGGTTATTTCCCGCGTGGGCGGGAGGCGCCGAAGAATACCCGTCCGAGGGGTATGACGGCTGAGAGAGTTCTGGTGGATATTGGACCGCAGATCGCGGCCATGGATGCCTTAATCGCGCAATGCGAAGCGCGATATGGAAAGCGCACTCGAATGCTGGATCATCCGGTCCTAGGCCCGTTAACCGCGGCGCAGTGGCGCAAATTTCATTGGGTGCACGGGAAGCATCACGTAAAGCAGATTTTGCGGCTGCGCGACACCAGGTGAATCTCTTCCTTCATTGCTAGCCATCTGCGCATTCAGCGCCGAATTCTAGATCCTTACGGGATCATAGAGGAGGGGACTCCTGCCTTGCGCGCCCGCTCCCGCGAGTCTTGCAGTTCTTCTTTAGCTGTATCTAAAGTTTTTTGTTTCTCGGCAAGCTGCTGCTTGTACTGGGCGTCTTCTTTGTCCCACGAACCCGCGTTCCGCAGGCGGTTCCCGGCGTCGGCATAGAAGGCAGCGGCGCGCAGACGGTATTCGCGCTGCATCACGTCCATCTCGCGTGCGAGCAGGTTTATTTTGTCCTGCTGTTCGGAAATTTTCTTTTTCCACTCGTCATACATTTTCTGGCGGTCTTTCGCCGGTTCTCCGGGCTTGCTTTCCGCCGTCTTTGCCGAGTCGTCAGCTTTCTGGTCGTTTTGCGTCTTTTGAGGCTGAGCATTGTCCTGCGCGGCTTGTGCCTCTGAATCGGACGAGCGCGACGCAGGCTCTTGAGCGGCGTTTCCCACAATGCTGAGTTTGTCGGTCTTGGGCAGATTGTCGTTATCGAAGCGCTTGCCGGATTCCAGCTTCTCCTGCTTCTTTTCTTTACGGACGGCACGGGCATAATCGCCCAGTGGCTCAGACTGCGCCCCAGCCAGCGTGGTCAGGGTACCTGCCAAAATTGTTGCAGCCAACGAAACGTACGCGATGCGCTTCATAGTTTCTCCACCGTTAGTTTTTAAGATCCAATTTTCCTTACTCAATCTCTGGCGGCACATCAATTCAAACACCCCGTAGCTGCCCAACTTTCTCAGCCCTGGGGCCTAGCAGAAAGCCACCAATCGTACGATCCAAGTGTGCCGCTTCCGCAGCGATGTCGGCAGCCAATTGTTGCGCCAATTCCGCGTCGCCGCTGGCTGCCAGTTGTCGCGCATAGCCGGAAATGGTCGCGAGCGAATTGCGCAGCTCGAGTGCCATCTCGGCCGACATTTCGCCGCGCAACGTTTGTTGCCGTCGAATGTGCGCCACTTCCGTCTGATCGTTGATCAGGCAGGCGGCTCCCAATATTTCGCCGGCAGGGGAATGCACTGACGTCACCGTGATCTCGAGGATGCGTTCCTCCGTACTCGGAGTCACATATCGAAGCGCCAGCTGCCGCGAAGACGTTTTCTCTCGTAAGCTGGCTTGGATGGCTTGCGCGATGTTGGCGTAGGAACCGGAAGCTGAAAGCAAGGTCGCAGCGCCGAAAACCTCAGCGGCATTCATGCCCGCGAGAGAGGCGAAACCAAGAATGTGCTTGGCTGCCGCGTTGGCCTGACGGATGAGGCCGTTTTGAGTAAAAAACACAACTCCGCACGACAGATTGGAAAGCACCGCAGCACTGATGTTTTCTGAAGCCTTTGCACGACGCCGTTCTATCTGTTGTTCGCTCAGAAGTTCGTGTTTCTGCTGTTTCAGTTGCTGGATGACAGCGTGATAGGTGTGCAGCGGAAAACGTTCCGGTGTGGAAGGACCCTGATCCAGAGATGCTTCCTCGATCAGGCTCCGGCGCATGCGCCGCATCATCATCATTCCCATCACAAAGGCGAAAATCGCGGCCAGCAGGCCCAATCCCATACGGAGCACAATTGGATTGCCGAGGATTTTCATAGCAACCCCCAGTACCAATGCAGAAAACGATCGCCGAACAAGAATGCAATCAGCGCCATGCTACCGAGGAAAACCCCGAACGGCATCTGGTGCCGGCGGAGAGCAATTGCGGCTGACTCCCAGGCATGGCGGCGCGCGTCCCGCGGCGATTCGTGATTACGGGCAATACGCCGGCGGGTACGTTTAATCCACACCACAAAAACAGTGGAAAGCCCCACCAGCGATCCCGCAAGATGGTGAGCTTGACTCCGAGAAACGCTCCCACCATTGCCATCAGCTTGACATCGCCAAAGCCCATGCCTTCCACTCCGCGAGCCCGCAAATAGATCGCACCAGCGCCGTAGATGAACGAAGCTCCAACTGCAGCCCCCAACAAAGAGTCGATGAGAGAGAGCAAATGCCAAGAAACATCGGAGCTGACGGGCAACGAGACCAGGCCTGGCAGAAGTTGTGAAGCCAGGTCATTGACCGGAACTACAAGGCTGAACAGCAAACCCAAGACTATTCCGGGCAGAGTCAGCTTATCGGGCAAAAGATGAGTTTCGGCGTCGGTGAAGATCAGACCCAACAAAAGAAATCCAAAAACACAATATTTCAGCGCCGCCAGCGTGAATCCGAAATGCAGGAAGCAAGCAAGGAAGAGGGCGCCAGTGAGCAGTTCGACTGCAAGATAACGGGGCGAGATACGGGCTTTGCAATGGCGGCAGCGCCCGCGCAGAATCAGCCAGCTAAGGACCGGAATATTCTCATAAAAAAGAATCGGTTTATGGCATTTGGGGCAAGCAGAACCGGGACGTACCACTGACAATCCTAGTGGTAAGCGATAGATACACACGTTCAGAAAGCTGCCGAACACCAGCCCCATTACGAAAATCGCCAATGCCAATAGTGGGTCCACCGCTCCCCTTTGATGGAAAGAGTCAATTTCTGTCAGTTTGATGTTGATTATACGGTGCAGCCCGACGCCATACCCAGGTACCAAAGGTACTGTCCAGATGGACGACTCTGATAAGTCATTACCTCTGGATATGTAGGCAAAAGGAAAAACGAGGCGCAGGATATCCCGCGCCTCGTTGGTTGTCTTAGATTATTGATTCGGGTCGGTTGGACGTTCCAGCCGCGGACGCCCTTCATCCGGAGTCTTGGCTGTGGCAACCACAGTCAGAGGAGCTTGCAGAGTAAAATTCAACACCGTCTCCGAAGGCAATTTAATCTGCTGACCCTTGGTAGCCGCTTGCACACCGCCACCCAGGCCGCCGCCGGCCGCTGCGCCGATAGCCGCGCCCTTACCGCCGCCGGCAATCGCGCCGATAATTGCTCCGATGCCGGCGCCGGTTCCAACTTTGGCAGCCGTATTCTTGCCTCTCGAAGAACCTTGGCGACGGTACTGATCGGTCTGGATGTTGTAGTACTTGCCGCTAACGGAGATGCGATCCAGTTGCAGCGCGAGCACTGATTGTCCGGCGAACTTCCCGGCACTCTTCACATCGATGATGTGACCCTGAACGTCATATCCCGCAGGAATAGCGACGTCCCCTTCGACCGCGAGAGGCGAATCCAAGGTCGCACGGAAGGTCTGTCCCGGCTGGCTGGTTTCGGAATCAATTGTGTCCACTAAACGCACTGCCAGCGTCGTGCCGCTGGGGATGGTAACCTTCTGCGGTGGTGGCGAAGTGTAGGGCGTGGCCGTGGTTGCGGAAACTGGGGCAACAGCAGCAGTCGTCGCCGGAGAAGAATATGTACTCACGTCGGACGAAGACGGAAGGGCTCGCGCCCGAGCTCGCGGCCGTGCTGCAGGAGCGACGTGCGCAGCGCGAGGTCTAACTTCCTCAGCTGGCGCCGGCTCGCTCGCAGCCACAGGCGGCGCCACTTGGAGGTTGTTCACCACCTGCTTCACGCCCTCGGCGGAAGCAGCGTAGCGGGCAGCAGCCTGGCGCTGGTTTTCATTGTCCACAGTTCCGGCAAGCGTCACAGTTCCGTTTGCGGCCTGGACGCTGAGCTGCTTGCCTTGCAGCCCCGAATCGGCGCTGAGCTTGGTTTGGATGTCACTGGCAAGCTGCGCGTCATTGGGCGCCTTCGAGCAACCCACTGCAACCGCTAAAGTCAGAAGAAGCACTAATGCACTGACGTAGAGAGATGCTCTCGCCTTCATAGAATCCACACTCCCGTTGGTATTAACCCGATACTGCTAGTTTAGATGCGACCTCAGTGATGTTTTCGACTAAATTTATGGCCTCGTTGTTGATTTGTCACTTAGTCTATAAATTATTGCAATATAAGCACTTATCTGTGAGGTATTTCCATCGCCAGTCGCTTTTCGACCCGCGATCACTTCTGATGGAGAAATTTGTAATCGAGAATGGACGCAGCCAAGCCGGCATCATCCGCGGCTTCCGGAGCTTCCTTGGCACGGATAATTCGTGCCTGGCAGAGAACGGTGCTGTTCTTCTGGCCGGAGATCTCTTCCGGCATCTCGAACACCATTTCCACAAGAGTGTTGTCGGGCAGACGCTGCGGTCCCTGGAACAGAACTCCAGATTGACTGAGGTTCGCGATGATGCCTTCGTACCAGCCACCTAGATTTTTCACGCGATAGCGCACCGGAGTGTCTAGCTTCAATCGCCGCGCGCGCGGGACCCAAGTCGGCCTTTGGGTATGGGTGCGGCTGCGGCGAGTGGTGGTGGTCGCCTCGGGCGTGACGTGCTCCAGCCGCTCAACCCGCTGCATGGTGTTCCAATCGTATTTGAATTCAGCGGCGCAAAGGAGGCAGACCTGGTAATAATGGCCATCGGCCGCCCGTCGCGGCCAGGAGAATTCGTGCGAACATCGACCAAGCATGAGGACGTCCAATAGTTTCTGAGGCATGATCTTGCTTTCCGGTTGGGAACGCCGGACAAACCCATCATCCAACGGGTTTCCAAACTTGCATAGGTTACTTTCGTGTAGCGTCCGCGTTGAACCGGAAAAACGTTAGTAGCAAAGGGATTTCAGCCTGAACCATTGTCATCTCCGAACATAACCATCTGACGTATCATGAGCGATGTGGAAGATGTAACAGCCTTTGTTCTCGCGGGTGGCAAGAGCACGCGGATGGGGAAAGACAAGGCTTTTCTGGAATTCAGAGGCCGCATACTGCTGGCACGGGCGCTGGAATTGGCTGCCGGCGCAGGACAAGAAGTGCGGATTGTTGGCGATCCCAGGAAATTCGCGGCCTTCGGACAAGTGATTGAAGACATATATCGCGAGCGCGGACCGCTTGGCGGAATTCACGCCGCGCTCAAGAGTAGTTCAACCAGGTTGAACTTGATGCTGGCGGTTGATCTTCCATTTGTGCAACCAGACTTTCTCAAATACTTAATTTCTGTAGCAAGGGAGACGAAGGCATTGGTTGCCGTGCCGCGTGCTGGTGACGGATTGCAGCCTTTGTGCGCTGTCTACCGCCAAGAATTTGCACAAGCTGCGGAACAATCGTTGGTGCGAGGGAAAAACAAGATTGATGCGCTGTTCGGCGAGGTCGAGACAAGAATAGTCGGGCCAGAAGAGTTCTCGCATGCCGGCTTTTCCGGCCAGATGTTCCGCAATTTGAATACGCCTGAAGAATTCGAAAAAGCGGCTAAGATGACGAACGAAGAACCGAGGCTTGAAACGGAATCATGAGCGCCGACGAAAAACAGGAAGAGCTTTCGCAAGAAAAGACAGGCCCGTATATCGAGTTCAAGGACGTATCGAAAGCCTTCGGAGAAAAGCGTGTGCTCGACCATGTCAGTTTCGACGTGATGCCGGCAGAAACAGTCTGCATTCTGGGACGAAGTGGAGTAGGCAAATCGGTTGCCCTGCATCACATCATGGGATTCCTCAAACCAGATGCGGGGCGAGTGATTGTGGCCCACGAGGACATCACGGACTATAACGAGGAGCAGTTGGAGCTTATCCGCAAGAAAGTCACCATGGTATTCCAGAATGGCGCGTTGTTTGATTCGTTGACCGTGGGAGAGAACGTCGCTTTTCCGCTGCGCGAGCAGGAAGGAATTTCAGAGGAACAGATTTATGAGATTGTCGATGGCCTGCTGGAGATGGTTGGGGTCAAGGAGATGAGGGATCTCCTACCTTCGGACTTGTCGACGGGTATGAAACGCTCGGTAGCGATTGCCCGGGCCCTGGCGGCGCGTCCGGAGTGCGTGCTCTACGATGAACCGACCACCATGGTTGACCCTCTAATGGCGCAACTGCTGGGCGACCTCATCAAGCGCTTGAAGATCCAGTTGAATTTGACCAGCGTGGTCGTAACTCACGATATGCGGCTGGCCAAGAAGCTGGCCAATCGTGTGGTCTTCTTGCACGAGGCGAAGGTGCTTTTTTTTGGGACATATCCAGAGATGGAGAAATGTGAAGAACCCGTAGTCAAGGAGTTTCTGGAGTTGGACGAGCTCAAATTGGAAGCGTAGCTTCGCCGCAAGTCCATAAAAACTAAAGCTAGAAGCCCTGGCTTACCAGCCTTTCGAGGGTAATCGAACTGCTCGCAGAGCTGCCGTGCAACATCCTTTCCACGTATTTCGCAATCATGTCCACTTCCAAATTCATGGGATCGCCGGGCATGAATGATTTCAGATTGGTCATCTCGAGGGTATGAGGAATGATGGCAGCAGTAACCTGCGTTCCATCTATTCTCGCAATGGTGAGACTGATACCTTCAATGGACAGCGACCCTTTGGAAATCACGTAGCGTGCCAGTTCGGGCGGGATTTCAATACGAAGCCAGTAATCATCGGACTGCGGTATTCGGTCAAGCGAAACGAACGTACCGGTGCCGTCCACGTGTCCCTGGACGATGTGTCCGTCGAAGCGTCCGTCGGCCCTCGTCGGAAGTTCAAGATTTACCGGAGTGACCGGACTGATGCGGGAGAAGGAGGTTCGATTCCAGGTTTCTTCGGCCAAGTCGGCGCTGAAGGATTGGGGGGTAATCTCCACCGCGGTCAGACAAACTCCGCTGACCGCAATGCTGTCACCCCGCTTGAGCTGTTTGACGATTTCGGTGGCAGACACGATGAGGCGGCGAGTCCCGCCTTTGTCAACGATGGCAGTTACGTGTCCGACTTCTTCGATGATTCCGGTGAACATGATGGGCTCCTGGAAGGCAGCGTTCGGCATTCAGCATTAGGCACGCAGTGCTCAATGCTTAGCGCCAATTCTGAGTGCTGAATGGTGACTGCCGAGTGCTCGATTCACTCCTCATATGGATCGCGCAAATACCCTTCCACTGCAAAATCTTCGCCGAAGCGGTGGAGTTTGAATGCTTTGACATAAGCGGCGTCACTCATTCGACGGAAGCCAGCGCCGGCGGCGAATGGAACTGATCCCGTGCCGGCGAGAATTTTGGGAGAATAATATAGGAAAACCTTGTCCACGATGCCGGATGCAAGGGCTGCCCAGTTGACCAGGGCGCCTCCTTCAATTAGCAAACTGGCAATCTCCATTCTTCCCAGGCTGCGCGAAATCGCAGTCATCTCAGGACGGCCATCCGGAGTCGCCGTGGGAATCTGTTCCACGCGAATGCCGCGCTTCTGCAATTGCTTTTTCTTCTTCTCCTCGGCAAAGGAGCAGAGTACCAGCACGTCGTCTTTGACTGTCTTCACCACTTGCGATTCGAGCGGCAAGCGGAGCCGAGAGTCCAGTATCACACGTAGCAGCGGACGTCGTCTGGGACGACCGCTGCGGTCGGTGAGCAGAGGATCGTCGGCAATAACGGTTCCCACCCCAACCATAATTGCATCGTGCTGGTGGCGCAGTTGCTGAACGTGGGCGCGGGCAGATTCGCTAGTTATCCAGCCACCGATGGGGCCGTGCGCCCCGACGGGCGTGGGGCCATGCGACTTTGCGGGTGGAGGTGCGATTTTGCCGTCCAGAGTCATGGCGGCCTTCATGGTAACCAGCGGCGTCGCGGTCCGAATGTATTTTGCGAAAGCTTCATTCAGGATCTTAGCTTCCTCCTGAAGAATCCCGGTACCGACCTGTATCCCCGCGGACTCTAACTTGGCGAATCCGCGCAAGCTGACTTGCGGGTTTGGATCCGTCATGGAAGCAACGACACGCCGGATGCCCGCAGCAATGAGTGCGTCCGCACAGGGTCCAGTGCGACCCTGATGCGAGCATGGTTCGAGGTTGGTGTACAGGGTCGCGCCACGGGCTTTCTTGCCCGCTTGCTCGAGTGCGAGAACTTCGGCGTGTTTCACAGCGTCATACTTGTGAACGCCGGTGCCAACAATATCTCCAGTGCCGTCGACAATGATTGCGCCCACACACGGGTTGGGCGAAGTTAAACCAATACCTTCACGTGCCAGCTCAAGTGCACGGCGTACAAAGAGTTCATCGGAGATGTTTGCGTCGGCCACGAAGCAGCGAAGAAAGCTCAGGCAAACAGTGAATCCACAAAATCCTTTGGGTTGAACGGCAACAGATCCCCGGGCTTTTCGCCCACACCGACGTAGCGCACAGGAACGCCTAATTCGCGCGAAATCGCAACTACTACGCCGCCCTTGGCAGTGCCGTCAAGTTTGGTGAGCACGATGCCGGTCACCCCGGCTGCGTCGGTGAAGAGACGGGCCTGCTGTAAACCATTCTGGCCAGTGGTGGCGTCCATTACCAATAAAGTCTCGTGAGGAGCGCCGGGAATAATTCGATTTGCGGTGCGGCGCATCTTTTCCAGTTCCGCCATCAAATTGGTCTTGGTGTGAAGACGTCCCGCCGTGTCGATGATTACATAGTCGCTGTGGCGGGCAGTAGCAGCCTGCAAAGCATCGTAGAGCACTGCGGCAGGGTCCCCTCCCGGTTTGGTGCGAATTACCTCGGTGCCGGTGCGTTGTCCCCAGATTTCGAGTTGCTCGATGGCGGCAGCGCGAAAAGTATCAGCCGCGCATAAGAGAACAGTTTTGCCGTCCGAGCGGAAAACCTGCGCCAGTTTGCCGATCGTAGTCGTCTTCCCGGTGCCATTCACACCTACGATCAAGATCACTTCCGGAGTCCCATCGACTTTCTGCACGGGTTGCGTACCAGCTGCCGTCAGAATGGCCAACAGTTCTTCTTTCAACAGGCGTTTGAGCTCGTCAACATTCTTAATCTGTTTGCGGTCAGCTTTATCGCGCAGTTTGTCGAGAACCTCGCGGGTGGTGGTGGTGCCGAGGTCAGCGGCAATGAGTGTAGCTTCGAGATCATCGAGCGTAGCACGGTCAATTTCCTTGTTGAAGGAAACGACTTCTTCGATGCGCTCACTCAGGTTTTCCCGGGTGCGCGTCACCGCCTCTTTCATGCGCTCGAGAAAGCTGGGCTGCTGTTGTTCGTCCAGGCTGCCAAAAAGCGTCTGAATCATAGAGAAAGGCCGTGAACATTAATTATAGCGACAGGCGATGAGATTAACTGCTGCGCGGCGTTTGGTCTCAGGTCTCGGGTGTCAGGTCTCAGTTCTGAGATCTCAGATATAGTGCTTGGAGAATCGAGTGCCTGCAACCCGACAGCTGCGACCTGCCCCCCGACCCGCACGGAGGAAAGACGATATCAGCAGGAAACTAGAATCGTGTAGTTTCGACCACGACAGCAGTATCAGCGGGATGTTCGCGGGATACTTCCGGTTTCGCTGGCGCGGCAAGAGCAACTTCGGTAGTGATAACTGGCACAGTCGGGCGCTGGATGCGAATTTCGCCGCGATTATAGATTGTGGTCAAAGCCGCTACCGCATCCCGATCCAGCCGCTTACCGGCCAATGAATGAATGATTTTCAAAGCGGCCTGCGGATCATGTGCGTTCTGATAAGGGCGGTTTGTGGTGAGTGCATCAAACGTATCGGCGACCGCGATAATACGCGGCAGCAGCGGAATCTCGTCACCTTTCAGGCCACGCGGATAACCGCGGCCATCGAGTGACTCGTGGTGAAGTTCGATGCCGGGGATCATATCCTTCAACTGAGCCACGGGACTGAGAATGTTGGCGCCCTTGGTGGTATGCGTTTTCATGACGTCAAATTCTTCGGGGGTGAGCGCACCAGGCTTTTTCAGGATACGATCTTCGATTCCGATCTTGCCTACGTCGTGAAGCTGGGCAGAGATGCGGACGATCTCGATAAAGTCTTCGGTCAGCCCTAGTTCGCGAGCGATCATCAGCGAATAGCGCGTGACGCGGTCAGAGTGACCGCGTGTGTAAGGATCCTTTTCGTCAACCGCGCCGGCCAGCATTTGAATCGATCCCATGAAGAGTTCGCGGTTCTCATTCGCGGCGCGTTTAAGGTCGAGCACGAATTGCTCGAGCTCCTCCGACATGGTGTTGAAGGTGGCGGCTAGTTCACCAATTTCGGTGCGGCTCTTCAGTTTTACGCGTTGGGAAAAGTCCCCGCGAGCAATGGCACGGCTGGACTCGGTAAGGACTTCCAGCGGATTAGTGATACGGCGTGCGGCAAAGATGCTGATCCCAACGCTGAACAGAACTGCCAACAGCGCCAGAAGCCGGGCGGTGCGCTGCATCTCATAGACGCCACGATAGGCGTCGTCCCGTGGCTTTTGCACCACGACGGCCCAGTCCAGATTGGTTACAGGACTGTAGGTGCCGAGCATCTTGACGCCGTTTTTGCCGCCCACGCTGAATTCCCGGGTGGGAACGACAAGTTGCGCCTTACTGCCCTGCTCAACGAAGTTCTTGACGATTTCCAGGTTGGTCATGTCCTGGCCCGTCGCATAGTCCGGTGTTGCACCTGCAACCAGGCGACCCTGACTGTCCACCACGTAGGGAGTGAGGCCGTTGTGGTTGACCTCCTGCAGACGGCGGATAAGAAACTGCAAATCCACCACCGATCCGATCATGCCCAGGAAGCGTCCCCCATACATGACCGGCGCGCTGACGAGCATGACCGTACGAGACGACTTGCCGCTACCTACGACCAGGGTCTGTCCGTTATAGACTCGGCCATCCCGAGCCGCAGCGTAGGCGCGCTCCAGTTCGCGTTGCAGAAAGGCGTCAGGAGCAATTCGCCCAGCAGAGATTCCCTTGCCGTCTGAATTGAGCAGCGTGGCATACGCGAGGTCTTCCGAAGAGGAGACAAAATTTTCCAGCAGCGCTCGAAGCTCCGGCGCTTCCACATGCTCGGAAGTAATGTCCCCGCCACTGGCGACCTGGAGGGCCGAAGAGAGATTTGCCAGCATCATGCGCAGCGACTCCTGGTGCTGCGAAATATCGTCGGCCAAGGAGCGCGTTACAGTGTTCTGCAACAGGCGTTCGTTGGTAATAAGACGTTCGCGATTGATCGACTCCACCTGAGCCGAGTAGAAATACATGGGCACGACACTGACCATTACGAGCACACTGAGGATTACGTACAGAACGGGAATACGCGCCGGCATCTTCAGTCTGAACAACAAAGTGGCCCCTGTATTCGCCGTGTTAACACACGGCCGGAGTTCGGGTATTCCTTTAAATTTTACGTGGAATGGAATGTGGAGAAAGGAACCTTAGAGGGAATTAGTGTTACCAAAGTACTTAAAAAATCTAAGATCAGTGGCTAGAGATCAGTGGATAGTGGCCAGCAATAACCAGCCAGAAACTAAACCGGAAACTGACCACTAGCCACTAGCCACTAGCCACGAGCCACTAGCCACGAGCCACTAGCCACGAGCCACTAGCCACGAGCCACTAGCACGAGCCACTAGCAACTGATTCCCAGAAGGAGAGATTGCATGGCTACTCCCGTGGAATGGAGATATCTGATCATTTGGGAGTTTCGCGTTCGCGCGGGCATGGAGGCGCTCTTCGAAGAGGTGTACGGACCACAAGGAGATTGGGCGCGTTTTTTTGCTCGCGGTAAGGGATTTGTCAGAACAGAGTTAAACCATGACTTGAAGGATTCGCGACGGTACCTAACCTTGGATTTCTGGGTATCACGGGAAGCGTACGAGAATTTTCGCCGACTGCACGCTCCGGAATACGGCGAGCTGGACCGAAAGTTTGAGGAGTTGACCGAGAAAGAGTTGGAGATTGGTAAGTTTGAGAAAGTTGCGAACACGTCCTAATTCGATCGTATTAAGAGCTCAAAGCGATCTCGCTCTTGCCGGTGCGAGTCATCAGTTCATGTATTGCATCGCGAGGCGATTTGCCATTGTGAAGGATAGCGTACATCTGTTCAGTGATGGGCATCTCTACGCTGTGGGCACGGGCTAGGCCGACTGCCGCATGCGTAGTAAAGACGCCTTCGGCCACCATGCCATGCATTCCGGCCATGATCTCGGGTAGCTTGCGTCCGCGGCCTAGTTCCACGCCGACGCTGCGATTGCGCGAGAGTCCGCCCGTACAAGTGAGAACCAGGTCGCCCAGGCCTGCCAGTCCAGACATGGTTTCCTGACGTCCGCCACAAGCGACCACCAGGCGAGTCATCTCCGCCAGTCCCCGCGTGATGAGAGCCGCTATCGAATTGTGGCCAAGACCAAGGCCGTCGCAAACGCCAGCCGCGATTGCGATGACATTCTTAAGCGAGCCGCCCAGTTCGACGCCAATCACGTCATCGTTCGTGTATACGCGGAAACGGGGATCGCTGAATTCCCGCTGCACGGTCTCGGCCAGATCGGGATCTTTTGAGGCGACGGTGATCGCCGTGGGATCGCCTCGGGCAACTTCCTTAGCAAAGGATGGGCCGCTTAAGGCGCCGATGCGTGGCAAGAAACCGTCCCGGCGCACGATCTGCGAGATCACTTCGGTCATCCTCAGCAGCGTCTTCTCCTCCACCCCTTTGGTGGCGCTCACGAGCAGCATTTCGGGCTTCAGGTGAGGGCGCATGTCCTGGAACAAACGTCGGCTGTGCTGGGAAGGCATCACGCTGACGACGATTTCGGCATTGCGTATAGCTTCTTCCAGATCGCCTGTGGGCGAAACGGAATCTGGTATGGATTGACCGGGAAGAAATAGTTCGTTGATCCGGCGAGCGGCGATGGATTCACGAACTTCCTTCTCGTAAACCCAGAGACGGATACGATGTCCGCCCTTGCGTCCGAGAACAATAGAGAGGGCTGTTCCCCAGGCACCCGCGCCAATGATGGCGATCTGGCTCATCCGCGCCTCCACTGGAAATGGGGTTCAGTTCCCGCAAAAAGGCGACGGATGTTGCCCCGATGTTTGGCGATGATGAGAGCAGAAGCCGCTGCCATGAAGACAAGCACCATAGGTGTATTTCCGTAAGCTTTTAAAAGCCAGGCGAGCAGCGGGAAGAGTGCAACAGTAACAATCGAGGCTAAGGAGACATATCGAAAAGCGAACACCATAACGACAAATATTCCAAGCGCAATCAAGACAATTTTGGGAGCAAGCATCACGAACGCACCCAGACCGGTCGCTACCCCCTTCCCACCGCGGAACCTGAGCCACACCGGAAAAATGTGGCCGAGGATTGCGAAAAGGGCTGCAATAGCCGCCAGCATCATTTGATCCGGGAACAGAGCACGAGCGACCGCGACAGCGATGGCTCCTTTTAGCGCATCAAGAAAAAGGGTCAGTACTCCCAGCGCTGGGGAAGAACGCGCGACGTTGGTTGCTCCGATGTTTCCGCTGCCGGTCTGGCGGACGTCCTGGCCGCGGAAAATTCGCAGCAAGATATAACCGAACGGAACAGAGCCGAGCAGATAGCTGAACGCCGCGGTCAGGAAAAATGGAAGCATGGTCTTTCCGCTCATTGTATTCGTCAGAGCGGTTGCAAGTACTTCTATGGTTGGTTACGTCAATGGGAAGGCTGCAATCTTGGTGTAGCGCGAACCTCCTCGCTGCGGTTGACTCTGGTACAGAAAGAATTCCCGTGGCCTCATCGGGCCGAAATCAGGCATCGTCAGGGCAGCCAGTTTCTCCAGGAGATGCTGGAAAACATTGGGTGCGTGACCCCTCTCTCCTCGCGCGGAGCGCCCGCCCCCACGAGCCAGCGTGAGATGTGGACTGAAAGCGTGTTCCTCTTTCGGGATACCCAGAGCAAATAAGGTTTCGTCGACGGCTTTTGCAAGACTAGCAAGTTGCGGTCCCGATGCAATGCCAATCCAGAACACGCGAGCCGCCTTTGGTCCTGGAAAAAATCCGTAGCCGCGGAAGCTAATGTCCGTCCCCTCGGCATGAACGGATGAAAGTGCCTCCTTGATCTTTTCTACAACTTCGGGCGACTTTTCGCCTACGAACTTGAGAGTGACGTGCAGCGACTCCGGCCGGACCCACCAAGCGTCAGGCGCAAACCCGCGCAAGCCTTCCATGAAGCGTGAAATGCGTTCACGGATAGCCTCGTCGATATCGAGAGCAACGAAAATACGCATGGGAAGGGCAGCACTTAGCACTCAGCACTTAGCCATTCTGGTTTCTGGGTGCTGCTCAAGAGGACTCGGTGCCCAAGCCTCAAAAGGCCAAATGCTAAGTGCCAAGTGCTGACTGCCAAGTGCTGACTGCTGAGTGCTGTTTCCCCTCACATTACTTTTCGTCGAATCATGTCCAGCGCCTGCTGAGCCGCAAACCAGCGGATCCTCTTGCGGTCGCCGGGGAAATTGCGTTCCAGCACGTCGGTTCCGCGGTCCCCGGCCAATGCGTGAAACACCAGGCCCACCGGTTTGTCAACGGTGCCCCCAGTCGGTCCGGCGACGCCGGTGATGCCCACACCGAAGGTGGCACCGCAACGCTCGCGGATTCCCTCTGCCATAGCTTTGGCGACTTCCGCACTCACCGCTCCGTACTTCTTGATCAGATCAGCCGGGACTGCTGCAAACTTTGTCTTCAGTTTGTTCGAATAGACAACCGCGCCTCCGAGAAAATATCGTGAGCTTCCGCTGACCGAAGTGATGCGCTCTGCCAGAAGTCCTCCGGTACAGGATTCGGCGACGGCCAGTGTGGCATTCCGCATTTGCAAGTAGTATCCAACGATCTGTTCCAGCGAATCGCCGTTATCGGAAAAAACCAGATCGTCGAGCTCCTCTTCAATCTTTTCAACCAGTTGATCGACGCGTTCCTGAGCGGCCTCAGGCGAATGGGAGCGACACTTTAGATGTACTTGAATTTCGCCGGCTCCGGCCAGGATCGTGGTTTGCACGTCAACAAAGCGGTTGTAAATAGGCGCGATACGAGCATCGCATTGCGACTCCGCCATCATGGCGATTTTCAAAGTACGAGTCGCAATGAATTGTTGCGGCACTTTCGCGCGCAAAAGATCCACACAGTGCTGTTCAAAAAGAGCTTTCAGCTCGTGTGGCGGGCCGGGCAGTAGGACGATAATTTTCTCGCGCCCGTCGGAAGCGCCCGTGAGCCACTGTCCGGGCGCGGTGCCGTTGGCATTAGGCAGAACTACGGCCCCGGCAATGACTTCTGCCTGCTTGAAATTGTTGGGGGACATCTTCATTTTGCGTCCAGCGAATCGTTGCTCGAGGCTACGGACGATGTCGGGATCGCGATGAAGCTTGAGCTCCAGCGCCTCGGCTACTGCTTCCCGGGTGAGATCGTCTTCCGTTGGCCCCAGGCCGCCCATGAAAATAATGATGTCCGCACGCGATATGGCCAGCCGCGCGGCGGCGGCTAGATGCTGGCGATTGTCGCCCACAATTGTCTTGAAAATCACTTCCACACCGAGCAGGTTGAGCTTTTCGGTGAGGTAAAGGGAGTTCGTATCCTGACGAAACGGGGTCAGCAGCTCCGAGCCAATGGCTATGATCTCGGCGTTCACGGATAAAAGTGTAAACGATAGCCGTTACCTATCAAGTGGACGGACGGTGATCACGAAAATTCAGGATGGCAATTCCGACAACGGAGGCAATCCCTGAATGCCCCACGAAAGATGATGAACACCGTTGGTGGTAGCGAGGACTGCTGAGCGGCCGGGGGCGAAGGCGAGGCCAACCAGGCCGGGACCGGCGACCTCCAGAGATGCTTTGCCGTCAGGCGTGATCTTAACAATGCCGCGCTTGCCCGAAAGCGACGCCGCCACGTAAAGGTTTCCCTGCACGTCGAACGCGAGGCCCTGGGGACGTCCCAAGCCACGATAGAAAGTGGAAACGCTTCCTTGGGGATCGATCTTGTAAACGCAATCGAAGCTGGATGTGGTTGGGCCAGTCACAAACAAATCCCGGTGCGGACCAAACGCCAGGTGATACGCGGAGACACTGGCTTCCAGCGTGGCAAAAACGAAGATCTGGCGATCACGCGCAATCTTGAAAATGGTGCCGCTGCGGTCGCCGACATAGAGATTTTCATCGCGGTCGAAGGCCATACCAGTGGCGATGCCCATACCCTCGGCATAAGACGACATAGTCCCATTGGGCGCGACCCGATATACGGTGCCATCGAAACGAGAAGAGACATACATCTGGCCGGCGCGATCGAAGGCAATAGCGGTGGGGTTCATCAGTTCCGTCAGGAAAGGTTTGACGTTGTAATTGGTATCGATCTTGTAGATTGCGACCGGGACTTTCTGTCCGCGCGATCCTGAGAAGGTGACAAAAATATTACCCTCTGCATCCAGCGCCGGATTGGTGACCGGATGCAGGTTCTCAGCAATGGCAACCGCAACTGTCATCTGATGAGGGTTGCTGGCATGCCCATTGGCTGAAACCACCACTGGGCCTGAAGCCGCGCCAGGAGGAACTCGAGCTATGAGAAACTCATCCGAGCTTATTACTACCGCTCCTTCGATGTCGCCAAATTTCACCCGCGGACGACGCAAGTCGAGCGGGCGAAGATCGCTTCCAATGATGCGCACCTCGCCTCCCGGCAGAGCTGCAGCCGGGTGGACAGCCGTGATATGCGGCCTGCCATTGACATTCTTCTTGCTCATCAGACGGTCGGAAATTCCCATGGACTTCATTTCCCTTACGGTGCGTGCGCGGCAAACGCTATTGCAAGAGGCCAAAGTGCAGCGCGATCTGCATGCAAGCCAGGGCGTAAAGACCGGCTCCCACGTCGTCAAGCACAATGCCCACGCCTTCGCGAAGCTTTTCGAGGTGGCGAAGCGGTGGCGGCTTTACGATATCGAACCCGCGAAAAAGTATAAAGCCCAGCAACAGAGATTTCCACGTCACTGCTGCGCCGACGAAGGTAATGAGTTGGCCTGCCACTTCGTCAATTACAACAAACTGAGGATCTTTGAGTGCTGCGCCGCGACTGACTCGCGTAGCAGCGGGTATCCCGACCGCGACCGCGAGCCCTGCGAGAAGGCACGCCACTACGGTTTGCCATTGTGGATTGAGCCAGCGAGTGAGCAGCCACCAGAGTAGTACGGTGGCAGCCGAGGCCCAAGTGCCTGGGCCGGGACGGATTCGGCCGATCCCGAAGAACGTAGCGACCAGCGTAGCCCACAGTGGAGCGGGGGGTGACAGAGCCGGCGGGACGCTGGCGCTACCGTCGAGAGTATCGCTGGCACTATTCTTCGGGGTCATCTTTATTTTCTTCAGAGTCGCTGACGTCGAGCAGGGGAGACGAGATTACATAAGCGCCGCTGGCCCACTTACCGAGGTCGATCAGGCGACAGCGCTCACTGCAGAAAGGGAACTCCGGGTCCTTGCGCGTTACCAGCTTTTTGCAGGTTGGGCAGTGCAGTCTAACCGTGCGTTTGCGAACCATAAAGCCAGGCTTTTGCGGGGTGCTCGCTAAACTAGAATTTTCGCCACCAGGTCGTAATCGTGAGTTTCTGTAATCTGGCAGCGGTAGAACTGGCCCGCTTCGGGGACGATTTGCTCCGTTAGCTCGGTTACAAAGACTTTGCCGTCAATTTCGGGAGCGTGCATCGGAGTGCGTCCTTCGAGCAGCAGGTCGCTTTCCTCTGACGTGCCTTCCAGCAGCAAATCGAGTTCTTTACCGAGTAGCGCTCTTTTTTTCCTCTTACTGATGCCACGCTGAATCTGCATCAGTCGTTTGCGGCGGCGTTCAATTTCACGGATCGGAAGCTTTTTTTCGATGGAGAAAGCTCCTGCGCCTTCCTGATCCGAGTAGCCGAAAGAACTCGCATAATTCTTCAAACTCGCTGTCAGTTTCACCGGGAAACCCCACGATAAAAGACGTACGCAACGTGACATTCGGAATGGTACGGCGCATCTCATCGATGGAACGTAGAAAGATATCCGCGCCACCGCCGCGTTTCATGCGCTTCAGCACCGCCGGTGAGGCATGCTGCAAAGGCACGTCGATGTAGGAGCAAATCTTGTCGTGAGACGCAATCGTCTGCAGCAGCCGATGGCTGATTTTGTTGGGATAAGCGTACAAGAACCGAATCCAGCGCAGGTCTTCGATGGTGGCAAGTTTTGCGAGCAACAGAGACAAGCCATCTTTCAGGCCGAAATCCTCTCCATAGCAAGTAGTGTCCTGCCCGATGAGCGTGATCTCACGTACGCCCGAGCTTGCAAGACGTTCCGCCTCGGCGACTACGGATTCAAATCGGCGAGAGCGGAATTTGCCACGTAACTGCGGAATGATGCAGAAAGCGCAGGGATGATCGCAGCCCTCAGCAATCTTTATGTAAGCAGTATGGCGCGCCGTGGCGAGAATTCGGGGTGTTGCGTCGTCGTAAAGGTAGTTAGGCAGATCGGCGATGGCGCCGTCCCAGGACTCGCGCGAAAAACGCCCTTGCGCCTCACGGGCATCTCCCTCCGGACGCGACGTAAGGATTCTGAACGGGGAATTGTCCGCCGGAGTTGGCGCAATTCCGGTGGCCGAGAGGATGTTTTCCAGTTCTCCCGTCCCGACCACGGCATCCACTTCAGGGATATTCTTTCGAATGTCATCCCGGAAACGTTCAACCAGGCAACCCGCAACTACCAGTTTGCGGGCACGACCGGAATTCTTATAGCGCGCCATCTCCAGAATGGTATTGACCGATTCCTGCTGGGCGCTCTCGATAAAAGAGCAAGTATTGACCACCAGAATGTCGGCATCCTCGGCATGCGAAGTCAATTGGGCCCCGGCCTGTGCCAACATCCCCATCATGACCTCACTGTCCACCAGATTTTTGGGGCATCCCAAGCTGACAAAGCCAACCTTAGGGGGCAGGACGGACGAATCCTTGCTACTCGGAGACGCATCCTGAATCACTACAGCAGAGGGTTTTGAGGACATGAAGTATCTTGATTCTAACATTCTCCAGGATGCGGCTTTCTGCAGTTTCGGGCGCGGAACTTTGGACTTCAACGACTGAGGCATTATCCACAAACTATGTTCCCGAGCGGCGTGCTACCCTAGTCGCGCCCATCCGTAAGCCACTTTCGTCGGGGGAGGAGAAATGGCGCCGAAATTCTTCGGGATCGCGGTCCTGGTGGCGATAACGATCTTTGCAACGGGTGCCGTTGCTCAAGAAAACGAGCTGACAGGAATTATCGGACGCACTTTTATCAGTGACCAGGGCGTAATCGGAGCGATTGGCACTGACACCGTCCTACACTCCGGGAACGGGCTGACATTTGAAGTGAACTATGGCCACAGAATCTGGAATGGAGGGTTGGCCGCGCTGACCTTTGAAGTTCCCTTCGTGTTCAATCCCGACGAAGATTTACATTTCAAGCACAACGTCATACCCGAAGGGTATGCCTCGTACTTCATTACTCCTTCGGTTCGCGCCAACCTGTTTCCTTCCAGCGGACTTTCTCCCTGGATCAGCTTTGGTGGTGGTTTTGGCCACTTCAGCGAAAAATCCGAGCTGGAATTCGGCGGAGCCAATCAGGGTGATACCGGCACCAACACGGGAGTGCTCCAGATGGGCGTGGGGCTGGATGTAAAGATATTGAAGACCTTGAGCCTGCGCGGACAGTTGCGCGATTTTTACTCCGGAGTGCCCCAGCTCAACATCGACACCGGCAAGAGCCGTCAGCACAACTTGTTTGTGGGCGGCGGAGTTGTCTGGCACTTCTGAGCAGTTAGCGACGCGCGGTAGCCGTTATCTCATCGAACAATTCTGGCAAACGGTTGGCATCCTGGGCGCTGTCTCCGAATCTGGCACCTGCATAATGCCGGGTAAAGCGCGCCACCGAATCGCGAACCGAGACCTCTTTTATGCTGGTAACGAACTCCGCGGGGGTTTGTGCCGGTGATTTGCGCCACCCGTGCCGTTCCACCAATCGGGTCATTCGCTCATACCAGATGGATGCGGCCATCCGCGGTGATTTCTCGGGATGGGCGGCAATGCGCCTGGACCGAAATCCTGCTAATAAGCGGCGGAGATTGAATAGCAATAGAAGCGGGACAGACACTGCCAGTCCCACGATGCTCCAGCGCACCGGCGAATCCACTGTTTTTTTCTGAATGTGTCGGGCCATACCTAGCAATGCGAAGTAGCGCTGTCGTACCCAATTTCGTGCCTGCTCAAACAACTGGCGGCTGTTGCGAACCGCTCCCTGGCCAAGAATCTGTTGGTGGCTGGTATCGAAATTGATGATCCATTCCCGCCAGAACGATTGCATAGCGTCCCAATACAGCATCATCCGGCTCCAGCGGCCATGTTCCGCACCTGGACCAGCAGGTGTTGGATCAAAGCTCACCCATCCATAACCCGGGAAGTAGGCCTCGACCCAGGAATGGGCATCGCTGGCGCGAACGAGATATTGGGACGTGAGGTCATTGAACTCACCCGTGCGAAATCCATTTACAACGCGCGAAGGAATTTGCAGCGTGCGCAGCATGACTGCCATCGAGGACGCAAAATATTCACAGTGTCCCTGTTTGCGTTCAAAAAGAAAATTGGCTAATGGATCGCGCGGTACCGTTCGGGGAAGTTGCAGCGTGTACTGGAAATGAGTGCGGAGATAGCTCTCGATGGCCGTGGCCTTGTCGTAGTTGTTGTCAGCGGAGGCTGCGATCTGGTGCGCCAGCTGTGGAATGCGAGGATCCAGCGCTGGCAGTTGCAGGTAATTCAATTGAACCGGCGCAGGAGAAGAATCGGACGAAGTGCGGAGAAGCTTCGTGTCGGGATTTGTAATACGAGAGTCAGCCTGGTAGCCGCTCACCGGATGTTCGAGGTCGAGGTCAAAGATAGCAGCGCCACTGTCGATGGCAATCAGGCTATAGTTCCCGCGTAAAATATGCGGCACGGCCGCCACAAAGAAAACATTCACACCGATCGGTTCCATCAGCACTCGATAATGAATGGTCTTTAGGCTTTCCTCTGCCGACGGTTTTCCTCCTACCGCCGCGCTGGACAAGGCAAAGAGCCCATCTGGGCCGGCAGCCAAGACCCGTTTTTCCTGGGAATTAGTCCAAGTCCTGCCGTCGAATAGATTCAGAGTTACACCTCTCCAGTTGAGATCGAATCCGCCGCTGTGATCACCGTCAATCTGAATGTGCATGACCACCGAATTGGACCGCTGGATCTGACCGATGCTTCCGAGTTGGACCCGGTCATTGAAACCCGTGGTTAATTCGCCGACGGGAGAATAGCCGCTCAAATAACCCACGGAGATGCGCGGCAAAACGAAGAAAATAGCTGCGCCTCCCATCAAAATGAGCATTACCAGCAGCGGGGTAGCCAGGGCCAGCGAGAAGGCCATGCGGCGATAAGCCCTGGTGTCGCTCGATTCTTTGCATTGAACTGTGGCTTTAGCGGACGCTCGTTTCATCTCCATAAGGACGAATGTGGCCACAGCCATTAGCAGAAAGCCGCCGAATGCCAGCAGAAAAACGCTGTCCACCGTCAACAATGCAGCGGCCAGCACCATCAGAAACGAGATCACCGACAGAAAATAGTGATCACGATCGCGCTGTGTGGAGAACAGCCGGACCACCATGACGAACAAAACAAGGTGGACGGTTGCGTTGACAAAGCTACCGGAGATCAACAGATAATCGACAAGGTAAAAAGCCACGTAAACGACGGTAAGGACCGTGGTCCAGCGTTCGGGGATTACCAGGATGCGGCGCTTGGCCAAGCTGTAGCCTCGGACTAGAAGCGCGGCGCTGACCATCACGACCGTGGGAATATCCAATCCGCCAGTCGAGGCGAGAGTTGCGAATCCAGTGAATACCAACAGATAAAGCGCCAGTTCAAAGTAGCGGTTAATGGCTACGGGAAGAGGAACGGGCGTGGAACGTTGCTCGACGGTTGAAAGCACGGGTGTCCTGTATTGTTCGTGATTTCGCTAAGGAAGGGAAGAGCACGTTGGGTACTGTCGTACCGAGGATGCCCGTCCAACCACTGCTTGGACGGTTCGTCTGAGGCGATCGCGGCGCATGCAGTCGAGTTCTTACGGAATGTTAGAATCGAGAAGGTCAGGCATCGGTCCCGCGCGACGCGATCCCGCCAACCCCGCCAGGTCCGGAAGGAAGCAACGGTAACGGGCTCTTGCGTGTGCAGTGGGTCTCCGGTGCCTGGCTTTTTGTACCGGCAAAGTTGGACATTGCCCGATAGCTACGTCACAATAACCGTTTTACAATTCAAGCGGAGATCATAAATAGTGACCCAATCTGTGCGTGCCAGAGCAAAGATCAGTGCTCTTGGTACTTACGTCCCGCCTCGCCTGTTGACCAACGAAGACTTGGAGAAAATGGTTGATACCAACCATGATTGGATCATGGACCGCACCGGTATCCGCGAGCGGCACATTGCCGAGAAGGGCGTGGCCAGCAGCGATCTTTCGGTTGCCGCCGCCAAGAAAGCACTTTCAGAACGCGGACTGAAGCCAACCGACCTCGAAGCCATCCTGGTGGCGACCGTAACTCCCGATATGTTGTTTCCATCCACGGCCTGTCTGGTACAGCATAAGTTGGGCGCAAAGGGAGCTTGGGGATTTGATCTCTCGGCAGCATGCTCAGCTTTTGTGTACGCGTTGCAGGTAGGATCGCAATTTATTGCCACCGGTGCTCACAAAAAAGTCATGGTGATAGGGGCCGACGTGATGTCCTCGATCATTGACTATACGGATCGCGCCACCTGCGTGATTTTTGGCGACGGGGCGGGCGCCGTGATCCTCGAACCCGCGGAAGATGATTCAGTGGGCATGATCGACTTCATCCACGAAGTGGACGGCTCCGGAGGATGTTCCCTCTACATGCCGGGTGGGGGGAGCCTTCATCCAGCCACTCATGAAACCGTGGACAAAAAGATGCATTACGTTCACCAGGACGGCCAGGCGGTGTTCAAGTTCGCAGTGCGCAAGCAGGCAGAAATATGCGAGAAGATTCTGCAGCGCAATGGGCTGAAGGGGAGCGATATTGACGCCTTCATTCCCCATCAAGCCAACCGGCGAATCATTACCGCGACGGCCGACCGGCTGGGATTGAGGCCCGAAAGTGTAATCATCAACATCGACCGTTACGGCAACACCACTGCAGGCACAGTGCCATTGGCGATGGATACCGCGCGGCAAGAGGGTCGATTAAAGAAGGGCGATTTGGTGCTGCTGGCCTCGGTGGGGGCGGGATTCACCGTGGGCGCTACGTTATTGCGCTGGGCGTATTAGAACTTTTTGATCCTGCTGGCTGTTTTTTTGCTGCTCAAACGGTTTTTGTAGATATCTCCGCGCCTCTTCCTGCGCACCTTGGGTATTGTCATTGGTCTGGAGAGCCTGCCGATATTCGTTCGTGGCGCGTTCGCGCTGTCCAGTGACGTCGAAAATCTTGCCTAGCTGGATATGGCTCCAGACCTCGGTCCACCGAGGTTCGCCATCGCCGTTCAGAGATTCGCGATAGGCATTGGCCGCAGCTTGATAATTGCGTTGCAGAAAGAAGACTTCGGCTACGCGATAGTGCGCCAGGGAACTATTCTTGTTTACCTCGAGCGCTCTGTTGAACTCAAGCAGCGCGCCGGCAAGATCACCTTGTTGGATTAATCCCTGCCCGCGCAGAATTGAAGCGCGCAACTTAACGTCGCTGGAATTCTTCAACACACGGTCGTCGGGATCGACAGAAATACGTCGGGGCTTGCCAAAAGTCTCGATCGTGAACGGCGAATTCGTGCCCACTACTTCCACGCGCTTGTCTTCGGTTTTGCCGTTGGTATCAATTTTCAATTGCACAGGCATGCGGAAAAGGTCCAGATCCTGGGAAATTTCCCCCACCACACGAAAGCCTTTGTTGTTTCCCAGGCGATACACCGTGTACTTGGTCTTGAATTCGGGCGCGCCGGTGGAATCGAGCCATTGGGAGAAAAACCAGGTCAGCTTATCGCCATAGTTCTGCTCAGCAATCGCACGGAAATCGTCCAGAGTCGCAGACTTGCCCGCAAACTTTGCGGCAAAGGTACGCATGGTCTGATCATATTTCTGATCGCCAGTCACCCAGCGCAGCATGTGGAGGATCATCGCGCCCTTATCAGTGACCAGTGATTGGAACTCAGGCGAGAAGATGTCGAGCTTGCCCGCGCTGGAAAGAGGAACGGTATCGTAGGCCAGCGCCCCGACCGACATATCTTTCACAGCTTCTCCAAGACCTGCCGTCCCGGCAGCATTCTCCACATAACGAGCTTCGGAGTAGCGCGCAAAACCGTCGCTGAGCCACCAGTCATCTCGCGAGGCGGGACTGACCGAGACACCCCACCATTGATGCGCGATGGTATTCGCCAGCAAACGATAGTTGACCTTGTCGGAAATCCCTCGACTGGCGATGGCTGCGATTTCAGGTGCCCAGGCTGACGGCACCGTGTCATCGGGTATCTCAATGACTCTTAGCGTGGTAGATGGCGCGGGCCCATACAAGGTCACGTAGTAAATGAATTCTTTGACCGCGGTTTCTGTGTAAGTGGCTCCCATCTTCTGATGAGCCGGTTTGAAGAAGACGTGAAGATCAAGTCCAGCCTCGTTGCTCTTGAACTCCTGAAACATTCCGGCCACGATGGTTCCCGGGAAACTCGGTTTGTCCCAGATAAACGTGTAGGTCTTGGTGGGCACGCCGGCGGTCGCTGCTTTCTTCAGCGGCGGAGTATTGCCCTGGCTTTCCTTACCGCTCCCAATCACCAGCATGTGGCTGGGAACCGTGATGTTCATGGTGGCGGTGAAGCGATTGATTCCGTATGCGTTCACCGGAAACCAACGTCCCGCATACAGCAGGTAGCTGGTTTCATCGCCAATAGAAGCCAGCTTCAAACCTTGCACCGGACTATCGTCCGCACTGTCAAGGACGCCCGCGTAGTCGAAAGTCAGTGTGGTGGAAAAATCCTTTGGCATCGTCGTCGGCAGTTGCACTCGAATTGTCGAGTCCTGGGTATTGCGCTCTGCGGTCAGCGGCTTACCCGCCGCATCGAGCACCTTGCTCACCCGCAAACCGTTATGCAACTCAAACGTAGCAATGTTGAGGTCTTCCAGCGCCGTGAACTTCAGCTTGGCGCGGGCCGCGATCTTGTGAACATGGGGGAGAAGTTCGGCGTCAATCTGATAGTCATCCACCCGCAGGCGCATCTTTTCCGCTGCCCACGTGGGGATGGTGATGACCAGAAGGAAGCAGACCAAACAGATTTTGAGAACCCGACGGTTACGCCGGGGATAAGAGATCATCAAAAACGGTCTCCTGCAGAGTGACTAATTTCTTTGATGAGGATTGTTACTCAAAAGATGCTGTGGGGACAAGGGTTAGACGCGTTTTTGCTGCTTTTATTCGCAACTACCTGGCCGTTGCTTCTATCCGACTTGCGAGCCTCCCTTGAAGGAGCCCGAGAACCATCTCAGCAGCACGGTCAATGGGATGCACCGCCCTGGCAGCCGGTCCCCGCAGACGAAGTTTTACGCTGGCCAGACCCTCGATCATTTTGTCCCGCGCCGGACCAAAGGGAAGAATCTCGTTCATTCGGGCTACCACTTTTTCCACCGTGAAATCCTGCTGCACCAGTTCTGGGACTACCTGCTCTCCCGCAATCAAGTTCACCATGGCAAAGTGAGATACCTTGATGCGCGGCCGTCCCAGCAGATAAGTAAGTGGAGAAACCCGGTAGACCATTACGAACGGTGTGCCCATGATTGCAGCCTCGACAGTGGCGGTGCCGCTGGCAATGATTCCAGCCCGCGAATGGAAAAGCGCCGGCAAGGCGTCGGACACCAGATGAATGCTCGGGAGATTGCCGATCAGCGATTCCAGGAAACTGCGATCGAGAGTGGGCGCCAGCGGCAGCAGGAACTCGTACCCACAGCCCAGCTTGGCGGCAGATTCCAGCATCACGGGAAGATTCATGCCCACCTCTTTCACGCGACTGCCGGGCATGAGAGTGATCCATGGCTTGGCTGGGTCCAGTTTGTGTTGCACGGCATAGTCGCCGCGATCCATGGCAGGCAAGGCCTGATCGGCAAGAGGATGGCCGACGAAGGTCGCATCCACACCGCGGTCGCGATAAAACTGTTCTTCAAATGGAAAGATCACCAGCGCTTTCGTGACGTATTTCCGGAGCAGGCGAACGCGCCCCTGACGCCATGCCCAAAACTGCGGACATACGTAATAGACGACCGGAATTCCCCGTTTGTGCATCTGCCGGGCAACGCGCCAGTTGAAAGCGGGAGAGTCAATGACGATAGCGAGATCGGGATGACGCTTGTCCGCTTCAGCAATTAAGCGACGAAAGCGACCGTAGATCTTAGGCAGATGGCTGAAAATCTCGGAGATTCCCACGACGGCGAGGTCTTTGGCGTCCGCAACCGTGTCGCACCCAACGGCGCGCATGCGGTCTCCGCCCACACCAAAGAATTCCAGCGAGGGATCACGGCTCCGTAGTACCTGGATGAGCTGTGCGCCATACAGCTCACCAGAAGCCTCTCCGGCAGAGATTAGAATTCGCACGCCAGCATTGTAAAGTAGCGCCGGCGTCCCGCCTGTGCTACTAATCGTCGGCGCTGGCGGTGACTTGGGGGCCGCTGCCCACCGGAATCTCCTGATCTTTGTATTGCAACTGGTAGAGCTTGTAATAGATTCCGCGCTGCGCGAGCAGTTGCTGGTGAGTTCCTTCCTCGCGGACCAATCCCTTGTGCATGACGATGATCTTGTCAGCCCGCTGCACTGTCGAAAGCCGATGAGCGATTACCACCGAGGTGCGGCCTTCCACCATGCGACTGAGTGCATCACGCACCTTAAATTCAGTTTCTGTATCCACGCTGGAAGTAGCTTCGTCCAGGATGAGAATCTTCGGGTTGTGCGCCAGGGCCCGAGCGAAGGAAATGAGCTGCTTCTGGCCGGTAGAAAGCGTCGAACCACGTTCGCGCACTTCCTCTTTGAAGCCCTGCGGCAAAGTGCGGATAAAGTCGGCAAGATTCACGTCGATGGCAGCCTGTTGTACATCTTCGTCAGTGATGAATTGTGTGCCCAGGCGGATGTTTCCTTCGACAGTACCGGTAAAGAGGAATGGATCTTGCAACACCACACCGAAGCGGCGGCGAAGATCGGCGAGATCCATGTCTTTGACGTCTACTCCGTCCATTTTTATCGCGCCTTTCTGCACATCGTAAAAACGCATCAGCAGAGAAATGATCGTAGTTTTGCCAGCCCCAGTGTGTCCGACAATAGCGACAGTCTCGCCAGGTTCAATCACAAAGCTGAGATCCCGCAGCACCCAGTCGGGTTCCGTTGTTGTGTGAATATCTGCTCCAGCCCGTGAAGCTCCTTTACCGTTCTTGCCATCACCGGTGTCGATAGGAATGTTCCGATAGGCGAACCACACATGATCGAATTCAATGCGGCCAGGACCTTCTGGTTTCTTCGTGACTGCCGGAGAGGTGATTTCGACCGGCGTATCCAGTAGTTTAAAAATACGCTCGCTGGAAGCCATCGCCGATTGCAGGATGTTGTATTTCTCGCTGAAGTCCTGAATGGGCCGGAAGAATCGTTGCGCGTACTGTATGAACGCCGCAAGAATTCCGATCGTGGAAGCGCCACGGATCACGTCATTACCGCCAAACCAGATAACACAGGCGATGGCGATTGAGGAAAGGATCTCCACCACCGGGTAGTAGACGGCATGGGCCATAATGGCGTCTTTAAAGGCGTCCATGTGAGTGGCGTTGACGTCGGAAAACTTCTGGAATGCCCGTTCTTCGCGGCTAAAGAGCTGCAGCACCACCATCCCGCTGACATGCTCTTGCAGGTAAGCATTAATGCGCGCAATCGCCACGCGAATGCGGCGGTAGGAATCGCGTACTTTGTCACGAAAGATTTTGGTCGCGATGGCGATCAGCGGCAGAACGGCGAAAGTAATCAATGCCAGCTTGGTGTTCATCTGCAGCATGATGGCTACAATGCCGGCGAGCACGAAAACATCTTCAAAAATCGAGACCACGCCGGAAGTGAACATTTCGTTCAGCGCGTCAACGTCGCTGGTGACGCGCGTCACCAGGCGTCCGACCGGATTCTTGTCGTAGAAACCGATGTGCATGCGTTGCAGATGACGGAAAATTTCCTTGCGTAAGTCGAACATCACCATCTGCCCGGCCCATTGCATGTAATAAGTCTGGAGATATTCCAGCAAAAAGCTGAAGACCAGCAACCCAACGTACAAGGCGGCAATCTGTGCAATTCCGACGAAAGGATTACTGCTCAGAAAACGGTCAAAGCGTGTGTGCAGTCCCGGAACCGGCGCCAGGTAGCGGTCGATAACAATCTTGGTGAGGTAAGGCCCCAGAACGTCGGCCCCCACCTTGAGAAGGATGGATCCCAGGGCGATTGCCACCTGCCATTTGTAAGGGGCGAGGTAGCGAAGCAGCCGCTTCATCAGGCGGCTGTCATAGGCTTTTCCTAATACCTCTTCTTCGTGGGCTGAGGCCATCGGCTATTGTAAGATTACCTTAAATAGATGGGAACGGCAGGGCGAAGGATGGAAAAGGTTTTAGGCAGCCCGTCGCAGGATTAGTGCCGAATTCTTCGACCCGAACCCCACGCAATTACAAATAGCATGCTCGATCTCCGCGCGGCGACCGGCTTCGGGCACGTAATCCAGGTCGCACTCAGGATCAGCGACATCGAGATTGATGGTGGGAGGAATCTTGCCGTGTTCCATGGCAACCAGGGTGGCAGCGAGGCTTGCGGCACCGCAGGCGCCTTGAGCATGTCCAATCTGTGATTTCAATCCTGACATCGGAATCTTGCCCGCATGCTCACCCAGAGCGAGTTTGAGAGCGCGCGTCTCCACACGATCGTTCATCTCGGTGGAAGTCCCGTGCAGATTGACATAATGAATATCTTCCGCCGCGAGCCTTGCTTCTCCGAGTGCTTCGGTAATGGCGCGCGCAGGTTCCTCCGGCGACTCGCTCATGCGCACCCGGTGGAATGCCTCACAGGTGGACGCGTATCCGGCAATCTCCGCGTAGATGCGAGCGCCGCGGGCGCGAGCATGGTCGTAGTCTTCCAGGATGAACATCCAGGAACCCTCGGCCAGAACGAAGCCATCACGATCCGCCGAAAAGGGTCGCGAGGCGCGCTCGGGAGCATGGTTCCAGGAAGCAGTCAGCGCACGCAACAACGAATAACCCTTAATGATTCCAGGAGTAATGGGTGCATCCACGCCGCCTACCAGGAACATGGGCTGCACTCCGGCTTGGATGTGCTGATAGGCGTAACCAATGGCATCCGTAGACGACGTGCACCCTGTAGTGATGACGTGGCTGTAACCGCGAAATCCGAAACGCATGCTGACTTCGCTGGGAATCGTTCCCATGGTGCCGCTGGGAATACAAAACAAGCTGACTTGTTTCACGTGACCGCTGTGCCAGAGACGATACTGTTCTTCGGAAAATTCCTGCGCGCCGCCGCCGGTGCCGAGAATCACGCCAATCTCGCGCTTCTCCTCCATCGACATCGCGGCAGGATCAAGGCCTGCGTCGTGAATCGCCTCCGCGGAAGCTGCCACGGCCAGGGGCACGACGCGAGAGACGTGTTTCCGTTCGCGAGGATCCACCCAGGCGAGTTCATCAAAGTCAGGAATTTCGCCGGCGATGTGCACCGGCAGATCGGACGGATCGAAAAGCGAGATTCGTTTTACCCCAGATTTTCCAGTCAAAATAGCCTGGCAAAAGGCTGCCTTACCCATTCCATTGGGGCTGATGACGCCCAGTCCGGTGATGACAACGCGAGGAAGCATATTCACTTTAGATGCAGGGCCTGGGTCCGACCGTCACGGCAACGTGGGATAATCAGCATAATGCCCTTGGGCCTTTATATTTCGGTGCCATTCTGTCGTACCAAGTGCAGCTACTGCAACTTCGCGTCAGATGTCTTCTCCCGCACCATTTTCCACCGCTACGTGGAACGTGTGTGTTCGGACATGGAACGTGCCAATAGTATCGCAGATCAGATGGGCGGACAGCTCGATCGGACGCTGGACTCCATATATCTGGGCGGCGGAACTCCTACGATACTCGATATAACTGAATTGGAGCGGCTATTTGTCATAATTTCGCAAAATTTCGAGCTGTTGCCAAATGCTGAAGTCACTGTGGAATGCGCCCCCGGCACACTGACACCTGCGATAGTGGAAGCGCTCCAGCGTAGCGGCGTCAATCGCGTGAGTCTGGGAGTGCAATCTTTCGTTGACCAAGAAGCCGCCGCCGTCGGGCGTTTGCACTCCCGGACGGTGGTACTGGCTGACATGGCACGTCTGCGCGCAGCTGGAATTTCCGACATCAACATTGACCTCATTGCCGGCTTACCCCGCCAAACCCCGAAGAGCTGGGAAGTTTCGATTGCTGAAACGATTGCTTCCGGCGTACCTCATGCCAGCGTCTATATGCTCGAGGTTGACGAAGATTCCCGGCTCGGCCGCGAGTTGATTGCAGGCGGTACACGATACCACGCTCATTTCGTTCCCCAGGACGAAGTCACCGCGGATTTGTATGAGATGGCGTGCGAGCAACTGGATACGTCTGGCGTGCGGCAATACGAAATTTCCAATTTCGCGCGCGAAAGCTACGGGTCGCGGCACAATTTAAAATATTGGACGCGCCAGCCGTACCTCGGTTTTGGAGTAGACGCGCATTCTATGCTTCCGTCGCGGGATGCCGAGAACGAAGCCGTACGATTCTCCACCCCAGACTCGCTGGAAGAATACGTCGTGGAGGGGCCTTTCAAGCGCACTCCAGTTACATCTCACGCGGCGCTCGAAGAGACGTTTTTTCTTGGGCTGAGGCTCAGTCGTGGTGTGGACTTGAAAAAAGTCGCTGCGAAATTTGGGCGGTCCGCAGTCGCCGGCTTCGCTGAAACCATCTCCGAATTCGTAGAAAGCGGATTGATGGAGCGCGAAGATTCGTGGATTCGGCTGACATCGCGCGGCAGACTGCTGTCCAATGAGGTCTTCGAAAGATTTGTTTCAGAAGAAGTGGCCCGTGGCTAGGATCAGTGGCCAGATATCAGTTATCATTAGCATCCATTGCGTCACTGGCCACTAGCCACTGACCACTGTTCTACGCATGGGTCTTTACTCACATTACGACGGCGCGCACAACCATCCCGTAAATCGGGCGCTGCACATGATTGCCATCCCGGTTGGCTTTTCGTCACTTGTGGTCGTGTGGTTCCACTGGATCATCGGGCTCCTGCTGATTCCTGCGGCTTTCGCCCTAGCTTGGCTGGGGCATTTAATTGAAGGCAACAAGCCAGCATTCCTCACTAACCCGGCACATGTTTTTGTAGCCCCCTTGTGGATGGCCCGCAAAATCTTCGGCCCGGGACAAAAGAAAACCTCTACACCAACGGTCTAGTTCTTCCGCACTCTTTCCTTCGAACTCAACAATAGTGTGTTATGGGGTCGAGGCAGTCCAATGTCTGAAGAGATCATCGCGCTCCTGGGAGAGATCCGGGATCTGCAGAAACAACATATCGAGAACTACAAACTGGCGCTTGCAAATCAACAGCAGGCATTGGACACACAAAAGCAAGCGATGCGCCGGGCGAGAACGATGTTAATAGTCGTAGCCGGCCTGGTGCTGGCGATCTACCTCCTGCCTGCGGTTTGGTGGGGATTGGGGTGGGGCCTTCGATGTGCGCTCCGCCGATAATTTCTCCAAGGAATTCAAACCAACCGGTCGGTTCGACGTTTTCTTCATCTTCCCTCGCTATGTTCTAATAAAAAGTTCGGCGCCAAGTGATTGCGCCGGCTGTCAAGTGCTGCATCGAGGTTCGGCGGAGGGACTTTGGATTTCCAACTCAACGAGGAACAACTTCAACTAAAAAAGAGCGTACGCGAATTTGCCGAACGCGAGATTGCTTCCCACGTGATGCAGTGGGACGAAGCCGGCGACTTCCCCCTGGCCGTCATTAAGGAACTGGGCAAGCTCGGTTTGCTGGGAACGGTATTTCCAACTGAGTATGGCGGTGCCGGAATGGGTTACGTCGAGTATGTCACTGCCATCGAAGAACTCTCAAAAGTAGATGGCTCTGTTGGCATCATTGTGGCAGCACATACTTCGTTGTGCTCGAATCACATTTTTCTCGCGGGATCGGAAGAGCAGAAAAAGAAGTACATCAGCAAGCTAGCGACAGGTGAATTCATCGGCGCCTGGGGCCTGACCGAGCCGTCTTCGGGATCGGACGCGGGTAGCGCCCGCATGACAGCCGTCCGTCGAGGCAGCCACTGGGTGTTGAATGGGGCAAAGACTTTCTGTACCAACGGACACTACGCCGATGTCGTGGTTGTAATCGCAGTGACCGACCGCGCGGCGCACACCCACGGACTTTCCGCCTTCGTAGTTGAGAAGGGCACCAAAGGGTTCCGGCCGGGGAAAAAAGAAAACAAGCTCGGGTTGCGGGCCAGCGACACGGCAGAATTGATCTTCGAAGATTGCGTAATCCCGGCTGGAAATCTTGTCGGCAAGGAAGGCGATGGCTTCATTGACGCCATGCAAGTCCTGGATGGAGGCCGAATTTCAATCGCTGCGCTGTCCTTAGGCATGGCAGAAGGCGCGTACGAAGCGGCGCTGAAGTATTCCAAACAGCGCAAACAGTTTGGCAAGGCCATCAGCGAATTCCAGGCCATTCAATGGAAACTAGCCGATATGGCCACCGAAATTGAGGCCGCGAAGCTGCTGACTCTGCGCGCCGCTTCCATGAAAGACGCAGGAATGAAGACCACCTTGGAGTCCTCCATGGCCAAGCTTTATGCCAGTGAGGTAGCCGTGAGGTGCGCCAACGACGGTGTACAGATTCATGGCGGCTACGGGTTTATTAAGGACTATCCTGCAGAGAAGTTCTATCGAGATGTAAAATTATGCACTATTGGCGAGGGTACCAGCGAGATCCAGCGGCTGGTGATTGCCCGTCAACTGCTTAAAGACTAAACCTCGTTACCCTTAGGAGCATTCCGCGGCCTAATTCCCCGTACTCCAGTGCGGCAACTCCCCACCGGCTACTCTCATCCAAAGCACACTTCAGATTGGACTGCTGTAGTGTGGATGGAGCGTTCACATGAAAAAGCCTGGCAAGTGGGGTTTACATGGGATCCGAAATCGTTGGGAGATCTCAATTGGCCTGCTCGGAATATTCCTTCTATTCGCGATATTAACCGGATGCGGCGGACTCGGGGGCGCTTCCACTGGTCCGCCTCCGCCCAATCCGAAACTGAATGAATCCATCAATCACATCATTTTCATGGCGCAGGAGAATCGTGGGTTCGATCATTATTTCGGAAAACTACCGGAGTATTGGCAGGCTAATGGATATCCCAGCCAAACTTTCAATGGCCTTCCTAGCAACGCGTCCAATCCCAGTTTCGACGGTCTGAGCACAGTGAATGCTTTTCATTTACGAACGGTTTGCGTGCAAAATCTAAGTCCCGGCTGGAATGAAAGTCACACCGATTGGAATGTGAATAACCCGACGGGGCCTTGGGCCGGGGATGGATTTGTACACACCGCGGCACATTTTTCTCAGACCGTCGGTCCCCCGGACGCACCCATCTTTGATCAGCAGGGCTTGCGCGCCATGGGATATTACGATGGCAATGATTTGAACTATTACTACTTTATGGCGTCGAATTTCGCGACGTCGGACGCCTGGTTCGCCCCGGTGATGAGCCGGACTCAGCTCAACCGCCTATATTTATTGGCGGCTACTTCGGCGGGACACGTTAATCCCCCCCAAACGCCGCTCCCTAATAAAACGATTTTTGAGTTGTTGGAATCAGCCGGAATCTCGTGGAAGATTTACGAGACCGATCCCGGCACGGCGTTCATAGGAAATTTTCAGCCGTTCGCGTCACTACACACAGCCAACATCCAGATTGAGCCAGGTTACGCATCCGATCTGGATGAGCATCCCGGCAATGGCAAAAGTATTCAGGCCGGCGCCCAACATGTGCATGACATTATCAAAGGCTTGATGCAAAGTTCGTCGTGGAAGGATTCGGTGTTCATTCTCACGTTCGACGAATTTGGCAGTTTCTACGATCACGTTTCGCCAGCCCCTGCCAAGTCGCCCGATGGTATCCTGCCTATCGATTTAGGACCTAACGACGTTTGCAGCAAAACCACCGGCGTCAATTGTGACTTCACGCTGACCGGCTATCGCGTGCCATTGCTGGTGGTGTCACCATTCACCAACAAGAATTACGTGTCTCACCGCGCTGCGGATTTCACCGCCATTCTTAAGTTGATCGAGACCCGGTTTCATTTAGATAGCTTGACCGACCGGGATGCCGACCAGATGGATATGACGGAATTTTTCAACTTTGCGAATCCGCCTTGGATGACGCCTCCCCCAAATGTTCCCGACCAGAATCAGAATGGCTTGTGCGATTTCCACGCCGTTCCGTAGAAGATGAATCTCGATAGTGGGTCAGCCTTGAAAACTGGCCCACCAGTCTTTAGACAGTTTCATCCGGTCATGCCCCTGCTTTACACTGAGCAGTTTGAATCCAGAAATCCAAACGTGGATTGAGCAACTGCGAGCAGGTGATGCCCGAGCCCTGGCCCGGGCCATCAGCGTGGTGGAAAATCACAGCGTGGGCTGGTCTGAGCTGTTGAAGGCGATCTTCCCTTACAGTGGTCATGCACGCATTCTGGGCCTCACAGGGCAGCCCGGGGCGGGCAAGAGCACCTTGGTGGATCAGTTAGCCCGTTACTATCGCAAAGAAGGCCTGAGCATCGGAATTATCGCAGTCGATCCCACCAGTCCTTACACGGGCGGCGCCATCCTTGGGGACCGGATACGCATGCAGGAACATTCATCCGATGCCGGCATCTATATCCGCAGCATGGCTACCCGCGGCTCCCTGGGGGGATTGGCACGGACTACCGCCGATGTGTCCACCATCCTGGACGCTTCGGGTCGCGACTTGATCATGATCGAAACCGTTGGGGTTGGGCAGGATGAAGTGGACATCGTGCGGCTTGCAGACATTACAGTTGTGATTCTCGTACCGGGCATGGGGGATGACGTGCAGACCATCAAAGCCGGCATCATGGAGATTGCCGACATTTTTGTTATCAATAAGAGCGACCGCGAAGGCGCCGAGAGAGTAGAACGGGAGATTCGCGCCTTGCAGTCGCTGGCCGTGCGCACCGACAAGTGGACACCACTAATTGTGAAGACTGTAGCCACGGAGGGAACCGGCATCCCCGAACTTGCCGGTGCCATTCGGGAATACGAGAACCATCTGCAACGAGAAAACTTAGCGCTCAAGCGGAACATCCAGAACTGGCAGGCGCGTCTGGTCGAAATGCTTCGTGACGCTATGCTGGAAAAGGCGCGGCATCAGCTGGGAGACGGTGAAATGGCGCAATATGCAGCCGAGGTCGCCGAGCACAAGCGCGATCCCTATACTCTGATAGAAGAGATTGTCCAAGGGCGGCGGCACTGATGTTTTCCATCGACCATCTCGGGATCGCTGTGAAGTCGCTGGCCGCCGCAAAAGGCATCTATGAAAAATTGGGTTTGACCATCTCCGCCGAAGAAGTTGTCGAATCCGAACAAGTACGGCTGGTAATGGTTCCGGTCGGTGAAACACGCTTGGAGCTGCTTGAGCCGCTTTCGGACAAGTCCCCAATTGCGAAATTTATTGCTAAACGCGGCGAGGGGCTGCATCACGTTTCGTTGCGAGTGCCGGATCTCGCAGCCGCGGTCGAGCGCTTGAAAAAAGACGGGGTGCGGCTGATTTCGGAGGAGATGAAGATCGGCGCTGGCGGCCATCGCTTCATATTTGTGCACCCCTCGAGCGCTGGCGGAGTCCTGCTGGAATTGGTGGAAGACGGTGACCGCCGAACCATACCTTCTGCCGATTGAAAGCGTCGTTTGGGTTCCATGCTTATTCTAGCGGTGGACACTTCGGGCAAGCAGGGCAGCATCGCACTCGCGCACGGCTTGAGTAACGGAAAGTGCGATGTGATCGAAGTCGTTCCGCTGGCCGGGGGAACATTCTCAGCGCAACTGGTGCCGCAGGTCGCAGCGCTTCTCTCGAAACACGGTTTCAAAAAGCAGGACATCGATGCGTTTGCGGTTGCCTCTGGCCCGGGTTCGTTCACAGGCTTGCGAGTGGGATTGGCTGCAGTTAAGGGCTTGGCAGAAATTCTGGGGAAGCCGATCGCAACCGTGTCAATGCTGGAAGTGGTAGTGATGGCCGGTGCGTCGGAGGGAAGAGTCCTTGCCGTCCTCGATGCGGGTCGAGGTGAAGTTTACGCAGGCCAGTATGAAGTCTCTGCGGAAGCGACGACCATGATCGATGAGAGGCTCGCCAGGCTGGAGGCGTTGGCCACATCAGACAGTAATTTGACGCTAGTCACATCTAACAATGGCATTGCTGAAACTCTTGGCGCAAGAGGACTGCGAGTGCTGGAAGTTGGCATTCAAGGGAGTGACGCCATCGCCCGTCGAGGGTGGAGAAAGATTTTGACAGGCGAAACTGTTTCACCAGAAGCGCTGGAAGCCAACTACATCCGGCGGTCCGATGCAGAGATTTTCTCAAAAAGCAGTTCTTAGCTTTTAATCTCGAAACCAGAAACTCGAAACTCGAAAATCTTTGCTAGTCCGTCCCGCCAGCTCCGCTGACATTGCCGCCATGATGGCTCTGGAGACGCATGCAGTCACGGCAGCGCACTGGTCGCGACAGCAATACGAACAAGTCTTCGCAGCGCCTGAAGCACGCCGCGAAGCGCTGATCATAGAAAGCGAGGGCATCCAGGGTTTCCTGGTGGCGCGGGCTCTGGATAAAGAATGGGAGATCGAAAATATGGCCGTCTCTGGCCCAGCTCGGCGACACGGCCTGGGTACCCGTCTGTTGGGCGAGTTTCTCGATAGGGCACGGCTTGGAATCCAACCAAGCGGCCAGGGCGCTGTACGAAAAATGGGCCTTCGTCCAATCCGGCCGCCGCAAAGGGTACTACCGCAGGCCGGAAGAGGACGCCATTACATATTGTCTTTGCTTTGCATGATTTGCCTCGTTTATGGTGCATATTTTGTGCTTAAAGTATGGAATTTGCGATTGAACCAGCATAGGTCGTATGTTAGTTTTAGACCTGAAATCAGGGCAGGAGGTCTGCTGGATGCTAACTCCGAGGGACCAGCTCCTGGCCAGCCACGAAGAATTTCAAAAGCTGGCGCAGGAACATACGCAGTACGCACAACGTCTTGATTCACTCACCCAAAAGCGTTATCTCACCGAAGATGAAAAGTTGGAAGAGGTCCGGCTGAAAAAGCTGAAACTGCGCCTGAAAGATCAAATGGAATCAATCGAGCGCCAGTATCGGCAGCATCAGGTCGCTTAATTCCTGTCCAGACCTTGCGCGGCGAAGCCGCCAAAGGGTTCATACGCTTAAATCAACGGCGCTCATAAGCGCCTTTTTTATTGGCATTTAACATGAAAGGCGCATGCGCTCTCTAGCCCTGCACTATAATTCTGTATCTCTCCATGGTTGCTGACGGCTACTATTACGCACTATCCCTTGTGGGTGCAGCTGTGCTCCTGGGTTGGCTTGTGGGCACATTCTGGGCGCTGCCCGCACTCGTTCTGACAGCTTTTTTCCTGTGGTTCTTCCGTGATCCGGAGCGGGAGATTCCTGACACGGCGGGGGCAGTGGTATCGCCTGCCGACGGAAAAGTTACGGGAATCTGGCCGGTGACGGAAAATGGTATCCGCCAAACACGCATCAGTATTTTTCTTAACGTTTTCGATGTTCACGTAAATCGCTCTCCGATCTCGGGAATAATCCGGGAGGTCCGCTATCAGGTGGGGAAGTTCGGGAATGCGATGAATTTAACTTCCGCCGAACAGAATGAGCAGAATGTCGTCACCGTGGAAGGCGACGGACAGCGGATCAAATTCAAGCAAATCGCGGGCCTTCTGGCGCGACGGATTGTGTTCACGAAAAAAGCAGGCGACCGAGTAGAACGGGGAGAACGAGTCGGACTGATCAAGTTTGGCTCGCGAGTGGATGTTTTCCTGGACGCGTCCGCCAGTCTGCAAGTCAAAATGGGAGATCGGGTAAAAGGCGGAAGCAGTGTACTGGCGTTTGTGCCACCTGCGCCCGAACTCGCGGCAGTTGGGGCTGAACAATCCCGGCAAGGAGCGTTCTGATGGATCCGGAATTTCTCGAGACTCCAAAGCGGCGACTGGAAGATCGCCCTCCGAAAAAGCTCCGCAAGGGGATGTTCATTCTCCCATCCTTGTTCACCACCGCAAACATCGCGGCG
>MNDG01000078.1:47411-51201 GCA_001914815.1 Acidobacteriales bacterium 13_2_20CM_55_8
CCATTGCCAGCTTTCTGTTCCTCATGGCCGGTACCAGTCGGCTGGCCCGCTTCAACATCACGGCCAACCCGCAACCGTCAAATCCCGGACGTCCGGGAAAGAAATATTTTGTGGGCATGCCGATTCCCGCCGGTGCCGGAGTGATTGCCGCAGTGGTGCATTTCTCTGGTGGGGACCCAATCGCATCCTGGTGGACTGCCGTTACTTGGATGTTGATGCTAGTTGCGGTTGCATACCTGATGGTAAGCACGTGGCGGTTCTATAGCTTCAAAGACATTGATTTCCGTTCGCGGCAACCATTCCAACTTATTATTCTTTTCGGCCTGTTGTTTGCCGCTATCTGGTATTTCTCGGAGTGGGTTCTGTTCGCGATCGCGCTACTCTACATGTTCTCGGGTGTGGTCTGGCGTTTGCAATGGATTTTCCGGCGTAAGGGCGGCCCGCCATCGCCTCCGGCGTACAAGGAGGCTTCGCAGACTTCATGAGTTCGCACGCAAAATCAACGGCGCTCGCCCATACCGAACCTATGCGTGGCGGCAACTTTTACCGTCTTGCGATTGTCGGCGCGGGCACGCTCAAGGGAAAAGAAGTTGCGGAAGTGCTCAGCGACCGCAATTTTCCATCGCTGGATATCAAACTCTTGGACGACGATGAATCTCTGGGACAACTTGAGACCCTGAAAGATGAGATTACCTTCATCCAGAGCGTCCGGACCGAACAGTTCGACAAGATCGATTTCACTTTTTTCGCGTCGGATCCGGATTGCACACGCAGAAATTGGAAGACAGCCCGCAAGGCAGGCAGCGCGATTGTGGATCTCTCTTATGCGCTGGAAGATGAACCCGACGCAGTCGTACGCTCACCATGGATCGAACGCCAGTTGGGCCAGGCGTTAACCGTCGAATTGCAGCCCGGACCATCGGTGGTAGCGCATCCTGCCGCCGTGGTGCTGGCTCTCATCCTATTGCGAGCGCACCGAGCCGGCAGGATGAAGCGCGCGGTGGCAACTGTGTACGAGCCTGCATCCGAACATGGACAAAGGGGGATGGATGAACTGCACGAGCAGACCGTGAATCTGCTGTCGTTCCAGCAGCTGCCCAAGAATGTGTTCGACATCCAGGTGGCTTTCAATATGGTAAGCCGCTACGGACAGCAGGCGGCTCCTGCTTTGGCCACCGTGGAGCATCGAGTGCTGAAGCACTACCAGCGTATCGCGGGTAAGGATGCGCCGCTCCCGTCGCTGCTCCTGGTGCAGGCCCCGATATTTCATGGGCACGCTTTCGCAGTCCATGTCGAGTTAGAACAAGCCATGGAATTGGCAACATTTTCACAGGCACTGGCCGGTGAACATGTGAACATTACCCTTCTGGCCGAGGAAGCGCCCACCAACGTGAACGCCGCTGGACAGGGAGATGTGTTGTTGTCCATTGTTCCTGACGCAAATAGTGCGAACAGCTTCTGGTTGTGGGCGGCCTCGGACAATCTTCGAATTGCGGCGTCGACCGCGGTCGAGTGCGCGGAGACCATGGCCGCGAGCCGGCCAAAGGGAAAAATCCAGTGAAGCGCTGGCTGACGGGCTGGGCAATGTTGGTTTGTATTTGCTGCACTGCTTGCGGTTATCACACCGCCGGTCACGCCGTTCAGCTTCCCGATAAGGTCAGGACCATTGCCATTCCGGCGTTCGTTAATGACACCCAGACTTACAAAATCGAGCAGATGCTCACTGCTGCCGTGGCACGAGAATTGGTCACACGCACTCACTATCATGTTCTAAACGAGGCTGATCAGGCGGCGGATGCAACACTGCGCGGAACTGTCCTTTCCAGCTATGCCTCTCCTCTTACCTACGATTCGCAGACGGGACGCGCAGCCAGTGTGCTGGTGATCGTCGGCATGAGGGTCTCGTTGACCGACAAGCAGGGCAAGGTTTTGTATCAGAATCCTTCTTACGTGTTCCGTGAGCAGTACCAGGTGTCGCGTGAACTCTCCAGCTTTTTCGAGGAAGATTCCCCAGCCATGCAACGGTTGTCGCGCGAGTTCGCCCGCACCCTGGTGAGCAACATTCTCGAGGGCTTTTAATGCGCGGCTTCGCGCAGGCTGAGCGCTTCGTATCGGAAGTGCAGGCACACAAGTTGCGGCCTGCGTACGTATTCGTTGGAGACGAAGTTTTCTTCCGCAAGCGTTGCCGGGAAGCGATTCTTGAACATCTGGTGCCGCCCGATTTACGCGATTTCAGCCTATTCGACTTTGATCTGTCGGAAACCGACCTGACGGAGATACTCGATCGCGCGCGTACTCCATCACTGATGGCACCTTTCCAGGTGTTTTTCATTCGCGGAGTGAAGAACTTATTCGGGCGGGGTTCAAATCAGGACAAACTCGATGCCATCGAGTCCTACTGTAAAGATCCGAACCCGGCTGCCGTCCTGATCTTTGTAGCCGACCACATCAGCATCCCCGCCGACGCCCGCCGCATGGACCTGACCGATAAAGAACGTTACGAACGCATTCGCGAATCGATGGGCCAGTATTGTGCCATCGTTGAATTGCAGTGAAGATCGATGCTGATGCGGCGCGCGAACTGGTGGACGCCCTGGGTGGCGACATGATGATGATCTCCAACGAACTGGAGAAACTGATTCTCTATGTCGGCGAGAAAAAGCGCATCACCCTGGGCGACGTCGAGACGATGGTGCTGGCCGCAAAACAAAGATCGCTATATGAACTGACCGATGCGATCTCCGCCAAAGATCGCGTTCGTGCGTTGCAGATGCTGGATGCCATCCTATCGACCGGCGATGGCGACGAAGCTGCTATCGGTCACCTTTACATGCTGGCGAAAACGTTTCGCCAGATGCTGGTCATTCTCGAGCGCAACGTCCGCGATCAGCGCATGCTGTGGGCCGCGCTCTGGCAGGGCTTCCGCGTGCCTCCCTTTGCCGCCGACGACATCATCCGCCAGGCGCGCCGTTACAACTCCAAACGCGAACTGACGCGGGCTATCCGGCTGATCGCAAAAGCCGACTTGGCATTACGCTCCAATCCCCCGAGTAAACGCATGATGTTGGAGAAATTGGTGCTCGACTTGACTATGGAACCGAAGCCGGAGACGGGCTGGATGCAGGAAGAGCTGCCAGTGTAAGTCTGCGACGATACCTCTTCCTTGAATCATGCTCAACGTAGCTTCCTATCTTGCCCGCATTGGATACACTGGACCCACCGCCCCGACCGCAGTTACTTTACGTGCGATTCACCGCGCCCATTTGCTGACCGTCCCTTTCGAAAATCTGGACATCGCACAGGCAACGAAAATTGTCTGTGAAGAAGACGCATTCCTGCGCAAGATCGTTAACCATCGGCGAGGCGGCTTCTGTTACGAGATAAACGGCGCTTTTGCCGCGTTACTGCGCGGGCTGGGATTTGAAGTCACTTTGCTCTCCGCCCGTGTCCCGCGCGAAGATGGAACGGAAAGCCCCGAATTCGATCATATGACGCTACGTGTGGATCTCGATGAACCCTGGCTGGCCGACGTGGGCTTCGGAGATTGCTTTCTGGAACCCTTACGATTGCAGACAGACGAGGAACAAGTACAAGACGGACAGAAATTTCGTGTCAGAGAAGAAAAGGATTCGCTTCACGTAGAGAGATCTGGCCCCAACGGAAGCTGGAAAGGCGAGTACACCTTTTCTCTCGTCCCTCGACGCCTGGACGAGTTCGCACCCATGTGCCATTACCATCAGACCTCGCCGGAGTCACCGTTCACTCGCAAAAGAATCTGCAGCAAAGCCAC
>MNDG01000111.1 GCA_001914815.1 Acidobacteriales bacterium 13_2_20CM_55_8
TCCTCCGGCGTAAGCTGCATTTTCAATACATGGCTGGGATATTGAATTTTGCCGCAGCCGGCGCACGCGAGGTTGCAGCGGAACAGTGGTTCCAGCATCAGGACGAGCGGGTACTGCTTGCGTCCCTTGAGTTTTTGCTTTAGGACGTAAGTTGCCACCGTCCACATCTGCGAAATTGGTACTGCCATTTTTCTCCCGTTCCTGACTAATTACTCAGTGCCTTCAAAATCATTCCCCCGCTTGCGTCACTTGGGAGCCTACTTGCGTCCCTGCCATGACCTTTGCATAAGTGGTCAGGGCGAGCAGCGGGAAATACTGCCGATACATGTGGTACCGCAAGTAAAACACTCGCGGGAAGCCGGTTCCCGTAAAATAAGGCTCGTCCCACGATCCGTCCTTTTTTTGCGTGCGCAGTAAATAGGCGATTCCCCGAGCCACGGAGTCGCTATGCGTGTCATTCGCGGCGAGCAAGCCAGTGACTGCCCACGCGGTTTGTGACGGAGTGCTCGGCCCGACGCCCTTGGTATTGGAGTCATCGTAGGAGCCACAGGTTTCGCCCCAACCTCCGTCAGAATTCTGCACCATGCGAAGCCACTCTGCGCCCTGCTGAACATAAGGCTCGTGATAATCCACGCCAATCGCTTCCAGCCCGCGAAGTACCTGCATGGTTCCGTAAATGTAATTGACGCCCCAGCGGCCAAACCAGGAGCCATCTGCCTCCTGCTCCTGACGAATGAACTTGATCGCTTTTTTCACGGCAGGATGATTCTTGTCGTAACCATAGGTCGCCATCATTTCTAAAATGCGGCCCGCGATGTCGACAGTCGGAGGATCCAGCATGGCGTTGTGGTCGGCGAAAGGAACGTATTGGAAGACCATGCGGTCGTTATTCTTGTCGAACGACGCCCAACCGCCATTGCGGCACTGCATGGAAAGAATCCAATCAATTGCGCGCTGTACAGACTCGCGCTGATACCGCCCATTGGGATGTTCCACCTGTGCCAGGGCTAGGCAGATCATGGCGCTGTCGTCCACGTCAGGATAGAACTCGTTGTTGAATTCGAAATACCAGCCGCCGGGAATTCCCTTTTTATTTTTTACTTTCCAATCGCCCGGGTTGCGAACCTGCTTTTGCAGAATCCAATCGGCGCACCTGACCATGCGGGGATCATTAGCGGGCACTCCACTCTCGCCGAGAGCGAAAAGTGCATAAGCCGTATCCCACAAAGGGGACTTACACGGCTGGACGCGGAATGTGTCAGCTTCCTCTATGCCCAGCTTTTCGAATTCATCGAGCGCGCGAATGACTTGAGGGTCGTCCACGGAATAGCCCAGGCAGCGCAACGCGATAATCGAATTCATCATCGAGGGGAAGATAGCCCCCAAGCCATCACTCATCTCGAAGCGCTGCAGCATCCATTTTTCGGCGCTTTTCAGCGCAACGGAACGCAGGGGCCGTATGTGCACGCGCTCGAACCAGTGGGTCAAACGATCGAGAAACAGGAAAAAATTGCGCCACGAAATCCGCTTCTTGTCCCAGTGGAGGTGCATGCGCGACTTGTCGCGTCCCCCCACGAAGAGTTCTTCCACACCCATTTCAGCTGGGATTTTCTTGAATGGCTTTTTCGCGTAACAAATGGACAGAGGGACCAAAATGGCGCGCGACCACGAAGAAATCTCGTAGATATTGAACCAGAACCAGTGGGGGAAAAGAACAATCTCCGGTGGAATTGCTGGAACCGCGTCGTAATCGTATTGCCCGAAGAAGCATAGATAAATTTTGGTGAAGGTGTTAACTTCGGTCGCGCCGCCCATTTCCAGGATTTTGTAGCGGGCGCGAACCATGGCGGGATGATCAAACTTGTATCCAGCCAGTTTCAGGCCGAAATAAGCCTTGACTGAGGCGCTGACATTCGACGGTCCCGCGGCATAAATGCTCCATCCGCCGTCGTCATTCTGATGTTGCAAAATGTAGCGCGCCGCTTTCTGGAACCGCTCGCGATCGCCCGTGCCGAGCAGCGTGTGCAAAAGGATATAGTCAGATTCCAGCGTGGTATCGGCTTCCAATTCGCCGCACCAGTAGCCCTCTTCGTGCTGCTCTGAGAATAAGAAGTTGCGAGCGCCATCAACCGCGGCAGCAACCCGGCTGGTCAGGTCATCGATTTTGCCGAAACGCATCTGAGGCGCAGCAGACGCATACGACGAAGAGGAGGAGGTGTTGTCCATAACTGGCGTTTACTCCGCGCTCACTGCTGTCGGAGCGCTGGCAATTGCCTCGACAATTTCGGGCGGCAGGCCGAAGCGGACGTTCTCCGGCATCACTTCAACTTCTTTCACGTTCTTAAAACCACGAGTACCAAGAAACTCCACTACTTCTTCCACCAGGCATTCAGGCGCTGAAGCTCCTGCTGTCAATGCGATGGTCTTCACTCCATCCAGCCATTCGGGCTTGATATTTTGGAAACTGTCGATCAGATGTGAGCTTGTACCGAGATTTCGCGCCACTTCGACCAGGCGATTGGAATTCGAACTGTTGTCCGAACCGACGACCAGGAGCAGGTCTGCGTCCGACGCAACCTGCTTCACCGCCACCTGACGATTCTCCGTGGCATAACAAATATCCTGAGCAGCCGGTCCCTTGATGTGCGGGAAGCGTTCCCGCAAGGCGGCGATGATGTCCTTGGTTTCATCCAGGCTGAGGGTAGTCTGCGTCAGATACGCAACCCGGGTGGGATCAGGCAGCGTAAGGGTTGCAACTTCTTCCGGCGAACCCACCACCTGGGTAACGATCGGCGCTTCGCCCAGGGTGCCAATGACTTCATCATGATCACGATGTCCGATCAGGATGAGCGAGTAGCCTTCCTTAGCGAACTTTACGGCTTCTACGTGGACCTTGGTCACTAGCGGACAGGTGGCATCAATCACCCGCAGTTTGCGATGCTCGCTGGCTTCTCGAACCTCGGGAGAGACTCCATGGGCGCTGTAAATGACGCGCTCGCCATTGGGCACTTCTTCCACGCTGTCCACAAAAATCGCGCCCTTACCCTGTAGCTCTTCCACCACAAACCGGTTGTGAACGATTTCCTTGCGAACATAGATAGGAGGACCAAAAGCTTCGAGGGCGATTCGGACAATATCAATCGCCCGCACCACCCCAGCGCAGAAGCCGCGAGGCTTCAATAAGAGCAAAGTTTTGCCATCTTCCAACGCAGCCATAGCCTGCCTTTTAGGGTACACGTTTCCCTGCTGAGAGTTATCTATTAAACTACCTGAAAGTGCCATTTTGGTCAACGTAAGCCATAGAAACGCCGAGGATTAGCACGGATTGGGGAATGGGGGCAGCGAATGGGAACTCGAAAGGTCAGGCGTTGGTCTTGAGCATTTGCTCAGCGTGTTTACGGGAAGTCTCGGTCAGCTTGGCGCCGCTCAGCATGCGGGCAATTTCCTCGGTGCGTTCCTGCCCACTGATTAGCCGTACGGAAGTTCGGGTGCGCCCGGACGAATCCTTCTTTTCGATCAGATAATGGTGATCGGCGAAGGTTGCGATCTGAGGAAGATGCGTGACGCATAGCACCTGGTTGCCGCGGGAGAGACTCTTGAGCTTCTTGCCGACCGCTTCGGCGGCTCGCCCGCCAATGCCGGTATCAATTTCATCGAAAACCAAAGTGCACTGCACGGCGCTGTCCTTCTTACGTCCTGAGGCAGCGCCTGCTTCCACGCTGGCCTTCAATGCCAGCAAGACGCGCGACAGTTCGCCGCCCGAAGCGATTTGGTCCAGCGGCCGCAGCGGTTCACCCGGGTTAGTGGAAATCATGTAAACAACTTGGTCGAAACCTGAGGCGGTCCAGTTCCCTTCCTCATCGCTGCCGTTGACCTCTATATGGAAAGCCGCCTTCATGGCGAGATCATTGATTTCGACCTCGACCAACCTCTCTAATTTCCTGGCAGACTCATGGCGTTTCCTGGAAACTGCTTGCGCCGCACGCAGATAGTCCTTTGCGGTCTCGGCTAATTCCGCGCGGAGCTGGCGCAGAACTTCGTCTTTGTTCTCCATCTCCGAAATCTTGCGACTGACTTCCGCCCCGAAATTGATGACGTCCGCAAGCGTGGGACCGTACTTCCGCTTCAGCCGGTCAATCGCCACAAGTCTGTCTTCTACTTCGGCCAGATGTTCGGGCGAGGCCTCAATGCCTCCAGCGTAATCGCGCAAGGTGACACCCACGTCCTCAACGCTGATGCGGGCAGTTTCCAGTGCCGCCAGCGCTTCCTGAAACTTAGGCTCGTACCGGGACAACTCTTCAAGGTGCTTCTGCGCCGCGCGCACGGAAGCCGAAGTAGAAGTATTGCCTTCATAAAGTAAATCGAAAGCATTCATAGCGGAGCTGTAGATTTTTTCCGCATTGGCCAGAACGCGTTTTTCGGTCTCTAGACGTTCATCTTCCCCCGACTGCAGCTTGGCTTCTTCAATCTCGCGCTTTTGAAAAGTCCAGAGATCCAGCAATCGGAGGCGGTCCTGCTCGTCGCGCTCTAGTTCTTGAATGCGACTAACGATATTTTTCCAAGACGAGAAATTTTCGCCGACGGTCTCTAGCTGAGCGCCAGCAAAAGCATCCAGCAATTCCAGGCGGGCCGTGGCGTCAAAGGAAACAAGGGATTGGTTCTGGGCATGGATGGTGGCCAGATTCGGGGCAAGCTGTCGCAATACGGTCACGGTCGCGGGCTGGTTGTTGACAAAGACCCGGCCCTTGCCACTTGCAGCAATCTCGCGTCTCAAAATAATGGATCCGTGGTCAGAATCCTACGATCTTCTCTGCTCCACTCTCAACTTCAAAGACTGCTGAAATCAAAGCTCGGTCTGCGCCGGTGCGAATCACATCGGGAGAAGCCTTGTCCCCGAGAAGAAGGGCGAGCGCGTCGATGAGGATGGATTTTCCGGCGCCGGTCTCGCCGGTAAGCAAGTTCAAACCGGGCGCAAACTCGATCGCGAGATTATCAATGACCGCGTAATTTTCGAGGCGCAGTTCGACCAACACTCAGAAATCCTGGATTGCAGGAATTGAGCGCAGAATAGCATGAAAGACGCGTTAGTTCTTAGGGAAAGGGCCACAGCCTTGCCGGCGTGGCCCACGGAGTGAATTAACTTACTTTGCGATCCCTGGATTTGTCATAGGTCCGCTCTGGGGAAGCTGCAGTGCCACAAACCGTGCAGCGGGAAACAATTTCATTGCGCCGCTTGCGCAGACGCTCTTCGAATGTGGTCCAGCGCCTGCCTGGGCCGCTGGGGGTGATGTCCATTGAAGCTTCGGTTCTCATCGGCGTGACATTAGTTCCAGTGTCCTCCTCGCCTGAAACAATGCGGCCAGAACCGGATTGTATTTGCTGCTTCGTGGTCGGCGTAATGTTTCGATCTGTCCCGACCCGATGCATGATTGGACCCTCTTCCCATTTCGACCGATAGCGCTTCTCGTAATCACCCCACTTTTCCTCAGATTCAACATCAGATTCGTTGTAGGGTGGGAAGCTCTCAATCTGCTCTTTGCTGAGATCAACTCTGAAGTCGTCTTTGTGCTGAGCAGATGGTTGGAGCCGGTCGGGCGGAATGATGAATTTCTTGCTGGATAACCAGCCACCCGTGTCGACGACCACATAACGAATCTGTCCAGTGGAGTGATCGAAGATCACATCATCGATCTTGCCGAGTTTCTCGTCGTTTATGCCGTACACCTTGGAGCCGCGAATATCGTCCGCGGCGCTCTCGTTATCTACGAAGTGGTAATCACGTAATGTGCCGTAATGCGCCATGGTGTCTCCTGGGGATTAGGATTTGTTTGTAGCTGATATCTCCGTTTTCCTATTTCAAGTCGGAACTTAGATGCCGCGAGCGGATTCCCGGTTTTGCACAAGGCAGGGTTGATAAGTGGGATTCGCGAGCAGAGACGCCCATCAACCATGGTCTATAATTCGAACCAAGGAAAATTCCAAATCAATGCATGTTTTTCTATTGCTGACAGTCGTGGTCGGCGGGGAAATCGTTGACCTCGTAGGCCAAACCGGCGTTGTGGCCAAGTTCGTATTGCTTCTGCTGCTCGCATTCAGCCTGGTTTCGTGGGCCATTATTCTTTCCAAATGGAGTCTGCTCAGGCGAGCGAGAGTCCAGAGTGGCCGCTTCGTGCGTGCTTTCCGCAAGGCACAGCGCTTACAGGACGTGGGTGCGGTGGCGGAACAATTCCGTCCGAGCCCGCTGGTTGGGGTGTTCGAGGGAGGGTTCGAAGAATATCGCCGACAGGGCGGAGTTTCGACCGGAATGATAAAGAACCCCACGGCGATTCAGCGAGCCATGCAGATAGCCAACTCTGAAGAATTGACACGCTTCGAGCGCAATCTACCCTGGCTGGCGATTACGGGCGCCGCTACGCCGTTCATTGGCCTTTTTGGAACGGTATGGGGCATCATTGATGCGTTTCATGGTCTGGGGACTGCTGGGGCCGCCACGTTGCGCGCGGTCGCGCCGGGCATCTCCGAAGCACTCATCACCACGGCGGCAGGTTTGGCTGCCGCCATTCCCGCGGTGATCGCATATAACCTTATCGGGGCCTCGATTCGAGAATTCGCTGCTCGCGGGGACGACTTTGCCATGGAGATGCTGAATGCAGTGGAACGCCAGCAGCCCCAAGCCGCTTACAGTGCCGCTGAAGTCCCTGGAGCGAGGCGGTAATGGCGTTTACCGCAGCCAACGGACGCACACAAACGTCACTTTCCGACATCAATATCACGCCTCTGGTGGACGTAGTCCTCGTGCTCCTGATTATCTTCATGGTGACAGCACCCGTGCTGCAGTCCGGCGTCGAGGTCAACGTCCCAAAAACTCGCAGCGTTAAAGAAATCACGGAAGAGCGGCTGGTAATCAGCATCAACAAGCAACAGCGTGTTTATCTTGGCAACGATCCGATTAACATTAATCAGATCGGGGCAAAACTGCGTCAGAAGATACGGGACCCGCAGCATCAATCCATTTTTATCCGCGCCGATGAAGACGTACCTTTCGGCGCCTTTGCCACGGTGATGGACGCAGTAAAGCAATCGGGCATCAGCAACGTGAGCATCGTGACCCAACCGCTCGATACGCATGGCAGCCGCTGAGATCTTTTTCGAACACGAACGCTGGGGCCGAAACCTGGCCTGGTCCGCCGGATTTCACCTTGCAGTCGCAGTTTCCATTCTGGTGTACACGGTGATCGCTCCGGGAGGCCGTGGCGAAGGATGGGGCTCGGGCGGCGGTGGCGACGCCATCGGAGTCACTCTGGTCACCACGGTCCCACTTCCTGCTAATCTAGTAAAAACCCAAAATGTTTTGGCGAACGAGTCCAAGGGACTCTCTCAGTCGCTCCCCAAGCCAGAGGTGAAGGAACCCGAGGCAATACCGATTCCCGACACAAACGCGAAGAAGAAGCCGAAAGCAGAGACCACGCCGACTCATCAGAAACCGCAACCAGAACCGGTGGAAGAAGCGAACAATGTTGTGCCCTTCGGCCAGGGCGGTCCAGTCAGCGGCCCGTACGGGGTATTCAGTGCAGGTGGGGCAAAGGGAGGCTTCGGCGTCACTGGCGGTGGAGGCGACTTCGGCACCCGCTATGCCTGGTACGTGCGTGTGGTCCAGCAGAAAGTTTCAGAAAACTGGTTGAAGTACGAAGTGGATCCCCGCATTGCCGAGGCGCAGCGGGTTTATATCACTTTCGACGTTGTCCGAGACGGACGGCCTGCGAACGTGCAGGTCGAGCAGTCGAGCGGCGTGCCTTCCCTGGATCAATCAGCAGTCCGAGCCATCCAGCGCATTGATACTTTTGGTCCACTGCCCTCGGATTATTCGGGAAATAAGGTTTCCGTAGAGTTCTGGTTCGATTACAAAAGATAGATACAAGCGCGCTCGGGGCGTGCAAGTCTAAAGAAAACATTCATGAAGCTATCTCTTAGTTGGATAATTGCGTTCTTTCTGCCGCTGAGCCTCCCAACTTCGGCCCAACAGGATTGGATTCGAACCGGTACTGGGCTGGGAGTGGAAAAGGTCCGGTTGGCCGTTCCCGATTTCAAAGCCTCCACGCAAGATCCGAAAAGTTCCGAATTGCTGAAAGTTTTCAACGACACGCTATGGAATGATCTGGACAATGCCGGCATCTTCGACATGGTCTCCAAAAGCTTTTATCCCCTCGAAGTCCCCGGCACTACCGCTGACGTGAAGTTTGAGGCCTGGAGCAGCCCGCCTCCGAATGCCTCCATGCTGGCATTTGGCAACCTCGGGATCTCCGGCGCAAACGTGACTGTGCAGGGATGGCTTTACGACGTGAAGAACGTCACTTCGCCGCAAGTATTGGGCAAACAGTATCAGGACGCGGCCACCAGCGACGCCGTTCGAACCATTGCTCACAAGTTTGCCGATGAGATCATTTTCCGTCTGGGTGGCGGCATACCGGGCATTGCGGAGAGCAAGATTTATTTCGTCAGCAGCCGCAGCGGTCACAAAGAAATTTGGGCGATGGACTACGATGGGGCGAATCAGCATGCATTGACCCATCTCGGCTCAATTTCACTTTCGCCACGCATCTCTCCGGACGGTTCGCGATTGGCTTTCAGTTCGCTTACCAAAAGCAGCTGGGAAATCCTGATGTATTCGCTGGATCTGGACCGGATGGTGACATTTCCAAGATTTGGTGGGACGAACCTTTCCCCGGCATGGTCGGCTGATGGAACCAAGCTGGCTTTTTCATCCTCGCGGAGCGGTGATTCCGAGATCTACGTAATGGATTCCTCGGGAGCCAATCTGAAGCGCATCACGTCATTCAAAGGTCCTGACGTTTCGCCAGTTTGGAACCGCAAGACCGGCGCGCAGATTGCCTGGGTAAGCGGCCGCAGCGGCCTTCCTCAGATATACACCATGGAGGCGGACGGCACGAATGTTCAGCGGCTAACGGACGAGGGCTATGCCGTCTCTCCGGCATGGTCCCCTAACGGACAATTTCTGGTATTTTCCTGGATTCGCCATTACGGACCAGGTGCGCCCGGGGCCCAGGATATTTACATCATGGACATCGTCAGCAAACAGTGGGTGCAATTGACCCACGATGGTGGACGAAATGATTTTCCCTCATGGTCGCCTGACGGACGGCACATCATCTTTCAGTCCAGCCGTGCGGGAGGCGACCAAATCTGGACCATGCTGGCCGACGGAACGAATCAAAAAAGGTTAACGACAGCCGGGAGCAACACGCAACCTAACTGGAGCTGGAAATAGTTTTCGTAATAATGATCGAATTCTTGTCCATTCATGTCCGAAGCGAGGTGGAAGACTTAAGCCCGCCTGGCTTGGACCCGAACCGCGGCTCGAAAGCCGGGGCGCGCAATTACGCAGGGAGGAAAAATTGAAGCAAAGAAGATTGAAGTGGATCATGCTCGTGTTCGCTTTGAGCGCCATCATGACGTTGGGCGCCTGCAAAAAGAAAGTGGCGCCACCGCCGCCGCCCCCACCACCGCCCGCGGCAGCGCCTACCGCTTCGCTTAGCGCAAGTCCGAACACCGTGGATAAGGGCGGGTCAACCACGCTGACATGGCAAACCACGAACGCCACCGACATCAGCATTGACGGCATCGGCGCCGTGCAGCCGAATGGATCGCAGCAAGTGACGCCGGCCGATTCCACAACCTACCATCTCACCGCGAAAGGTCCCGGAGGGACGCAGGAGGCTACGGCGCGAGTAACCGTGAACGCACCTGCGCCGCCGCCCGCCCCGCAAGCTTCAGCGACGGAAGAAGAGCTGTTTTCTCAAACCGTAAAGGACATCTTTTTCGAATACGATAAATTCGATATCCGTCCCGACCAGCAAGCCGCTCTGCAGGGAGACATCGATTTCTTGAAACAACATCCCAACGTACGGTTCACCGTTGAGGGGCACTGCGACGAGCGAGGGTCGACGGAATACAACCTGGCGCTTGGCGATAATCGAGCTAACGGCGTGAAGAACGCTTTGGTGCAAGGTGGCGTCAGCGCCGATCGGATTAAGACCATCAGCTACGGCAAAGAGAAGCCCTTCTGCACCCAGTCCACGGAAGAATGCTGGCAGCAGAACCGGCGTGGGCACTTCGTCTATCAAAAGTAATCGTTGAGCGGGTAGCGGGGCGTTCGCGACGGCGCTCCGCTTCCCTCAATCCCTCTGGCCCAGGAAGGCTTCCGCTGGCAAGACACGACGTTCGGAACGCGCTATCCTGCACAATAGATTCTTTCTAAGTCCGTCAATATTCTGGCCCGGACTCGCAGCACACTTTTTGCATCCTAGGAAATGGACTATGAGAACCCAACGACTTTCAACCATTCTTGTTCTGCTCCCATTGCTGTGGCTGGCAACGCCTGCATGGGGCGTTAGCCGGGAAATCGTGCAACTGCAGACCCAGGTACAAGCTCTTCAGGACCAGATGACCCACATGCAGCAGTCCTTCGACGAACGCATGGGTGTGATGAAAAATCTGGTCGAGCAGAGTACTGACAGCATGAACAAGGTAGCCTCGTCCGTTACCGACCTTCAGGGCTCGCTGCAGAAGCAGCAAACCGACACGGGCGCTCACGTGGATCAGATCTCGGGACAAATCCAGGCGCTCAATGACACGCTCGATGAGCTGAAGGCCCGCCTGGCAAAGGTCAGTAAGCAACTGGAAGACATGCAAGCGGCCCAACAAAACGTTGCCGCACAACAGTCGCAGCAGACTCAGCAGCAACAGCAGCAAGCGCAAGCTCCTCCACCAGATGTGCTCTACAACAACGCGCTGCGCGATTACAACGCCGCCAAGAATGATCTCGCAGCCCAGGAGTTCACCGATTACGTCAAGTACTACCCAAACACCGATCTCGCGGGGAACTCCTACTTTTATCTGGCGGACCTCGAATTCCGGCAGGGAAACTATCAGCAGGCAGTCAAAGATTACGACCAGGTGCTCCAGAACTTCCCTACCGGGAACAAAGCGCCGGCAGCTCAACTGAAGAAAGGATTCGCGCTTCTGGAACTGGGACAAAAAGACAGTGGTATTGCGGAGCTTCGCCGCCTCATACAGCG
>MNDG01000115.1:0-6182 GCA_001914815.1 Acidobacteriales bacterium 13_2_20CM_55_8
CCGTGTATTCGCCCAACAGCACGACACCGACCTGGTCCTCTTCCAGGTTCATGGCGATTCCGGCCAGATTATGTGGGAACGCAAGCAGCTCTCCCGCCATGACCTTGTCCAGCCCGTACACGCGAGCGATGCCGTCCCCCAATGAGATGACCGTGCCGACTTCATCCACGGCAATCTTGGATTCGTAGTTCTCGATCTGCTGCCGGATTAATTGCGTTATCTCGTCCGCTCTAATTTGCGCCATAAGTTCAATTACGAAATCTGATTTTTAATTCTTATCTCGAGCACCTAGCAATCAGGATTTGGTATTCACTCACCACGGACCTGTCATGACCAAGTGCTAAATGCTAAGTGCCAAGTGCTAGCTGCTACTCAATCGCTCCCTGATTTTCTCCAGCTGTCCCACAACCGAGCCGTCATAAATAGTGCTGCCAACCTTGACGATGGCTCCCCCCAGGATCGATTCATCCCGGGAATATTGGGCGCGCAGCTTTTTACCCGTCACTTTTTCCATTCGAGTTTCGAGCGTATGCCGTTCTTTTTCGTTCAGTTCACGGGCACTGGTAATTTCCGCTTCGACGAATCCCAAACGTTGATTTAGCTCGTGTTCAAACTGCTTCACAATCGGCTCCAGAAACTTAATGCGCCGATGATCAATCAGCACTGCCAGAAAGTTCCTCACAGATTTTGAAATCCCTGCCCGCTTGACAATCGCATCCAGCACGGCACGTTTCTGCTCCGCAGGAATCGAAGGCGTCTCCCATACTTCACGTAATTCCCTGCTACCGACCACTAACTGGACGAGTAATCGCGCCTGCTGCAGGGTCTTGTCGGCGTCCAGCCGTTGTTCGATCACGACATCGACGAAGGCTCGCGCGTACGTTCCGGTGACAGAGGCCATGCCCTAGCCTTTCCCCGCTTTCGGTCGATCGCCATCCGGATAGTTGGCCGAAAGCTGCTCAGTAAAGCTGCGCATCAGCCCTTGATCCGTGCCGGCGTCCACGCGAATCTGTTTTTTCGCCAGCGACACGGCCAGATCCGCCGCGTAGGCCTTGAGTTCGCGGCGTGCGAGCTTGGCTGCAGCCATAATCTCCTGCTCGGCTGACTCGACTGTCTTGCGCGCATCTTCTTCCGCCGCAGCTTTGATCCGGATTTCTTCGGCGGCAGCTTCTTGTTCCGCTGCCCAGCGCATTTCTCCGATTTCCACATCGAGCTTCGAAAGTCGCGCCTCAATATTCGATAGCCGACGCTTTGCTTCCTGGCTCGTCTTACGCGCCTCCTCTAGCGCGTTCTGGATCGAAGCCGTGCGGCTGCGAAACATGGCTGGCAAGTTTTTCTTTGCGAGCCAGAAGATCAGGCCGGCTACGACCGCAAAATTCACCAGCACACCCAGCCAGTAGGCGTGCTCCAGGCTCATGCCTGTAATCTTGGCCAGAAACTTGACCGACGGTGAGCGCTTGAACTCCGCCGTTTCGTCCTCGCCAGCGGCTTCTCGAGATTCCTTGGCCAATTCCGCGCTCGTGCCGCCCTGCTGGCCAGATTCGGCCTCTGAGTGATGTGGTTGAGATTTCGCAGACGAACTCGCTGCCGGAGGACTGGTGCCATGCTCTTGTGCTGCGGCGTTCGCCAGCGAAAAAAACAGCAGGCAGGCTAACAGGTGTAAGACTGCGCGAGATGAACAATCGCCCCCTCGACCATGCCTCAAATTTCGTGTCATTCGCCACCTGCCGGAGCCTGTACCGAGGCGGGACGCAGCACGAGGCGAATAATTTCACTGGCCAACCGCCCACTCTCTGCCTTTAAGCCGGCTTGAGCCGCAAGTCTATCTTTCTCGATTTCCGCCTTGGCTTTCTCGACCTGCGCGTGGGCCTTTGCTCGAGCTTGAGCGACGACACCTCCCCGCGCCTGAAGCGCTTTCTGACGTCTAGCTTCCTGATGTTTGAATAGGGCCGCCCGAGCTTCCCGCAGCCGCTGCTGGTATTCCGCCGTCCGCGATTCCGCCGCGGCAATATCAGCCCGCGCCCTTTCTACTGCGCCTTCCGTCCGGCTATGGCGTTCCGCCAAAACTTTCACCAGCGGTTTGTGGACCAGCACGGTGTAAAGTCCGTACAGCAAAACCATGAAAATGACTGTGGGCACGGACCCGAGCAGTAATCCGCCTAGTTGTCCTAAAATCTCATCCATTGTGTGCTGATAGGGTCTCGAACGTAAGAAGGCTTTAAGACCTTTAAAGCTAACATTCTACTGAGGTAGTGTCAACGCGGCCGCTCCGCGATTTGGGCTCTGAAACGGGGCCTTTTCGCAGCGCCCGATTTCCTCGAAAATATCGGAAAGAAGGCTTGACATCTGGCGTGACAGGTCTAGCATGGAAGTATCACCTCCGATCCAATTCAGGATCGAGTGGGCCGATAGCCAAGGAATGTCACCGCTTCTTGGTTGCCGGCCCATTTTAATTGCGGTGTCAGGATACCCATCCACTTCTCCACTTCAATTGCTACGGATCAATTCGGGGCGCACGGATCGAGGATCGAGAGCAGTTCAGAATGAGCCGCCTCTAGTAGCTGCCGATCCGAACAAACGAAAATCGGGGGTTCCGCGCCGGTCGCCGTCTTCAGCGCCAAACAACCAGCCAGTTGAATCGCGTCGTATGCGCGAAGCGCGTACCGATCTATCATTTCTGAAGCACCATCGAGCACAGCGTCAGCTAAGGCTTGGCGAAGAAATCTGGCCTCGATGTGTTGCTGAAAACGATCAAGAATCAGATCCGCCATCTTCGGGTCAATATCTCCCGCCCGCTCCCGCCGCCTTATGGCCGAGCGGAATTCGACCTGCGATAATGCGAGCACCGCGAACCGATTCTCAACCAGATTGTTCGCGAGTTGCAGCAAGTAATCAGTGCCCGGCTCTCGTACATACAGCTTCACTAGCGCACTTGTTTCCAGATAGTAGAGAGCCAATATCAGCGCCTCTCGCGCAGTATGGTTGCCGACAGGTTCTCGCCACGAATTTCAACCGGATGGAAATCGGGCGCACTAACATCTCCACTTCCCAATATCGCCCTCACTTCAGGCATGAGCCGATTTAGCCGTATCGCAGTAACTGGGAACTGAGGAGACTTCGGATTGGGAACTTTGCTTGTCAAGATCAGCCGTTTATCGATCGCGCTGCGTAGCACGTTCTGCCTGGTCGAGTCGGCGCTTGCCCAGGGAAAACCTGCCGCCGGCAACGCTGCGTCACGAAACCACTTCAAAGAAACAAAATCGTAGCCTCGCCGAGACTCGGCGCGGTCTAGCGCCCGAATTAGATCTGACAGAGGATCAGCAGCGATAGCAATGCTCGGAGTTGGGGAACTGGCCGGAGGTGGAGCTGGGGATTCTGTTATTGGTTGCGGGAGGAGCTTCGGTAACTCTCCGGCTCGCTCAAACCGGATATGAATCGAATCAATTTCAGGAGACCAGCTTTTATCGAAGGATGCGGTCCGCTTCTTGTCTTTCGCCTTACCATGAAGACGGACGCAATGCTTAAAGCCTTCAGGGAGAAGATCCAGCTCTCTCAGGACTCATACACTCGCTGCTCAAACAATGATTCTACCTGCCCTACAGTTTTCATTTAGATATCCTCTTTCTAGCTAGAATAGATAAGTCACAACTACTATTTATATTTATTGTAGTGAAAGCTAACGAATGTCAAGTAAAATCGTTCCGTTTCAATCCACCACCCACTCCCTCACCTTCCTCACCACTGACTCCGGGGCCTCCGCCTCCAACTCCACCAGCCCATCCTTATAGTGACGCGAATAAATCCGCGAGCGCGCTTCCAGCATTGCCAGCAGCTTCCCTTCCTTCTGCGGTACCTGCAAACGCACACGGCTAACCGGATCGCCTTCGAGCATCTGATCGATCCGTTCCAGAAGCGTCGACATCCCAACACCCTTGGCTGCCGACACCTGAACCATAGTGGCATCGTCACGCAAAGACTCGCGCTGTCTCGGAGGAAGGAGATCGATCTTATTCATTACGTGTAGACGCGGCTTCCCGTCTGCTTCGAGCTCTTTCAGTACCTTTTCCACCTGCGCATCCTGTTCAACCGACAACGGACTGCTGGCATCGGAAACTTGCAGAATCAAAGTGGCGCGCTGCACTTCTTCAAGAGTCGCGCGAAATGCCGACCCCAGGGTGTGCGGCAGGTTACGAATGAATCCAACAGTATCCGAGAGCAGCACCTTCCGGCGGGACGGCAACACGACGCCGCGGATGGTCGGATCCAGAGTGGCAAACATTTTCGGCGATTCGAATACAGATGCTTGGGTCAGTGCATTAAATAACGTCGATTTCCCCGCATTGGTGTAGCCGACGAGAGCGACGGTAGCGACCGGGACCGACTCACGCCGCTGCCGCTGCTGCGCACGTATGCGGCGGACATTTTCCAATTGTTGCTGTACATGCCGGATTCGCCGATAAATTTTCCGCCGATCAGTCTCAAGCTGGGTTTCACCCGGTCCCCTCGTACCGATGCCACCGCCCAGTTGCGACATCTCCACTCCGCGCCCTCCCAACCGGGGTAACAGGTACTCCAGTTGAGCCAGTTCCACCTGCAACTGCCCTTCACGCGTGCGAGCGTGCGTGGCAAAAATGTCGAGGATGAGTTGGGTGCGATCGAGCACCCGCGTGTTCACAACCTTCTCAATGTTGCGTTGCTGGGAAGCCGTCAGATCGTGATCGAATAATAAAAGATCGGCGGAGACCGATGCCGCCGCGCCGGCAATCTCTTCCAGTTTTCCCTTGCCAATCAAAGTTGCCGGGTCGGGCCGGTCGCGATGTTGCAGGAATTCACCGGCAATCTCCGCGCCCGCGCTGGTGGCTAGCGCACGAAGTTCGTCCAAAGACTCCTCAGCGCTGAATTGAGGAATATTGGGTGCCTTCGATATCCCCGGCGTACTGCTGGCGCTATCGCGAGCTGCCTGCGCTCCATCGGTGAGAGAAACCCTGGCGTTCTTGGATCGTAACGGCTTACGCGATCGCCTGCGGTAGTCGATGCCCACCAGGAAAGCGCGCTCTTTGTGCGTCCCGTTCCCCGACGCGGAGGCCGCCTCTACTGGGCGTCGCGCGCTCTTTATCTTCGTCTTGCGGGGAATTCTGGACGGTGAACTACGCAAAACGGGGATGCCCTATCCTTCCGTGCCTGAGGCGCTGGGCAGTGGCGTCGGCTCGTTGCTCGCTGACGAGGCGCTGGTCGCCGTCGGACCCGAGATCGCCGTCGGTCGCTCCCCGTGTCCATGCGAGAGTCTACCCATGGCCACGGTCGAGATCGCATGCTTGAAGATCAACTGCTCCTGGTTATTGGTCTCCAGAACCACCGAATATTTATCGAAAGAGCGAATACGCCCAGTCAACTTGACGCCACTCAGCAAATAAATGGTGATGTTGATCTTCTCTTTGCGGGCTGTGTTGAGGAATGAATCCTGGATGTTCTGCGCCGGCTTGTTTTCCATAGCCGATCTCCTTAACTGCCTGACTTCGAACTGCCATCTGCTCCTCGGCTTCGCCGGGCCGCGGGGCGGGGGGACAAGCCCGAGATCCCGCGCTCTAAATCGTATAACGCAAGGACAAACGGGCGACATCCGTACAATACGGCGTTACCCACCACTTTTCAAGCTTAGCCTGACCTGCCACTTCCGGTTGACATAAAGCACTCAAAATGCAAACATTCTTCCGCCTTCGGGAAGCAGCACTAAAAGGAGCAACCCGTCTTACGATCTTCCTGCAGGCTATGCTTTCCTGATCCTATTCCGCGCGCACCTAAATCCCAAGGCGCCGGGGGCCCCGCAGTACTTTGCCGTCTCACATTGCGAAGTCATAGCGGAGGATTCTATGCACAATCTGGTTGCCTTGTCCGCCTTCTGGGTGATGCCCACACACACCGGTACTGAAGCACTCGCTATCCTTTTACGTTGGGTTCACCTGCTGGCCGGTATCACCTGGATCGGCTTGCTCTACTTTTTCAATTTGGTAAACGTTCCATTCATGAAGCAAGTGGACGCCGGCACTAAGCCGAAGGTATTTCAATACATGACCCTTCCAGCCCTGCAATGGTTTCGCTGGAGCGCCCTGCTGACCGTCTTCGTGGGCTTTTGGTATTGGGCACAGATCTACGTCGCGGCCGATGCTCAGCGCATGCGCGTT
>MNDG01000115.1:6249-10955 GCA_001914815.1 Acidobacteriales bacterium 13_2_20CM_55_8
GTGGCTATTTGTACGCTTTACTCCAGTGGGTCAGGACGATAATCACGTGCTAACCATCGGCATCGGTGGCGGATTCGGCTTCATAATGCTGTTTAACGTGTGGGGAATAATTTGGCCTAACAATAAGAAGGTGATCCAGGGAACTCTCGCCGGCAGTCCGCCAGCCAACGCCGCGACTCTCGCTCGTCAGGCGTTCCTGGCATCGCGCACTAACGCTTTCCTGTCGGTCCCAATGTTGTTCTTCATGGCTGCCAGTTCTCACTACACGATTCTGGGTCGGTAGCGAAGCTGTCACTGTCGCCTTGCGTTCAAAACGCAGATCTTCTCCGTGATGACAGAATGCATGGGGCAAAAAAACTAGGAGGCTCTTGTCGAGCCTCCTTTGGATTAATGCCTCGCCTGAGTACGACAAAGCTAGAACGTCAATTTCATAATCAAAGCGATCGATCGCGCGTTGCTTGCGAACACCGACTTCGGATTATTGAAGTTGGGGTCAGACGGAGTCAGATAGTTCAAGTAGGCCGAGTTGTTCGGGCCGGTAGTGAAGGAATTGACGTCATTCACTCCTAGGCCCTGACCTGGATTGCTGCCAGGAATGTACTGAGGGTGATTGAGGACATTGCCGAACTGCGCTCCCAACCGGAACTTGAACCTCTCGGTAAAGTTGATGTCCTTGTATGTGGAGAGGGAGAGATCATTGGTCGCGCGCGTTGCAAGCGTGTTGCGTCCGGCAGTGGCAAGCGCCCCGGCCCCGGCAACGATATATTGAGCACTCGGATCGTTGGCAAGGTAAGCTACAACCTCGCCACTACTATTAAGCTGCGGCGTCACATCGCTGCCAGTACCCGGCCTCCCGCCAGGATTGAAAATCGCGCGATCACCCGCAGAGTCGCGGTTTAGGTTGGAGTCAAGCGCTGACTGCACGTCGGCCCACTGAGGCGACTCGTAGGTATAAATCGGGCTAAATCCCCAGTTTCCGACGATATTCTTAACAAACCAATTAGCATTCTTCAAGAACGGAAGGTCATAGACCGCAGCCACTGTGAAACGATGTGTACGAGAAAGAGGTGAGACAGATCTTTCTGCCGCCCAGTTCTGGAAGTCTTGCGGACGACGAGGCGTAAGACTGGTGGTGAAGAAGTCCGCTGTGCTGTTGTCAATAGTACGGCTGTAAGTATAGGCCGCTTGGAAGGCCAAACCATTACTGAAGCGCCGGCTAAGTTGAGTTTGCAACCCATGATAGACAGAGGAACCCAATGGCAAGTCAGCCACGATGTTCTTCGTAAAAGGACACGCTGTCCCGTCGCTGCAAACTGCATTCGCGAACTCCGGTATCATTGACCCGGGAGCCTGTAGCGAGGTTAAGGTATTAGGTAACGCGTCCAACTCAGCTTGTGACGGCTGTTGCAAGAACGTAGGCAGGAAGGCCTGCGGACTCACCAGCGATCGCCTGTTGATTCTGTTCTGCACGTCAAGGTGGACGCCACGCGTTCCCACATAGCGGACTTCAGCAGTGAAATCCTTGGCAAACGAGTGCTGCACACCGAGGTTCCAGTTAATGGAATACGGCAACTTAGTCTGCGGCGGAATCCAATTCGACGTTAGGGCGCGTGCAGTCGGCTCGTCATAGATGGTGATTCCCGAACCACCTCCGGATAAACCTCCGCCGGCAAGAAAACCAGGCGTTGGTTGCACCGATCTGAGGTGGAACCGCCAGGATACCGATATTGTCATAGAGCACATCGTACGCCAACCCGAAGCCCGCACGAATCGAGGTATTGCCGCTGCTTCCCGGCGAGTAGGCGACGCCCACGCGCGGTGCCCAGTTGTTCTTAGGAGCCTCGGGTTTGTGGAACAAGAGAGGCTGGTTTACTCCCGGGACGATGATGCTGGGAGTATCCGATAAGCTATTCAGGGCCTGTTGCGCCTCGCTCGTCGGGTTAGTGGTGTACTCGTAACGAAGTCCCAGGTTTAAAGCGAGGTGCTGATTGATTTTCCAGTTATCGTTGGCATAAAAATAGATAGCTTTTTGGTTGCCGTAATAGGTGACGGAACCCGAACTGCGCTCGCCAAGATTGTCAGGCGAGAAGTCTTCCAGAAAAAGCTGGGTTAGGTTGTAGTCGTAGTCACCGCGCTGACGTTGGGTAAAGCTTTGCGGTGAGATGTATTCGCGCCACTCTACTCCAAACTTCAGGCTGTGTGCACCTTTGGTCCAGCTCAGGTTGTCTACCCCTTGATACAGGTTCTGAATGGTGAACTGCGGCGCATTGGAATCAGGGCCCACCTGCACACCTAAATCAAAGAATTGAAGATTGGGAAAAGAATCCAATCCCGGAAATTGGAAGTTGCCGGCAGGTGTAGTGTTGGTAAAGCGGTTGAACCCAACCCGGAACTCATTCAACACCGAGGGTGTGAAGGTATGGTATTCACCTAAGGTAAAAAGATACCAGCGGAACGGCTGGATCAAATAGAACGCAGGCAAATTAGCCGAGGTGTCGATCGCGTCCAGCTTGTTGAATACGTATCGTCCGCGAAGCTGGTCGTGTTCCGATATGTTGAAGTCGACGCTTTGGACGAAGTTCTCAAAGTTTTGAAACGCCGGCGCCGTAATCGAGACTGCTCCTGCCTCGATGGTACCCGCGCCACATGTGCCATTTGGGGGAGCACTAAATGTGCTAAACGTGTTACCACTTGTCGTCTTTCCATCAAAGGCAATGCATGAATCTGCGGCCGGGGCGACTGGAATGTATTGCTGAAAGATTCCCAAGTTCGTCGAGCTGACATTGGGGTCAGCTGTGATGGCCGCCAAACCGACCGACGTAGGTGTTTCAACTTGGGCACCGCTCGTTCCCGTCAATCCTACAGGTTGCCGTTCGTAGTTCGTGAAGAAAAATAGCTTGTTCTTTACAATGGGACCGCCAATAGTTCCGCCGTAGCGGTTACTGTCGAAACGCGGATTTTCTTTGAGTCCCTGCAACACGTAAAAATTGTCCACTGCATTCAGATTGCGATTTCGAAAGTACTCATAGAGTGATCCATGAAACACGTTAGTACCGCTCTTGATGGTGGTATTGAACTGCCCACCCGAGGAGTGCCCAAACTCGGAGTTGAACTGATTCGTTAACAGCGTAAAGTTTTCCACCGCGTCGTTCGGGACGCTTATCAGAGAACCGGTTACCGTCTTGTTGTTGTTGTCCACACCTTCCACGGTGAAGTTATTGTCACGAGGACGCTGGCCGCCTACCGAAGGCCCCACTCCAAGACCCAGCGAACTAGCTTGTGCAACACCAGGGCTCAACAATGAAAGGTTCAGAACGCCAGCACCAGTTCCGCCGGCTGAGGTAATTCCCAGATCCTGGGCGAAGCGATCGTCGAAAGTGGATTGCAGCTGTGCGGTTGTGGTATCGATGATCGCAGCAACGCCTGACACTTCGACAGTCTCGGTCGCGGCTCCGGGGCTCATCGTCACATTCAACGTACCGGTTTTGTTCAGCTGCACGTCAACCTGCTGCGCCACGGACTTAAAACCCTGCGAGCTGACTGTGAGTTTGTACATACCAACCGGGAGATTGTCGAAGCGGTACCCACCAGTTCCGTTGGTTTTGGTGCTTGCGGTCACTCCGGTGGCCACGTTTTGCGCTTGCACATCGGCGTTCGCTACCACCGCGCCGGAAGGGTCGGTGACCGTGCCGGTCACGTTGCCACTGATCGCCTGTCCGAAGGCGCCTACTGGAATCAGCGCTACAGCGACTAGCAACGCTAGTGCGAGCGCGACAAAATTACTGGTAAATCGGTTCATTCGTTTTCTCCTGAGAGTTGTAAATCGCTGACGTTGGGTTAGAAGATTGCCTACCAGGCAATGACATAACAAAACTGATTGCATATTGTGGCTCACAATAATCCTGCAACTGATGTTCCAAAACAACACGTCACAACAAGCTGTGTTTTCAAACATTTGGGATCGCAAACCCCACCTAATATTGAAAAGTGGATGGACCGCAGGCGCTTGAATATGAAATACCGTATGAAACATAACAGACGTCTTTCGTTCATGTGCCACAATAGCGCGTGCATTCCTCCGAATATCTGCACGGAATCAGACTCTTTAACCGGGCTGCCTTCTTTGAGGCTCACGAAGCCCTGGAAGACGTCTGGCGGGCCGCTCCAGAATCGGAAAAGAAGTTTTTGCAGGGTCTGATCCAGATCGCGGTCGGACTTCACCATTACGGCACGGGCAATCTTGTGGGTGCGCGCTCCCTTCTGGGACGGGCCGCCAGGAATCTTGCCCGCTACCCCGAAAACTTCGGTGGAATCCAGTTGACGCAATTGCTGAATTGCCTCGCGGAGTGGCAACAAGCGCTCGCTGACAACAAGCCCGTTCCCCCTTTTCCCAAACTAGATATGGAGTCGACCTAGGAAAAATCGTCAGCTGTTAGAATCGCATCTTCTGTGACTCAACCGTCCACCATCAAACCGCGAGAACCTGAAACTAAGCGGAAGAAGTTCGATTCCGTACCCCTGCTCGATCTCCGCCGGCAATACCAGGAAATCCGCACCGAGGTGCTCGCTGCCATCGAGCGTGTCTGCGCCTCGCAGTCCTACATTCTGGGACCAGAGGTGGAAGCGTTGGAGAGTGAGGTCGCGGCTTTCACTGGCGTGGCCGCCGCAGTCGGTTGCGCGTCGGGCACTGATGCGTTGTGGCTATC
>MNDG01000138.1 GCA_001914815.1 Acidobacteriales bacterium 13_2_20CM_55_8
ACTAGCTATAGGTGCCTGCCGCACCAGTGCACCACTTCTGGTGCTTTCACTTTGGATTACCCAATGATCTTCGTGCACCAAAGTTTCGGTAGTAGTCTAAACTCACTACCTTGGCGCGGCTCTGGCGCCATTACCAGTTTGCGGGGTGAACTATGGCAGCTTCGGTTTGGTCTGGCTATCTTACCTTCGGTTTGATCTCTATGCCGGTGCGTCTGTTCTCAGGCGCTCGCAGTTCTGGCATTTCCTTCCACATGCTGCATCGCGATGATTTGCAGCGCATCAAGCAGCAACTCTATTGTCCTGCCGACAACCGCGTGGTGGAACGCAGCGAGATTGTAAAGGGCTACGAGTACCGCAAGGACGAATATGTAGTAGTGGAACCGGACGAGATCAAAAAGATTGAACCCAAGACTGCGAAGACCATGGAGATTCTGGAATTCGTGAAGTCCAGCGAGGTTGATCCGGTATTCTTTGAATCATCGTATTACATGCTTCCCGAAGAAGCTGGCCGGCGGCCGTACGGGTTGCTCACCACAGCGCTCGAGAAAAGCGAATATGTTGCCATCGCGGAACTGACCATGCACAACCGCGAATACACGGTTTTTCTGCGGCCGCACGAAGGTGGACTCATGCTGCACACCATGTACTACGCCGAGGAGGTCCGCAAGGTCGAAGGATTTGGCGCTCCCGATATCGAACTCAAAGACGCAGAAGTCAAGGTGGCGCATCAGCTGATTGAGGCGCTGGCTGCTGACTGGGATCCAGAGAAATATCACGATACTTTCCAGGACAATTTGAAGAAGCTCATCGAAACCAAACTGGAAGGCGGCACGATCGCGGAAGTGGAGAAGCCCAAGAAACTTGCTCCTGTGGTGGACCTGATGGCTGCCTTGAAACAGAGCCTGGCCGATATGGAAGGGAAGAAGAAGCCGGCAGCGACTACGAGGGAGGCGGCAGGGGGGAAAAAATCTCGCGCGCGCGGGTGAAGGGTCAGCATTCGGCAGTCAGCACTCAGCACTCGGCCAGTGCGTCCCGATGCGATCTTGCAAACCGCTCTCTCAGCAGTATCCTGCAATTTAATCCGCCTTTCACCGCATCCAGTGTCTTAATAGACCTTGGAAATGATGTACTGGACCGTCAAGTTTCATCACCAAAATATTAAAGGCTGACGGCACGTCGCTGGCGCATATCCTCGCCAGCCGCTAGAATGAAAAAATTCCTTCGAGAACTGTGTGATCAAATCGATTTCCCAGGTTGGGGTGCTGATGAGTGAGTCTGTCGCGGGCCGTGTATGGGGGCTTCTCCTTCTCACTCTGATTTGTACTAGTTGCGGCGACACCTTCCGGCCTGTGGCCACTCCCATTTCACCGCCGCCACCCGATCCATCCAGCTTTCATTACGTGTTGGTGATCAGCAGTAACGGTCCTTCGAATCCTGGATCGAGTACGCGGATCGACGTTTCCGGTGATACCAACGTTGGGGTTGCCAAGCTGGGACTTGGTCCTGTACACGCAGCTCTGCTTCCCAATGGTGCCCGGATTTACGTAGCCAACAGCCTGGAAAATACCGTGTCGTCGTATTTGCCTACGGATGTCACTGCAATAACGACTGTGAGCTTGCCGGCTTCCGCGGTTCCTGTGTTCGTGCATACCACGCAGAATGACACGGTGTATGTCGCCAACGCTGGGAACGCTACGGTGTCCGCGATTTCGACCAGCAGCAACGTAATCACAAGCACGATTCAGGTGGGCACCAATCCGGTCGCGTTGGCTGAAACCCCAGATGGAAAGAAGCTGTACGTTGCAAACCAGGGCAGTGGTTTTGTTACCAGCATCAACACGATTGATAAAACTGTGAATCCCTCGATCCCTACGGGAACATCACCCGTCTGGGCGGTGGCTCGTTCCGACAGTGCCAGAGTGTATGTACTCAACCAGGGAAGCGGAACCGTATCGTCCATTGACACATTATCGGAGGCATTCAGCAATGTACCGGTAGGGTCGGGCGGGAATTTCATGCTGTATGACAAGGGCCGCAACCGCTTGTACGTAACCAATCCGAGCGCGCACACGTTAAGCATTCTGGACGCCGCAACTGATCCTCCCGCGTTGTTAGCGACAATCGATCTGACTGCTGGAACAAGTCCTGCCTGCCCAGTGACGTGCTCGCCAGTGTCGGTCGCGGTCCTGCCCGATGGCAGCCGGGCGTACGTGGTCAGCTATGTGCCGGGCAGCGATCCGCTCAGTTCACAGGTGACTGTGATTGATACGCAGTCCTACACAGTGAGGAAAGTAATTCCCTTAAGTTCGGTGAACATCGACTCCGTGAACCCGACGGGCTGCGCAACGGCTCGCTTCCGCTTGTTTACCGTCGCGGGCAGCGACGGTTCAAGAGTGTTCGTGTCGAATTGCGATGCAGGGGGCACGAAGATAATTCTTACCTCCACCGACACCCTGGTTCCGGATCTTAGCGGTAACCCTTTACAGATCCCCGCGCCGTCCAGTTCGTTTGCGCCACCAAGCGTAGGAGAACAGCCGCCCCCGCAGAACCCGGTGTTCATTCTGGCAGGACCTTGATTCCTGATTGTTTTCTTATCTGAGACGAAATGGGCGGGGCTTTCTGGGTCTATTGTTTCCCTGCCGCTGCGCGCTCTCCCTGCCGCCGCCGGTTATAGCGCAGGGCAATGTTCATGAATACGTTGCCGCTGGCGGTTTCGAAGCAGATCACCAGGGCTTCAGTGTCTTCACTGCTCTTGCTTCCGTGCTCCAAGGTATGCAACACGGGGGGATGCACGCGGAAGTGGAAGCCTTGGTCGTTCAGCGCAGTGATCGCGTTGCCGGTCACTTGATTCGCCAGTTCGCAAACCGTTTCGCGCACCAGGTCGTCGGACTCCGGCAATTCGCTGGCGGCGAAGCGGCTGGCCACACGCACGGCGGTAGCCGGGTCCAGATCAAAAATGATGCGCCCTTCGATGTCACCGGTCACCGAAATGAGCGCGGCAACGCCCTTGCGGCGGTAGACCTCTTCGTCCATGCTGAGGTTTCCAATCGACGTAGGAGACTGTAGTCCCTGGGCCAGCACCGCATCCGCGGCGTTAATGAAAGGCTGAATTAACTCCATTTTCATTTTTAGGCTCCTGCGCCGGCGGCCACGGTGCCATCTTCGCCCAAGACATACTTGATGACCTCGTACAGGACTTCCGGTTTGACCGGCTTCTGCACGAAGTGGCGGGCGCCGCGCTGCAATGCGGCCACGATGTTTTCCTGATAGCCAACGGAAGACACCATCACAATGCGAGCTTCGGGATGCTGCCGCACGATTTTTTCCGCGGCCTCGATGCCTTCCATCTGCGGCATAGTGATGTCCATTAGCACGATGTCGGGATGAGTGCGCTCGTATTCGGTTATGGCGGTCATGCCATCGCCTGCTTCTCCGGCAAGCTGACCGCCAAAGGTTTCGATCATTCGGGCCAGATTCTTGCGGGCGAAGACGGAATCGTCCACCACCAGGTAGCGGACGGGTTGACCGTCTTTGCTGCGTTTTACGGGTGAAAACTGCTCCATATACTCCTCCTACTGATTTAAATCAAAAATCTTCAGTGCGTTTATTCCGTCCCTCCGGGACTCGTTCTCTCTGCTGCCTACCCAGGGCTTACGCCCTGGGCTAAATTGTTCCGCCCCTTTGGGGGCTCGATTCGACTAATTCTCCTGCCGCTTGAGAATTCAAATTAGTTTCGTCCCACTCCTGCCGCTATGCCGCCAGCGCCCGGTTCCGATATGCCTCCGTTTTTTCGGTCAACGGCGCATTGCGCCTGCAACGTATTGGCGAGCACATCCAAACCCACCACGCGGACGGCGTAGCCACGGTCAATGGCAGCTTTTGGCATACCAAAAACCACGCAGGAGTCTTCGCTCTGCGCAATGGTCATCCCGCCCGCGGCCTTGACCTCGCCCATGCCCTGAGCGCCGTCGTCTCCCATTCCCGTCATCAGGAGAGCTATGCTTTTGGATCCAAATTCCTCAGCAACACTTCTGAACAGCACATCTACCGACGGACGATGTCCGTTCACACGCGGATCGTCACTCAGCACTGCGACATCACCGAGGGGCAATCGCTTGACCTTGAGGTGCCGGCTCCCCGGGCAGATCAGGGCTCGTCCGGCCAGCAGCAAATCCCCGGATTGTGCCTCCTTGATTCCGATAGCACAGATTTCATCCAGTCGCCGGGCGAACATTTCCGTGAATCCCTCAGGCATATGTTGCACCACTAAAATGCTTCCGGGGAAATCACCAGGTAACTGAGAGAGTACGTACTGGAGCGCGTGTGGTCCGCCGGTAGAAACCCCAATAGCAATAACTCGTGTGACCAGCTTGCTGGAGTCGGGCAGCACTTTTTGCGTTCGCGGCGCAACTTCCGGGACCGGCCTCACTTTTACGCCGCGGCTCTGAGCTGCAGCCTTGATCTTGGCAATCAGCTCTTGCGCAATTTGTGGCATGCGTGCCGAAACGTCGTTGGGCTTGGCAACAAAGTCGAAGGCTCCCATCGAGAGCGCTTGCAGGGTGACGGACGCCCCTTGGGTACTGTGTGAACTCACCACAATAACGGGAATTCGGTGGCGGCGCATGATTTCCTTGAGCATCTCCAGGCCGCCCATGCCAGGCATCTCCAGATCGAGGGTGACGACTTGCGGCTTCAAGTCTTCAATTTTTTTCAAACCGAAATTTCCATCCATGGCTGTGCCGACCACTTGGATTGAACTGTCCGTCGCCAGGATCTGCGGAATCAGTTTGCGCATCAACGCGGAATCGTCTACCACCAACACTCGTACCGGAGGCGTCATGGCTGTATCTCCGAAACAGTCTGAGCAATTCGTGACCGGTCGGCATGCGAGAGCAGCATGCCCGAAGCTACACGGCCGGGTTCACCTGGACGAGAGTTCGTATGGCGCTCAACAATGGCGGCAAGATTCAAGATCAGCACGACGCGCCCATCGCCCAGAATGGATGCGCCACTGACTAGATCCGTCGAGACAGTCTGGTCATCCAGAGCTTTGATCACCAATTCTTCTTCGCCTTCGAGTGCCTCCACGATCAATCCCAGTTTGCGTTCCCCTAAAGTAATCACTAGCACGAAGATTTTCGCTGCCTGTTGCGTGGCCTGTGCTGAGGGACGGCCCAGCCGTACCAGAGGCAGCACCTGGTTACGAAGCTGTAGAACTTCGTAGTTGTCCACCCGGTGCAGGTCAGATTCTCGGGCGCGCGCGATCTCTGCCACGGTGTTCAGCGGAATCGCATACAGTCGTTGCTCGACCCGGAACAGCAAGGCTTTAATGATCGCCAACGTCAGCGGCAACTTCAGGCGGAAGGTTGTGCCTTGGCCGGGATGAGTTTCAATTTCTACTGTTCCCTTCAGGCGATGGAGAACGCTCTGCACAACGTCGAGGCCTACGCCCCGTCCCGCGATCTCGGTGATCTCGTCGGCAGTGGAGAATCCTGGACGAAAAACCAGCCCAAGGATGTCTGCTTCGCTAAGCCGCTCGGCTTCTTCTGCGCTCACGATCTTGTTTTCGAGTGCCTTGGCTTTGACCTTTTGGGAATCGACCCCACTGCCGTCATCGCTGATCTCGACGATTACGTGATTGCCTTGGTGATAAGCATCCAGCCGGATGGTTCCGCGTGCCGGTTTTCCCACACGGGCGCGCTCTGCCGCGTCTTCAATTCCATGAGCGACGGCGTTGCGCACCAGATGCGTCAGTGGTTCGGCGATAGCGTCAAGCAGGCTTTTGTCCAGATCGGTATCCTGCCCGCTCATGACCAGGTCAACCTCTTTGCCGCACTGCTTCGCGACATCGCGGACCATTCGCGGAAATCGACGGAAAAGCTGCTCAACTGGTACCATGCGGATCTTCATTACCGAGCGCTGCAGATCATTTAGCACGCGTGATTGAAAAGCCATGGCGTCGGCCAATCTGCCACGCATAGATTCCTTCGGTGAGTGTTTGATCAATTCCTGGAATGCTTGTTGCAGCATTGACTTTCCGATAATCAATTCCCCAACCAGATTGAGAACGTTATCGATGCGCTCGGCGTCGACACGCAAAATGTTCTCTGCCACCGCGCCAAGATGTAATTTTTCCCGACCCTCGTATTCCTCGGCGGCGGACGTTGGGGCGTCTTCGGTGATGGACTCAATAGAGATTCCACTGGGTTCTTTGGACCGCTTCGCAGATGCCGCTCTCTTTGGTACTTTGCCTTTGATTAGCTCCACGCTGGCTCGCCCGAGCACCATCGGAATACGGCATTTCGCCGTAACCTTTTCAACCGACAGAGCGCTAACCAGTAACAACTCCAGTCGCTCAGTGCTCTCAGTCGAGTCGGTCTCAGGCCTTACGCCGACCACTTGACCAACCGCACCGAGCGAATTCAGGAGCAGTTGACGAGCGGCAACTGGCATAGCACATCGCGGGTCAAATTGCGCCTTAACGTGATAAACGGGTTTGCCTTGATTCAATGCATTCTGAACTTCAAGTTTTTCATACTCGGTCCACTCGGCCTTGCTGGCTGGAACTTTCGCAGCCTTCTTTTTGTCCATGCGCTTTTTGTTGGTCGAATTTTCGCCCAGATCTCGGATCATCTTCCGCAGAGCTTCCACTGATGGAAGCTTTGCCCGGCGACGGTAAGACCTTAGCATCGAGCCGAATATATCGGCAGCAGCAAAGGCCACGTCGGCCAAGCCCCTGTGAGACGAAGCGGTTTCTACAGCCAGGGCATCCTCGAGTTCGTGCGCCGATTCGCTCAGTTCGCGATAGCCGCAAGCTGCAGCGTCACCTTTCAGGGTGTGAATAATGCGGCGGATGCTGCGCACGGTTTCCGCATCCCCCGGGTGCTTTTCCAGTTTCAGCGCCTCCTCATTCAGCGACTGCAATAGGTCCTGCGCGGTTTCAAAAAACAGTCACCTCGACGCGCTGATAAGCGGTTCCACTATTGCGGTGAACCATGGCGAACTGATTGGTCAAGCCAAGAAGACTTTCGGCATGGCCAACGAACAGGTAGCCCTCGGCATTCAAGCATCGTCCGAATTTTTCGATGAGCCGTCTCTGTTCTGCTTCGTCAAAGTACATCATCACGTTGCGGCAGAAAATGAAGTCGTTGCGTTGTGGCAGGTATTCCGTTTTCAGGTTGTGGAAGTCGAAATGAACCAACTCCTTCAGAGCCTTTTTGATGACGTAGCGCTGTCCCACCTTGTCGAAATAGCGCAGCCGATAGCTGTAGTCCACCGGCTCCATCTGCGCCGCGTTGTATGCGCCTTCCTGGCCGGCCCGCAGTACTGAATAGCTGATATCGCTGGCTAGAATTTCAACTTTCCAGGGCGGAGGAACCAATGGCTTAGGAAAGGGCATCTCCATTGGAAAGGGATTGCGGAGATAGTGGTATGCCAAGCCATCCGCCACCAGCATGGCAATCGTGTAAGGTTCCTGTCCGGTGGAGCAACCCGCACTCCATATGCGAAGGGAATAATCGCGGCGCTCCTGTTTGCGGCGAAGCAGATCATCCAGAATGTATTTGTGAAATAACTCGAGTTGGGCTTTGTTGCGAAAGAAGCTGGTCTCGTTCACCGTAAGGTTTTCCAGCAGGCGGGCCAGTTCCTGCTTACCTTCGTGGCTGATCAGCAGCCGGTAGTAGCTATAAAAGGAATCCAGCTGACATTCTTTGAGTCTTCGTTGCAGGCGGTCCTGCAGAAAGTGGGTGCGGCGTTCGTCGAAATGCATGCCGCACTCCTGATAGATAAGGGCCTGCAAGAGCTTCAGTTCGGCTTCCGTGAGTTGGACCGACATGCCGGATATGCCCAGCGTGCTCATGAGTTCTCTTTCTTCCTTGCCAGCTTCGAAACGCTATTTCGCCGCTGCGCTGCGAGCATTGGTCGCAGGTGGCTGTTCTTCCACATCCGCAACCGCTTGGTTTGGTCCGCTGTATTCGAGCAGCTTGGCCATGTCCAACAACACAATCAGGCGTCCCCCGTACTTGCCCAGTCCGGTGACGCAATTTAATCGGCCTTCCCTGAACACCTGAGGGGCGGGTTCGATATCACTTTCGGGAATCTTGAGCACCTCAGAAGCAGAATCCACAATCAGCCCGGAAAGACGTCCCTTATGTTCGACCACCAGAATCCGATGCTGCCTGGCTAGCGCGACTTTTTTCTGCCCAAAACGTTTGCGCAAATCGATGACTGAGACAATTTTTCCGCGGAGGTTGATCACGCCCTCGATATAATCCGGCGCGTCCGGTACAGCCGTGATCTCGGGAACGCGCACGATTTCATGCAGGGAAGTGATGGGCACGCCGTAAGTCTCGTGACCCAGCTGAAAACCGACAATGTGCAGTTCGCGGTTCATGTGGATGCGGATCAGCCCCGAAGGCCGGCTGCTGCCTGCCGGGCATTACCCTTAGCGCCTGTCTTGTCGTCGCGACGCCCGATCAGTCGTTCAATTTGTTCCAGCGCGAAGCGGTCCATTGAATCCAACAATCCGCGCGACATTTTCGACATCTGCTCAGCCGAAGCCGCTAATTCCGTGGAACCGGAAGTTGTCTGCTGTACCAGTTCGCGCATGCGCTCCATGGCCTTGACTACGGCATGCGCGCCGGAAGCCTGTTCTTCCACGGCGGAGTTGATCTCGTGAGTAATTTCATTCAGCCGGGTAGTGGCTCTGGCGATTTGTGAAGAGCCATGCGACTGCTGGTTGGTGGCCGCGCCGATTTCCTGCGCGAACTTATAAACTTCGGTGACCACGTTAGAGATCTTGCGGAGAGCCGCATTCAATTCTTGGCCAAGACCCAGTCCGTCGTTGACGATGCCAGTGCTGCGGTCCATATTCTCTACGGCTTTGCGGGCTTCTTTTTGGATACTCTGAATCAGCTCGGAAATTTCTTTGGTCGACTGCGCCGATTTTTCCGCCAGTTTCCTGACTTCATCGGCTACCACGGCAAAGCCCAAGCCATGTTCTCCGGCACGGGCAGCTTCGATAGCGGCATTCAGAGCCAATAAATTAGTCTGCTCGGCGAGATCGTCGATGACCTCGATGATCTTTCCGATATCGTCGGCACGCTGGCCCAGGGCATCGATAATTTCGCCCGAAGAGCGGATCGTGACGTTGATACGATTCAATCCATCAGTCGCCTTCTCCATGGTGGTAATGCCACTGTGCACCTCTTCTCTTGAACGATTGGAGATATCCAGCAGCACCTTGGCGGTATCCGCGACCCGTTGAATAGAAGCCACCATTTGATCGATCGACGCAGAGGTTTCGCTGACGCTCGAAGCCTGCACCTGCGTGCTCTTCACCATGTTTTGTACGTTGACGCTCATCTCGTGCATGGTGCTGGTGACTTCGTCGATGGCAGAAGCAGTCTGCAGGCTGATCTTGGCCGATTCATCGGACGCTCCGGCCACTTGGCTGGAGGCGCTTGCCACCTGGGACGCGGCGTCGCGAACGTTGAACACCAGGCTTCTCAATCCTTCGATCATGCGCACGAATGCATTGCCTAAGGTGTCATCTTTCGACCGGGGCTTAACTTCGACATTGAGGTTGCCGCCCGCGATAGCTTCCGAAACCGACGCCATGTCCTTGAGGTAGGTGACCATCTTGCCGAAGGTCCGCGCGAGTTCCCCGATTTCATCGTTACGCTTGATGTCGATCGCGTGATCCAGATCGCCGGCATTGCCGATCTGCTGCGCTACCTTCATCAAGTTACGCAGCGGCTCAGTAATCGATTTCGAAGTTGAGTAGGCGATAACCACACCTAACGCCAGCGCGATCAAAGTACTGGTCAGCGCGACCAGGATGGTGGCGGTGGCTGCGGTGTCGTCGGACTTCCGCCGATCGTCAAGTATTTTCTTGTTTTCCTTATCGGCGAGGTCCAGGTATTCGGTGGCCGTCCTTACCCACGAAGAAGCATCTTTCTGCAGATAAAAAATTTGCAGTTCTGCGACAGTTGCATTGCCGGCGTCAACTTCTTTTCGTTTTTCCTCTAAAGGCAAGGCGAATTCCCTGGCCCAGTTCTGCTCGGTTTCCTGTACGTGATCCAGGGCTGCGCGCTGCTGTTCCGAGTTGGATAACGATCGAGTATTCTGCAGTTTCTCGGAAAGAATTCGAATCCCTTCATTCATGCGGTCGACTTCGCGAGTGTCGCCGCTGAGCAGGTAGTTGCTCAGATAAAGGCGGTTTTGCATGATCTGAAATTTGACTTTATCGGTGGCGTCGGCCAGCGCCAGTGCCTGCGAGGCTGCAGCTTTGGCGCTGTGTTCCCGCTGGACTGCCACCAGATTGATCAGGAACAGCACCAACACCATCGCCAGGATGGCTCCGAAATTAACGTAAAGTTTCTTGCCAATCGTCATCGCTGTTCCTCCGTGAAACGACTAAACGTCCATGCCTGGGACTGGCCTGACCTACCCCTTCAGTCCGAGGGCTGAAACTTAAATTCAACCATTCCCGTGCTCTCCTCCGAACCCGGTTCGAATTTCCATCTCTTCAGGGCGTCCATGGCAGCACTCACCAGGATCGGATGTCCGCCGACTAGCTTCGCGGTTTTTACCTTTCCACTGGGCGTTACAACCACCACAAGTCTGACCGTCCCGGTGAGGTTCATTCGGCGGGCGACGTCCGGATAAACCGGAGCCACTTTGGTTCGTACTTTGCGCGTGAGTTGTTCCTGGCCCATACCCTGCAGAGGGTGAACCAAAGCCAAAGCGCTAACTACTCCCAGTAAAAGCAGCCGGGCGCGGTTTGCCCAATTCGGGCTTGGCCGTGAAGACACACATCCTCCCCGCAGTAATGTTGTCCATCTGAGTGCAATGCCGTTGCCAGCGCCCGGCCTGCAGTCGAAATTCATCGAGAAATCCTAAGTTCATATCAGTAAACAACTTGCCGGTGGAGATCCTAGAAAAACTCGCCTGGCAGAGCGATGACGAATCGTCTCATCGCCTTACTTCGCTCTCACTGTGAGACGGAGCCGCACGCCGGTCTTCAGGGATTTCCCAAGTCGGCACCTCGGGCGTTATTTCCTTGACTCAAATTGAGATTAGAAGCTAATTTCCTGTATATTCAAGTACTTGTAGTTTTTCTTTGAATTGATGGTGTCGGTTTAACCATGCGAGTTGGAGATACCAGCGTCCTGGAAGGAGCCACACCCCGCTCGGACGAGGCGTTCCAAAGACTGCTCCTGCAATTTTCGGCAGCGGCGGCACGGGGAACTGATGCTCCGGCTTTAATCGAGCTGTTTTGTCGGGCCACTCGGGAATTCTTTCAGGTTGATGGAACCTATTTCTGGCGGCGAGTGTCTTCCGACGAAATGGTCGGAACGGAAGCCGATGGCCTGCGGGCGGAATCCTTCCGAGGCAAGCGCCTGAAAGCCAGTCAGAGCGCCGTGGCGACGGAGGCGGTTCGGCTGCGCAAGACGGTGTATGTGAATCGTCTGGATCCCGCCCGTTACCCGATGGCGGCGGAATTTCGTGCGCGATCGCTGATGGCAGCGCCGCTGGTGGTTTCCAGTGAAGTGATTGGTGCTGCGGTCTTTCTGCATGCCTCAGATGAGGATTTTTTCTCCGAGGATTTGGCAGCCAAAGCCACGATTCTCGCGGGTCAGCTGGGCAGCCTTCTGGAAGCGAGCCGTCTCTCCCAAGTTTCCCGGGAGGAGCACCGGCGTGCCGAAATCCTGGCCGAAGTGGCCCAGGCCATCCATTCTGTGCCGGCTGCCTCTGCCGTGGTCGAGGCTGTGGCCGACCGTCTGCGAGTCTTGCTGCGCACTCGGTTGGTATGTATCCTGCTCCGCGAAGGAGCTGCCTTCGGCCTGCGTGCCGTCTCGGCTGAGTCCCCACAATTGGCAAGCTCAGTCCGGGCCCGTCACGATCGCAAAGGCCTGCATTTCGCCGCTGACTTGGCGATGCGCGCGGTTGCTGCCGGCGAGCCCATCAGCGTTGCGATCGATCCCACAAGGCACGCTCTCGGGGACTTGGTGCCGGCGGGCATGCTGATTGCAGCTCCTTTTCGAACTTCGGTGACTCAAGGCGCGGTGCTGGTTTATCCCCGCCAAGAAGGCGCTTTTAGCGTGGAAGAGAAGTCCTTGGTTTCCGCGGTAGCTGGTTTTGGCGCTGTCGCCATTGCCAATGCCGAGCTCTATGCCACCGCCCGGGCACAAGCGCATGAACTGCATCAGTTGCTGGACATCTCTTCCGAACTGGGCTCAATCGGGCGTCTTGATGAGTTCATGCAGCAATTCGTACTGCGCGCCAGCGGCTTCCTGGGTTTCAGCAGCGCTTTCATAGGACTGCTCGAAGACGGCGTGTTTCAACTGCGTTGGGGGACCGACAACGGGGTGACTGACCCCATGGATCACGAGTTTCCCGAAGGCGCCGCTCGCCGGGCTTTAATCAATAAAGAGGTTTTTTGGACGGATGACCCCACAAAGGTTCCCGACGCGAACCTGGAAATGATTGCCAAGTTGAAGGTGCGGCAAATAGTGGCCGTGCCGCTACTGGGTAGCGATGGCCAGGTATTAGGGATGTTTGGCGTCCTCGATCGACAGGACCGGCAGGGGATCTCTCAAGAGGATATTCGCCGTGCCCGGGTTTTGGCAGCGCAAGCAGCCGTTGTCCTGGAGGTTACTCGCAATCTGGATCAGTCAGAGCAACATCGGCGACGCGCCGAATCATTGATGGCCCTGGCCCTTGAATTGAATCCACT
>MNDG01000156.1:0-33708 GCA_001914815.1 Acidobacteriales bacterium 13_2_20CM_55_8
GGAGGTCGAGACGCAGGTCACGGTGAACTTCGTGCTTTCGGGCGGCTAAATGAACAGCACTTTCAGCAGGTCGGAGGCGTATGGGCGTAGCACAGGGGTAACGTGGGTGTCGCAGGACTCCTCGCTATAATCGGCTACAGTGGCTACCGTGGAAATTTTGAAGCGGACTGCAACTCGACCCACATGGGCAGAGATTTCGCTGGCAAATCTGCGCCATAATCTTCACGTAATCGAGCAGCACGTAGGCCCTCACGTTACCGTGTGTGCTGTGGTGAAAGCGGATGCTTATGGACACGGAGCCTTGGAGTGCGCGCAAACCCTTGAGGAAGAGGGAACACGGTGGCTGGGAGTGACATCGCTCGATGAGGCGATTCCTCTGCGCGATGCCGGGATCCGGACGCGCATTTTGTTAATGACCGGATTCTGGCGCGGCGAAGAAGAGGAAATCGTTCGTTTAGGACTCACGCCGACCATCTGGGAAGCTTCACAAATTGAATTGTTGGAGAAGGCTTCCGCCCGGCTTGGCGTTTCCAAACACCCCGTTCACTTGAAGGTGGACACTGGGATGGGACGCTTGGGTGTGACACCGGAAGAGTTGCCCGACATCTGTTCGCCGCTGAAATCCTCGTCCCACTTACTGCTTGAGGGGCTGTCGACTCATCTCGCCTCGTCTGAAGTGCTGGATGCGCCTTCGGTAGACGAACAGTTGAAGCGTTTTGAAAATGTTCAACGATTGTTACGAGACCGTGGCCTGCGGCCTGCACTGCTTCACGCTGCCAACACCGGTGCGGTAATCTCGCGTCCGCAGTCCTGGCACAATATGGTGCGGCCAGGCATCGCCTTGTACGGTTACTATCTGCCCTTTGAGCGGGCAGGCAGAGAAGTCAGCGGCAGCAAGTTGCGCTTGCCTGTGAAGCCGGTCCTGACATGGAAAACACGAATTCTGTCGCTACGCGAAGTTCCCGCCAGACAGGCGCTGGGCTATGGCGGAACATATGTGACCAAGGCCCCTGCCCGCATCGCCGTACTGCCGGTGGGATACGCCGACGGATTGAACCGGGGACTCTTCTCCGGCGGTCGGGTGATCGTACGCGAGCACTACGCCCCGATTGTCGGGCGAATTTCGATGGACCTGACCCTGGTGGATGTCACGGGTCTTCCCGGAATCTCAGTGGGTGACGAAGTAGTGTTACTAGGATCCTGCGATGGACTTACCGTAGACGCACGCGAGCACGCAGCACTGGCCAATACCGTTCCTTATGAGATTCTCTGTGGGATTTCAAAGCGGGTTCCGAGGAAGTACAGCGCCTAGCCTAGCTCCATTCAGCGGCCGGATGTTCAATCTGAATCCTGTCCATGACCATTCAATTGCTTTCACGTCAGTTGTCCCAAGACGTTTTGCTAATATTTTGCGATAACCATGTCCTCACGCTACATGCAGTGGATGTATGACTGGGAAACCGGGCTTACATCCGTAGACAACAATCGAGTGGTGCGTCCGCTGGATTGGGGAGTGAAATGGGCGCGGGACTGGCCCTGCCGCAATGGCTTTCCGCCCGGGCACATGCCCCAGGACTGCGAGCAGTTCCTTCGGGATTTCAGTCGGCGGATTGTAGCCAACAGCGACGAATTCTATTCCTACGCTACGCCCAGTGATTTTCGGCTGGAAAATCGGGAAATTAAGGTTTTCAGCACTCGTGAAGTGCCGGATCCGAAACTGGAAAGAAAAGTTCGTGGAACTTATGCTGAGTTCTTGCGGTTCACTTCCCCTGTGCGCACGCCGTATCCCGAGAACAACCTGGTGAATGCACGGTGGTTTCCGGCACGTGGCAGGCGCGCTGTCGTCCTACTGCCGCATTGGAACGCAGACGCAGTGGCCTATACTGGATTGTGCCGCACATTGAATCTGCTGGGCGTTGCGGTTCTGCGTTTGAGCCTCCCGTACCACGACATCCGAAAACCGCCTGAGATTGATCGCGCAGATTACGCTGTCTCCGCCAACATCGGGCGCACACTCGACGCTTGTCGCCAGGGCGTTACTGATGTCCGTTGCTGCTTAGATTGGCTGGAACGTCAGGGGTACAACCGGTTGGGAATCCTGGGCACAAGCTTGGGCTCTTGCTATGCCTTTCTGGCTAGTGCCCATGATCCGCGCATCCGGGTTGCAGCGTTCAATCACGCTTCCACCTACTTCGCAGACGTGGTTTGGCACGGCCAATCCACACGGCACATTCGTCAAGGCTTGGAAACCAATATCGATCTCGAGCGCCTGCGCGTGCTATGGAGCGCAATTAGTCCCGTGTCCTACTTCCCACAATTTGCGCGCTGGCAGAAGAAATCGCTCGTCGTATACGCGAAGTACGACCTGACCTTCCTGCCTGAATTTTCCCGCCAGGTGGTAGAACAATTTGGGAAGCATGCGCTCGATCACAAAGTAGTGGTCCTTCCCTGCGGCCACTACACCACAGGCGAGGCGCCTTACAAGTACATGGATGGCTGGCACATAGCATCTTTTTTCCGTACAGCATTTGAAGGCTAGCCTTTAGCGCTTTGCATTAGCACCTGTTTGCGTCGAATGCGGAAGTGCTAATTCCTCGACGCTTAGCTAGAATGATTGGGATTTAGCACCGAGCCAAAGCTCGAGCACAGACCTTTATGGCTAAATGCTAATTGCTGAATGCCGAGTGCTAATCCGAGAGCTTAATCATGAAGAACATCTCCCAACCGCTGTACGAAGTGGATCCCCAGATCGCCGCAGCCATCGATGACGAAGTACGCCGGCAGCATGATGGGTTAGAGCTGATTGCGTCAGAAAACTTCGTCAGCGAAGCGGTTCTGGAAGCCATGGGCTCCGTCTTCACCAACAAGTATGCCGAGGGTTATCCTGGCAAGCGCTACTACGGAGGTTGTGAATTTGCCGATGTGGTGGAAGATTTGGCGCGCGAAAGAGCCAAGAAACTCTTTGGAGCGGAACACGCAAACGTGCAGCCCCACGCCGGATCGCAGGCGAATATGGAAGCATATGCGGCCGTATTGCAGCCCGGCGATACCATCCTTGGACTGAATTTGGCCCACGGCGGACACCTTACCCACGGACACCATCTGAATTTTTCCGGCAAAACTTATCGAATCGTCCCTTACGGCGTCACCAAAGAGAGCGAGACCATTGATTATGACGATCTCGAAAAGCTGGCGGAAAAGGAAAAACCGAAGTTGATCATCGGAGGAGGCAGCGCATATCCGCGGATTATTGATTTTGCCCGTATGCGCCAGATCGCCGACAAGGTTGGCGCCCTCTATCTGGTTGACATGGCACACTTCGCCGGGCTGGTTGCTGGGGGCGTACATCCGTCACCGGTGCCACATGCGCATATTGTGACTTCGACCACCCACAAGACGCTGCGCGGACCGCGTGCCGGCATGATTCTTTGCAGGCAAGAGTTTGCTGGCGCCATCGATAAGGTTGTTTTCCCGGGTATGCAGGGTGGGCCACTGGTTCACATCATTGCCGCGAAAGCAGTCTGCTTTCATGAAGCAATGCAGCCCGATTTCCGAGATTATGCGCGACAGATCGTGCTCAATGCCAAAGTGCTGGCCGACGCTTTGGCGGCCGAAGGCTTTCGAGTTATTTCGGGCGGGACTGACACGCACCTCATGCTGATCGATGTTTTTTCCCAGGGAATGCTGGGAAGCGAGGCTGAGAAGGCATTGGGCGAAGCGGGCATTACGGTCAATAAGAATGCTATTCCATTCGACACGAATCCCCCCATGAAACCCAGCGGTATCCGGATCGGCACGCCGGCTCTCACCACACGCGGTATGAAGGAACCTGAGATGCGTCAGATCGGTAGCTGGATCTCTGAGGCGTTGCATCACCGCAGCGACGGGGCGCTCCTGCGGAAGATTCGTGACCGGGTGCTGGAGATGGCGGAAGCTTTTCCCCTGTATCCCGAGCGAAGGGCCAAGGCCCAGGCGGAAGTCCGTGTCTAAAACCGACTGACATTCGCAGCGCTTAAAATCTTTCCGTGAAAGTCGCCATCGATATCCGCAGGATGACCGAGTTTGGAGTGGGCACCTACACGCGCAACGTGGTGCGCGCCTTGGGCCGGCTGGATCGCCATAATCAGTACTTTCTTATGGGTTTACCACAAAAGATCGCAGAGATCGGGCCGTTGCCGTCCAATTTTCAGTCTGTCCCGCTGCTGGACGGCGACACTACGGTGAAGGGGTCGTTGGCATTCCGCAACATTCTCAGACATCTGAGCTGTGATCTGGTTCACATCCCCCATCTGTTCTGGTTGCCGAGAGCTCTGCCTTGCCCCTACGTGATGACCGTACACGATGTGCTCGAACATATGTATCGCGCGCACGATCGCTCGGGGCTCAGACGCTTTTTACATTTTCAACTTACACGCAGGATGCTCAGAGGAGCGGCGCGGATCTTCGCTGTTTCTAAATTTACCAAGAGTGAAATCGAGAAGCTGTTTGGCATTCCAGCGTCGCGGATTGAAGTTGTCTACAACGCCATTGACGAACGCTTCTTGCGTGGACACACGAACGACAGCGATCGCCAATTTCTCGCCGAACGCTACCTGGTGACCTATCCTTTCATCCTGTATGCCGGGCGAATCAGTCCGCACAAGAATGTGGTGCGAATCATCGAAGCCTTCTCAGCTCTGAAGGCTGAACTGGACAAAGAAGGCAAATATCCCGATCTCAAGTTGATCATCATTGGGGATGAGCTCTCGAAACACCCTGACCTGCGTCGTACCGTTATCCGCGGTGGTGTTCAGAATGACGTACGCTTCATGGGATTCGTCCCTATCGAGGTGCTCCGCATTTTCTATGACTCGGCGAAGACTTTCGTCTTCCCGTCGTTGTATGAGGGATTTGGGCTGCCTCCGCTGGAAGCCATGGCGCATGGCACTCCGGTACTGACGTCAAACACCTCGTCTCTTCCTGAGGTTGTGGGCAACGCGGCGGTATTGGTCAATCCGGAAAATGTTTTCGAAATCATGCGCGCACTGCACCGCGTATTGCTCGACCAGACATTGCGCGAGAGGATGAAGCAGCGAGGTTACGATCAGGCCAAGAAATTCTCCTGGGATGCTTCCGCGCGGGAAATTCTTAACGTATACGAGAACGTGACAGGGCAGCGATGCCAGAGGGTGCGATCACACAATGATGAGGAATCGCTGCCGAAAGTCGCCAACACCTAACCCTAAGTCAATCGCCGTGCAGCCCGGGCGCCCTTGCCCGCGGCATTTGACTAGCCCCAATTCCTTCGGCCGCTTTAGTCTTTCTTCAGTAGCGGCTGCCCAGGAGAATTGACAGCCATGCGCTGCAGCTTCCCGGCGATGCGGGTGCGCTCTGCTTCAGTCGACGCAGCGGCGTGACGCTTTCTAAGCTTAACAATTTTTTCGTTGCGCGTGCGACGGCGGCGAATTTCGGGACGACGGCTTGGTGCTGACATGCATCACTCCTCATTTTTTGTTTGGATGTGGCAGCCAAATACTAGAGCGGAAGCGCAAACTGCCTAGCCAAAGATTATAGTCTACCCGCTGTCAGTTACCGTTAAAGCGCCGCAGCTGCACAAGTCCCAAATACGGCTCTAAACGCTCACTGTAAACGCACGCGAAGTGTGTCGATTCCTCGTCCGCCGCGCGTGCCCATAAATGCGGCTTATCTTCTCGATAAATTTAAGTTTTCAAAATATTTGTGATGCACGTGAGAAGAATTATGTATTGGACTCTCACAGAGCGCGACCTGTAGTGTGCGCTCACTGGTCACGAGGTCATGAAGTCGTAGATGGAAATGACCTGCGTCCTAGGGGAGAAAGCGAGCCGTCAAGATGAATCGTGGTTCCTGGGTGATCGTGACCGTGTTGGGGTTCTGCGTTGCATTTGTGCCCGCCCCGCTATGCAGAGCTCAGAATCAGCCGGCGGCAGAACCGGCTCCATCGGAGATTTCGGAACGAATGCAAGAACTCGAAAAGCAAGTTAGGGATCTTCGCAGCGAGCTTGCAGCGCTGAAGCAAGACGGCAGCGTGGCGTCGAGCACCGCAACTCCGCCACAAACTGCGCAGGCGAATCTCGTAAATACAACGCCGGCAGTTTCTTCGCCTCCGCCGGCCATCTCGATTGCGAGCCTCCTGGGCCCCACTTCGGTGAGCGGCTTCGTAGACACTTATTACAACTACAACTCCAACCAACCTTCCTCTCGGACAAACGGATTCCGCAGCTTCGATGTTGCCTCGAATCAATTCGCACTAAATCTTGTTGAGCTAGTGGTCGACAAAACTCCGGATGCGGCGAACAGCCGGACCGGATATCACATTGCACTCGGGTTTGGGCAAGCGATCAACGCGGTCAATGGAAATGATCCCGGCGGTTTGGGTTTTGATCAGTATCTGAAGGAAGCCTATTTCTCATATCTCGCCCCTGTGGGCAAGGGCTTGCAGATTGACGCCGGCAAATTTGTCACTCCGCACGGCGCCGAAGTGATCGAGACCAAGGATGACTGGAACTACTCACGCGGTCTGCTTTTTTCTTATGCCATTCCGTATTTCCATTACGGATTGCGTGCCAAGTATTCATTTAGCGACAAGTATTCAGTCACCGGTTTCGTCGTCAATGGCTGGAACAACATCGTGGAGAACAACACAGGGAAGACTTACGGAGCAAGTTTTGGATGGAATCCCACCAAGAAGGTCAGCTTCATTCAAAACTATATGGCTGGTCCGGAGCAGGCTAACGACAACTCCAATTGGCGGCAGCTTTGGGACACCGTGATCACCTATTCGCCGACGAGCAAGCTCTCCTTTACCGTCAACGGCGATTATGGCCGGGGCGATCATCCGATCCTCGCTACGTCTCCGACGCTAACGTTCGGCCCGAAACCTGTTTTCTGGACCGGAGTTGCTGGTTACGTCAAGTACGCTCTCAACGACAAATACGTGGTTTCGAGCCGGTACGAGTATTACGACGATCATGACGGATTTACCACCGGGACGCCGCAGCATTTCAACGGCATCACCGGTACCTTTCAGCGCATGATCGCAAGCCACATTATGAGCCGCCTCGAATTCCGGCATGATATGTCAAACCTGCCAACATTCGTGAAAGGGAATGGGCTGCCTGTCACCGCTCAAAACACTATGACCGCCGGACTTGTGTTCATGTTCGACAGTCGCGAGGCCAGGTAATTGGCGGGAAGGTTAGCTATGAGTCTACATACTGAAGCGGTTGCCGCAATGGGGGATGCTGAACAATTGCGAAACCGACACGAGATGCGAGCAGCGAAATTTGTGCTGCTCTCATGGGGCGATCGGCTTGGGTTCAAAACCAAATTACCCCTGGGACCAGCACCCAAGCCGCGCCCGCACCGCAATTTTGGGTCCGTTACGAAAGACAACAGCTGTTTGCAGGAAGCGAAAGTGCGAGGCGAAGTACTTCGTTTGACGAAAACAATTAACTCTGATTAAGGAGCGATCTATGTTTGCCAGGCTGCAAGAAGGTAAGAAGCTACCGCTGGCGGAGAAGTTCACTCGCCTGAAAACTCGTTTGGGTGATCCTGAATGGCGCCGGTACGGAAGGCTTCTGTTTGCCGGCAAAGCTATGGGCGTGGGGTTGGTACTGCTCATCATTACTGTAATTTCAAGTCTGTTCTTTGGCCGTGTCTACGCCGCGGATGTAGAGATTAAAGGCGCGGACATCGTCAATCCGATCAACACCGTCTGGACGTTGGTGGCTGCGTTCCTGGTGTTTGGAATGCAGGTGGGCTTTACCATGCTGGAGGCGGGCTTCTGCCGCTCCCGCGAGACCGTAAATGTCCTGATGGAATGCATCGTGGACACCTGCCTTTGCGGTTTACTCTTCTTCGCCTTCGGCTTTGCTTTCATGTTCAGCCACGGCAATGGCTTCATCGGGTATCACTGGTTTTTCCTGAAAGATGTGCCCGCGACTTATGAAACGACCGGAGTAGCATTTCTCGCATTTTGGCTATTCCAATTTGCCTTTGCTGACACCTGCTCGACCATCACTTCGGGTGCGATGATCGGCCGCACCAGCTTTGTCGGCGATCTGTTGTACAGCGTCGCAGTGTCGGGTTTCATCTACCCGATCGTAGGTCACTGGGCTTGGGGGCCGGATGGCTTTCTGGCTGCGATGGGCAGCAATGGCCATTTCTTCTCTTCACTCGGAATGGGCTTCCATGATTTCGCGGGTTCAACCGTCGTGCATACCATCGGAGGTTTCATTGCTTTGGCCGGCGCGATCGTTCTAGGTCCGCGCCTGGGACGAAAGTTCAAGCGCGATGGTGGGGGTCCGATGATGCCCCACGATCTAACGATTGCAGCCAGCGGCGGCCTCCTTCTCTGGTTTGGCTGGTACGGTTTCAATCCTGGCAGCACGCTTTCCGCGATGGACTTCGAAGGCATTGGAAGGGTCGCCACCAATACCACGCTAGCTGCATGCGCAGCCGGCTTAACCGCAATGATCTACGCTTACATCCCGAACAAGAAATGGGATGTGAGCTTCACGGTAAACGGATTCTTGGCAGGATTAGTAGCGATCACTTGTCCTTGCTACTGGGTGAGCCCGACTGGAGCCATTTTGCTTGGCGGTGTTGCCGGGGTGATCGTGGTTGCGGGCGTCGAATTGCTGGAATGGCTGCGTATTGACGATCCCATCGGTGCAGTACCTGTGCACGGCATATGCGGCATCTGGGGCACATTGTCGCTGGGCTTGTTTGCTTGCGGTAAATACGGAGCGACTGGACCGGTTTCACCGGACAACTCCGCTCCGCTGACTGGACTCTTTTACGGTGGTGGCACGCAAGTGTTGATCGCCCAGGCGATCGGCAGTTTGATTGTTACGTCCGCTACGTTTTCGGTTGCCTTGGCCGTGATGTATTTGGTCAATTTGACCGGAACGCTACGCGTCTCCGCCGAGGGCGAGCTCTACGGATTGGATCTGCACGAGCATGGCATTTCGGCGTATCCAGAATATGTCATCTCAGCTCTCAGCGCGCCCGCAGGCATGAGTGCACAAGCTCGTGCTGCGGAGCCATCACCGAGCCTGGCAGGGGCGAAGGCGCTGCAGCGGATCGCCATGGACCAAATGAGCTCTTGAATCCGGCTCAGTTTTCCCGGCCCAGTAGTGGTCCTGCGAAGAACTTACGTAACTTCGAGGCAAAGGGACAGATGACCAAACTTGAAGCGATTATTCAGCCATCGAGATTTGAAACCGTAAAGGAAGTGCTTAGCGAACTCGGCGTGGAAGGCATGACCATATCCGATGTGCGCGGACATGGACGCCAGAAAGGTCACACTGAGACGTATCGAGGCCGCGAATACAGTGTTGACTTGTTGCCGAAAATCAAACTGGAGATGGTCCTACCCGATAACCTGGTGGACGCCGTGGTAGACGCCATTGTGCAGACAGCTGGTAGTGGAAAAATTGGCGATGGCAAGATCTTTCTCTACCGGGTGGAGGAAGCGATCCGGATCCGGAATCAAGAACGCGGAGTAGCGGCTTTGTAGTTAATCGCTCTCAGTCGAGGGACGCGTCTCTTAAAAGTCGCGAGCTAATGCGTGATCGCCGCGCAGAAGGTGTATTGTGCCCATAACCTTTCCTGATAGGCGTCATAAATAGTTTCAATTTCCCGAACTCTGAGTGGCTAGTTAAAGTAACGGTCTTGCAGCGCCTTTTCCGTTTGAGTAGTGCAGCCAACGGTTCGGCGCGCGGGTTCTACTCGACCTCCTGAAGCCAAGGAGCAAGACAAATTGTTCGCAGACAAACGAGGGGTCAAGGTACTCCTAACGTTGCTGTTCCTTTGGATTGCGGCTTATTCTGCGTTTCCACAGACATCCTCAAGCCTCACTTCCGCCGGCTCTGAGAGCCAAACGGAACGCATCACCCGACTTGAGCAAGCTGTCACCGAGGCCAAGAATTCCGCAGATAACTCATGGATGCTAGTGAGTTCCGCGCTCGTACTATTGATGACTGGCCCCGGCCTGGCTCTTTTCTATGGCGGGCTGGTACGTAAGAAGAATGTGCTGGCCACCATGATGCAGAGCTTTGCCTTGATGGCCATAGTCACAATTCTTTGGGCGCTCGTCGGTTATAGTCTCTCGTTTGGAACAGGAAACAGCTTCATTGGAGCTTTCGATCACATCTTCTTGCGAGGAGTAGGCCTGCTACCGGATGCAGACTATTCCGCCACCATCCCGCAACAGACCTTCATGGTATACCAGCTAATGTTTGCCATCATCACCCCTGCGCTGATCACCGGAGCATTCGCGGAGCGGATGAAGTTCAGCGCCATGGTTCTGTTCATGATCCTGTGGTCGATCGTTGTGTACGACCCGATGGCCCACATGGTCTGGGGAAAAGGAGGCCTGCTGAACGCGGCTTTAGGCGGACGCTTTCCCACGCTCGATTTTGCCGGCGGAACTGTGGTCCATGTGACGTCTGGAGTCTCCGCGCTGGTGTGTGCTCTTTATCTGGGAAAACGTGTCGGTTATCCGCGAGAGCCCATGCCGCCCCATAGTGTGGTGCTAAGTTTCATAGGAGCCTGCTTGCTTTGGGTGGGGTGGTTCGGATTCAACGCCGGAAGCGCATTGGCCGCGGGCCCGTTGGCCACGAGTGCTTTTGTCGCCACCCATTTCGGAGCGGCTGCTGCGGTTGTGGGCTGGGCAGGAGCTGAATGGATACGAAATGGCAAGCCCAGCACTCTCGGTGCTGTCTCTGGCGCCGTAGCTGGACTCGTAGCCATCACACCTGCGGCGGGATTTGTCAGCCCGATGTCTGCTCTCGCGATTGGCTTGATCGCCGGAGTGGTTTGTTACCTGATGGTCGCACAAGTGAAGGCTCGATTAGGCTACGACGATTCCCTGGATGCTTTCGGCGTACATGGTACGGGCGGTACGATTGGCGCTCTGCTCACAGGTGTATTCGCCTCGCGCGCAATTAATCCTATTTTCAAGGATGCGCAGGGGAACATCACGGGGCTGGGCGTCGTTGATGGAAATGCCGGCCAGTTATTAAATCAGTTTGTTGGGGTGGTAATTGGCTGGGTTCTGGCTGCGGTTGGAACGCTGGTCATCCTGAAGGTTGTCGACTTAACGATCGGATTGCGGGTTCCGGAAGGTCATGAGATCCAGGGTCTGGATCTGTCGCAGCACGGAGAAGAAGGCTACAACTTCGAAGTGTCAGCTTGAGGACGAAAGACGGGCAGCCGCGAGTGAGCTCAGTTCTTGAGACGGAGTACGATGACAAAAATTGAAGCTGTGATTCAGACGTCGAAATTGGAAGCGGTCAAAACCGCACTTCACGATATCGGTGTAGAAGGAATGACCGTGCTCGAGGCGCGAGGACACGGAAGGCAGAAAGGACATACTGAGTTTTATCGTGGACGAGAGTACACCGTGGATCTGATTCCAAAAATCAAGCTGGAAATGGTATTGGCTGATGACATGGTGGAAAGAGCAGTAGACGCGATCGTGAATGCCGCACGCAGCGGACAGATTGGCGACGGCAAGATTTTCTTGTCCAAGGTCGACGAGGCGATCCGCATTCGAAATCAAGAGCGAGGGAACGCCGCGCTCTAGATACTAAGTTCTTTCTCGCCGCGATTCACTGATGCTCAGCTTATCCGTTTTATTTCATATGGTGCAAAAAGACTGAAATCGTATGTCACTAACGGCTGTCACTTTTACAACTCAGGACTATTTCAAGAAAGAGTCCGAGAAGGTCCGGGCCAGATTTGAAGATTCGCACAACGGCAAAGCCGCCGTCCGCGAGCGTTCGGATCTGGTCGACAAGGTCACAACGCAGTTGTGGAACTCCGCCACAGAGAGCGCGGAGCGGTTGGAAAAAGTCTGTGTCGTGGCCCTGGGAGGTTACGGGCGCCAAACGTTATTTCCGTGCTCCGATGTTGACCTCTTGTTTTTGTCTGCATCATCGCCGAGCGAGCAGGCGCAGAAGCAGATCCGGAAGCTTTGCCAGGATCTCTGGGATTTGCACCTTCGCGTCAGCCCGACTGCGCGAACCTTAGCTGATTGCAGCAAACTTCATCGCGATAACCTGGAATTCAATATTTCGCTTCTCGATTGCCGATACCTCAGCGGTGATGAGCACCTTTTTGAGCAATTGAGAGAACAGATCATCCCGAAAATGGTTGCCCGCGACGCTATCGAGTTAATGCAGAGACTCGTCGACCTGACTCGGGCGAGGCACAAAAAATACGGGCACACGATTTTTCACCTGGAACCAAACATAAAAGATTGCCCAGGTGGCATGCGCGACTATCAAGTCGCGTCCTGGCTCACGTTGGTATCAGAACTCGAGAAAACTGGCACGTGGCCGACAGAGAACGTCTTACCAATGACACTCCGCAAAGATTGCGGCGCGGCTCTGGATTTTCTTTCGACCGTGCGATGTTTCCTGCATTACCGGCAAGGCCGCGACCTCAACGGGCTTACGTACGAACTCCAATCGGAGGCCGCCGCGGCTGGAATTGGTTCTGCGGGAGGATCCCCAATCACGCCGAGCGACTGGATGCGAGGTTATTTTCGGCACGCTCGGTCGATTTACCGGCTTACAGTTCTTCTCGACGAAGTGCCTCAGACACGCTCGGGTCTCTACAGGTTCTTCGAAAGCCGCAAGTCGCGTCTCTCCAATGCTGATTTTTCGGTGGTGGATGGGCGGGTTTTCTTAAGACAGCTCTCCTCGGTGGAAGACCCGTCCGTACTCTTCAGTCTTTTTGAATTTGTGGCCCGGCACGGCCTCAAGCTGGGTGCGGAAACTGAGCGATGCGCTGAAGCGGAGCTGCGCGGCACCCAGCAGCGGGCGAGTCAGTATCCGGAGCTCTGGTCACATTTCCGTCGAATCTTGACACTGCCTCACGCCGGTGCAGCGCTTCGTGCAATGCATCAGGCGGGTTTGCTGGTTCTTCTTTTTTCAGAGTTCCGAGCAATCGATTCGCTCGTGATTCGGGATTACTACCACAGGTACACCGTGGATGAGCATTCAATCGTCGCGATCGAAAACCTACATGCGCTCCGTAACCCTGACGAGGAATTGGATCGGCGTTTCCGCGACGTCCTTGATGGAATCGAAAAACCCGAGCTCCTGTTTTTGGCGCTTCTTTTGCACGATGTCGGCAAAGGCCTCCTGACAGACAACCACGTTGAAGGAAGTCTCCAAGCCGCCGAGAAAATATTGGACCGGCTACACCTCGAAACCGACGATCAAAACACAGTGCGCTTTCTGATTGGCAGTCATCTGCGAATGTCGGCAATGGTTAGAGGGCGCGACATTTTCGATCCTCAGGTGGTGCAGGAATTTTGCGACTCCGTGAGTACGACGGAACGACTGAAGATGCTCACTTTGTTAACCTATGCGGATATCAAGGCTGTCAATCCAGAGGCTCTCACTCCGTGGAAAGCGGAAATAATCTGGCAGCTCTACGCCGCCTCTTCCAACTATCTGAGCCGAACCATAGACGACCAACGGGTGGACGCGCATACCTCGAACGAAGAGCATATTAAGCGGATTGTTTCGACCGCGTCGCCAGACGTCGACTCCGGGAAACTGATCTCCTTCCTGGAAGGGTTCCCCAAGCGGTATCTGCTGACGCATGCTCCGGACGAAATCGTCTCCCACTACCGAATGCACCAGCGCTGGGACGGAGTCGAGCCTCAGATTGATCTTCTGAAACGCAATGGCTACTACGAGGTTGTTTTGCTGACCCTTGATCGTCCTTCGCTCTTTGCCCGGGTAGCTGGCACGCTTTCGTCCTGGGGTATGAATATCCTGAAGGCGGAAGCATTTTCAAACAAAACCGGAACCGTGCTGGATACGTTTCGCTTTGTCGACCTCTTCCGCACCTTGGATATGAATCCGACCGAAAAGGCGCGACTGAAGCGGAGTCTCTCCGATAGCATCTCCGGGGAGATCGACGTCATGGAAATGATGGAGACGAAATTCAAGCCGGCGACCAAAGTCCCCAAAGTGAAAATCCAACCTAGCATTCGCATCGATGACGAGAGTTCCTCCCACAGCACGCTTATCGAAATTACGGCGCAGGATCGTCCCGGGCTGCTGTACGACATCAGTTCCAATCTCACTGAACTGGGCTGCAACATCGAGGTAGCGATCATCGATACTCAAGGTCAATCGGCGATTGACGTGTTTTATGTTACGCAGGGCGGAGGGAAGCTAAATCCGATCTTGCGGGGTAGAATGCGTGACGCTCTGCTGCAACAGCTCGGGAGAAAATATTGAGGTGGGAAGATCAGATTTTGACCGAAACGGTCGGCACTACTCCGCGAGAAGAGCGTTCAGCGCCCGCGCCAACTCTGCCTTTTCCTGCATGCCAGAGCTTTCATCATGTGTACCCTCGGTAAGAATTGCGAGTTGTTGCGCGAACAGCCGCACCGCATCATCACGAGATAGGTAGACCGCCGCACTGGGCAACCGCACCTGCCACGTGGTACGGTCACGCTGATCAATGATCCATCGGCGCCGGTCGTGCTGCTTTTTCTGGTCAATCCGGCCGTCGGATATCGATAGCGGCCCATCGATCCGGAGGTCGACCGATCCTTTTTTGCCCTTAACTTTCATCTTCTCCACTTTGACTTGGTCGAAGACGACCACAGGTACACGCTGGTTCAATAAATCCCGCGCGCGGAGCGAGTTGCCATAGTCCTTGGATAGTTTCAGAAATGCGTCACGAATCTTTTCCGGATCGAGGCGAACCGACTCCACCACTAGAGCATCCATGATCGCTATCTGTGCAGGTTCAAAAACGATCGTGGATTCGGTTTCTTCTTCCGAACCTTTCGCCTGACTCGATGGCACGTCTGCTGTTATCGTTCGTTTAACGTAGCGGTAGAATCGCGGATTTCCCCGTCCTCTCCAATAGGACGAATCGTAAAAATCGACTCCCACTCCCGAGCGCAATGAACTGTAGAAAGAGTGCTGGACTGGGCTAACTATGATTCCCATGTGTCCTGGCCAGACAATCAGGTCGGCCACCTGCGGAGTCGTTACCCGTCGAAACTCATTGATTCCGGAATAAAGGTCGGAGGAGCTGGCGTAAGAGTAGGGGAATCCTGCCCGGCTATAAATTTCGTGCACCAGATGCGAGCAGTCTGGTTTGGAACGAGAGCCTTGGCGACCAAGGGCGGCGCTTATCACTAACAGCCTGTCGTACGAGCTCATTAGTTCCGAAGTTGCCCCGTGTCGGTCGTCCAGTTCAGCGCGGGCTCGAGAAGCCAATATCCCGGAATTCTCACGCCTTTCAGATGATTGCTGGGCATGCACGCTGCCAGCAGCAAACAATACGATCAAGAACAGAATTCGCGCCTTGATGTGGAGGGTCATGGGTACAGTTATTGTGATGCTACCAGGACAATTACTGCGGCTTACGAGAGTTCCAGAATGATTATGTCCATTGGGACAATGACAGTTTCGAGCAATATTTTCAACAGTTTAAAGGGACCTCAAGCGACGGGGACGCAAGATGAAAAAACAGCCGGTCCGAACTTGGACCAGCTGTCTATTAAGCGACTATGCTGCCCGGCCTTGAGATTCGGCTGGCAGAACTCCCAGTTGCTGCATCAACCCGAGAGCATCCCAATTTCCCCAGCTCTCGATGAATTTTCCATCTCGGACACGTGCGATGGTCATTCCTGTTACTGAAAACTGTCGCCCCGTTCTTGGAATGCCGGGCAGATCTCCTTGGTGGGTGCCGGTAGCGGTCCAGCGAATCACGACAGTATTTCCATCAGCAAACTGGTCTTCGATGGTGTAGTGAAGATCAGGAAATGCATTGAGGTAGTGGCTAACAAATTCTTTGTGGCCCTCGATCCCGCTAGGGACCTCTGGGGACTGGGCGTCATGGTGAACGTAGTCGGCTGCCATCAGCTCATCAATAACGTTGAGCTTCTTGCTATTCCATATCTCTTCGAAGACACGCCGAGAGATTTCCTTATTGTCCGCCGCCATGGTGACCTCCTGATCCGGGATCATTTGGGACCCGGAGCAGTGTGGATTCTACACCCGCCGACACCGCGCAGATTTATTCTCAGGGAAACGCCGGAAGCAAGGATCAGAGCACATTTGGGACGAACGAAAATTTTGTGACAGCCGGACCTGGAAGCCGGTATACAGCGGACCTACTCCAGCCTTCTATGCCAGCGCCAACCCCGTCACGGAACGATTGCCGCTGCTCCATCGATTGAGTCAGTTTTCATCGCGATCAAGGCTTCATTTGCTTGGTCGAGTGAGAATGGCGTTACCTTCGGTCGAAGGCCAATCTCACTCGCGATTTCAAGGAAATCCCGAGCATCAGCACGAGTCATATTTGTAACGCTGCGAAGCTGTCGTTCGCCCCAGAGCAGGTGATCGTAGTCGAATTCTGGGATCCGATCCAAGTGAATGGCATTGATGGCAACCACTCCCCCCTTTTTCAGACTGGCGAGAGCGGCGACAACTACGTCACCGCTAGGTGCAAACGTCACAGCGCGGTCGAGCGCGACAGGCGGTCTGTCTTTCTCGTTCCCGACCCAAGTGGCTCCTAGGGAGGCGGCCAACTTGCGATGGGAGGCACCTCGTGTCGAGACATATACTTCGCATTTCCAGGCCTTAAGCACAGCAATCGCCAGATGCGCTGACGCACCGAACCCAAACAATCCGACCCGGTCGCCAGGTTCAACGCCCGCGACACGAAGACTGCGAAAACCGATGATGCCGGCGCACAAAAGGGGAGCGGCATGCAGATCATCGAGGGTTGTGGGAAGTGGAAATGAGAAATCAATGCGAGCCAGTGCATACTCTGCATACCCACCATCGACCGTATATCCAGTGAAGGTCGGCGAATCACAAAGATTTTCGAGACCCCGTTGGCAATACCAACACTTCCCATCCGTGCCGCCGATCCAGGAAATGCCCACACGCGTGCCCACAGGAAGCTCACGCGTAGCTCCGTCCACGACTTCGCCGACAACTTGATGACCAGGAATTAGTTTTTCTCGAAGTGAAGGGAGTTCGCCTTCGACAATATGAAGGTCGGTTCGGCAAACGCCACAGGCCAGCACGCGCAGCAGAACATGGCCCGGCTTGAGTTCGGGTTTCGAAACTTCGACAATTCGAAGAGGCCGCTTGGAAACGTCTTGCGGTGAGGTCAGGAGAGCAGCTTTCATCAATCTCCCTGCACGCGGCTCCGGAGTGCCACTTAAGCACGGCGGCTTTTAATCAGCGGCCTGCTATGAGTAGTCCACCTGCCGAAGTAGTTCTTGCGCTCCCGCAACTAGGTCGGCAACTTTGTTGCGGTCGTAGTGGGCATAGTACCCGCCCATTTCCAAAGCAACTCGCTGCAAAACGTCCAGTGCGTGCGCGACGACCTTTGGCATTCCGGTTACTTCGATTGACCACAAAGTTGGACGGTAGTGCAGAAACTGGTTCCGGAAATCATCATGAATGAGGCTCAACGCCATTCTCTCGTCGTGGGTCAACTGGAGGACACTGGTAAATCCAGAAGAGTTCATCCATTGCGACTGCTGGCAACGCTTGAGGGCTTCAGGTCGGGGGCAAAAGCGCAGCCGGGCCTTAACGCGAGTGGCACAAAAACGGCACACTCAGTGGCAAAGCACCTGTAAGTCTAATGTTTGTGACAGCCGGACCTGTAAGCCGAATTCGCCGGGCTGCATTGCAAACAGACAACTTATTTGAAATCAGTCGCCGCGAAGTGTCAATGATGTCAACTTTGGCAGTGATGGCAGGTTTTGCGTCACACCGGCGTCACAATTTGGCAGTCCGAGACGATTGGGGTAGAGGCTCGCAACTGCGCCCGGGTTTATTAAGCTTGCTCCTCCAGGGCGCTCAAGACCCGGACCCCCGCTCGCGTGATCCGCTCTGCCGTAAAGGATTGTGGCAGCGGAACCGCCAGCATTGGCTGATTCGTCTGCGGGTGCCGCTAGAACAGGCTAGAAACGGCTGCGTGCGATTGCTGGCCGGGCGCGGTCGCGCAGTTCTTAAATTCCGAGGCAACGGACTGGAGGAATGCCAACCCGGCCTTGGCCAAGCCAACCGCGGCTCGTTCAACGGCGCCAACTCCATCCTTGCTGCTGGCTGGGACGCTGGAACTGGAGGGCTCCACGGTACTCTGTGCCGCTGGTGCCGAGGTTGTTGTCTCGCCAACCCGGATTGCTTGCGGCGGGGGCACCTGCTGTAGGACGCTCTTGCGCCCGAGCTTTGCGAAGCTGACTTCGGAAACCGGCGAGTCAAACACGCCGGCAAACAGCGATTTTTTCAGGTGCAGTGTTTCCCACACTCGTTCTTCGATCGTCTTTTCGGTAAGAAAATGGATGACCTGAACGGGATTGGCCTGTCCCAGGCGATGAACGCGCCCAATGCGCTGCTCCAGACGCGCCGGATTCCAAGGCGGCTCGAAGATGATGACAGCGGAGGCCGCCTGCAGGTTGAGTCCTACTCCGCCCGCATCGGTAGAGAGGAATACCCGGCAGTTAGGCTGGCTCTGAAATGTTTCGATGAGTGCACCGCGCTTCCGAGAGGGAACGCCCCCATGTAACGAAACGAATCCGATTCCCATTTTCCGCAGTTCTTCTCCAGCCAAGAATGTCATGCGTTCGTATTCGCTGAAGACCACAACCTTGCGGTTTTCCTCGACGGTCAGTTCGCGAATGATTTCGCGGAACTCTTCCAGCTTGGGCGAGTGGTGGGTGCGCTTGTCGAACAGGAACGTAGAGTTGCAGAGCATGCGCATGTTCTGGAGGCAGCACAGGACGCGGCGTAGGTCGATTTCCGAAAGCCACTTTTGGCGTTGCCACTTGTGCATGAGCTGACCCAGAATCTCGCTCTGTTCCCAGTACGGTTCTGCCTGCTCTGGGGTCAGCGGTACATGAAACACCTGGTCGGTTCGAGGGGGAAGGTCTTTTAATACTTCCCCGCGAGTGCGGCGAAGAAGGATGGGTTCCAATTGGCGGTGAATTTGGTCAAGGCCTCGATAGCCCAGCAATTTCCCTTCCGCGTCTTCCATCCGGTGTTCCTGAAGGAAGCGGAAGGCGGGTCCCAGCCGTCGCCCATCGACGAATTCGACCACAGAAAAAAGCTCTTCCAATTTGTTCTCCAACGGGGTACCGGTCAGCACGAAGGTATAGCGACTTTTCAACTGCTTGATGGTCCGTGCCGTGGCCGTTGTCCAGTTCCGGATGCGCTGCGCTTCGTCCAGGATGATAAGGTCCGATTGGAGGTCGTGCAGGTACTTGATATCCTTCAGAACCAGCTCGTAGCTGGTGAGATTGAAAAACTTTGGGGAAGCGTACTGCTTGTGCCGTTGAGGCGACAGTCCCTCGATGACCTGCGCGTCCAGGCCGGTGAACTTTTCGATTTCCTTCTTCCACTGGTACTTAACCGACGCCGGCGCCACAATCAACACTCGTTGTATCCCGCGGCTGCGACGCAGGAATTCCGTGGCTGCGAGCGCTTGCACCGTCTTACCCAACCCCATGTCGTCGGCTAGGATTACACGGCCGCGGCATGCCGCAAAGATGGTCCCTCGCACCTGATAGGAGAGCAGAGAAGTCTTGAGCAAGCCAGCAAGCGGATCCCGGCCGCGCCCGTGTTTCGCCAGCAGCTTCTTCTCTGTCTCCCGCCCTTCAGCAATTTCGTTTTCTCTGTCGACGTAGTTCAGAACGTCACTGTAAATAACGGCTTGATCGTCAGCTTTACGGAGCTCATCCATGAGCTTTCCGAAATCCCGCAAGCGGGAGGATTTCAGTAGGCCCCGATCGTTAAAGTATGCTCGAGCCAGCGCCTGCAGCGCCGCCGAGGGAGAGAGGGGGAGCCGAAGCCGCACATTCAGAGTGTCACCGTAATGAAGCGAAAGCGAAGCCCTGGCGCGATTGAATACCTCGCAGTCAAGTGCCTTGCCGCGGCGCTTACGCAACCGAGCGAGCAGAGCCTCGATGTGCTTGCATGTTCCCAAGGTGTTGACCGCAAAGTCGGGACAGGAACAGTAGTTATCGAACAGGCCCGGCCCTCGCATCGCTACCCGGTAAGTTTTGTTGCTGGCCGAGCGTACGGAATAATCTCCGTACAAGTTCCCATCCGGCCGGGTCAGAATGCGCACGATGCTTCCGTGAGCCCTTTCGCGACGCGCAGAAATTGAAGGGTGAACGCACATCAGCGCAATCGGAATGTTAGATCAATGATGATCGTGTTTGCCGGGCCCACTCGATTGGATTCTCCCCATTTTGATTCTTGCAAACACCGTCGGACTTGGCAGAAACTAGAGAGCAGAGCTTACCTCGCTCGACCGTTTCATGAGTTGATTTTACCCGAGGAATACGATAGCGTATGGCGAAGAAAATCAAAACAAATCAGCAAATGCAAGAATGGATCGATGCGCGAAGACGCCGCCATTTGTCTCACAGCCAGGTACAGATGGCCCGGGAGCTTGGGTTGAACCCGGCGAAACTGGGCAAGATCGACAACCACAAGCAGGAGCCGTGGAAACTGCCACTGCCCCAGTTCATCGAGCAACTCTATTTCGAGCGTTTCGGCAAAACTACTCCCGACAACGTCGTGTCTATCGAGGAGCGATGTCGAGTCGAAGGGCGCAAAGAGAAGCGAGAAGTGCCGCCAGGCAGCAGCGTGCGAGGTACAGCACCTGAAGCACGGTGAGCGACGTCCGCGATACTGCGGCGCTGCGGTCCGAGGTGCTGACAGTGCAACCCACATGGGGCGGTGACGTGAGGCGAAGTTGTCGTATTGACGTCCGGTGGGTGGAACAGGAACTGCCGCCCCGAACCGGTGGCGCCTAAGTCAGAGTAGGCTCTGGGCGGGGCTAAGCCTCTATCCAGTCGAAAGGTGCGTTACCACTCTTCAGGCAGGTTTCAATTTCTCCTCGACATAGAGTGAGAGCTCAATCATGCGCTCCATCAATTGTTCGGCTGGCAGTCCCCTAAAGTTTTTGAGCACCAACTCCTTGACGTAGAGCCGCACAAGATACCGCAACTGGAGGGTGCGGCTGCGCGTGGCGAAGACAAAATCGCGATGCCCGTTATTCACGACGATCAGGTTCCGCTCGGCATCGAATCGCGAGCGCCACAGTTCCCCAGCGGCTCGTTCGAACGTGTAGCCCGGTAAGCCACGCGCATTGAAGAGAGAAGGGCCCACAGCCGCATCAAGGCTATCAGTGACCGTGATCAGTGCCTCCCCACTGCAGCACACATCGCGCTGTGAGACGGTGACGGACAAACGCACGAGACCGGGCGACGACGGCGCTTGAAAGCTAACTTCTTGATCGGAGGCGGAAGAGAGCATGCCACTTCCTTCGCCGATCTCCCAGCTAAATAGCAAATCCTGCTCGACTCGCCGATGCGAGCGATCCCGGGGCAGTGCGCGAAAGCGCCGACTTTGGTTCACGGTCAATGTGCTCGCCGCTGGCGAAATCACGACAGTGCGCAAAGGCCCAGCATACTCGAAGAATTGACGCTGGGCGGATTCGCTTCCGCTCGGTTCCGGAACACCCGGCACGGGCCCCTCCTTCTCCGCAGATGCCTCCACGCGTCGCTCCAGCAGCTCGCCGCCACCGAGCGCTTGCGGCGAGCGTGACTGGATGTCAAACCAATCGTATTCCTCGGGCGGCAAGACCAGCATGGCCTCGCGAAACGCACGCTGGATGGCACGCAAGGACTCCCGGTTCGCCTGTTCTTCCTCGGCGCGCCGCTGCGCGTCGATGAGGCCATTGAGGTGAGCCTCAAGTGGTACGAGAGCTTCCGCAAATGCCCCATAGCGTTCATCGTGGATGACCCCGGAACGGGTGCTGGGTGTCAGATTCAGGTAAGGCACGTCGATCAGACCCTGCAAGTAACGAGAAGTCCAGGGCCCGCGCTCCAGACCGGGCACCGTACCGATATCCTCGATCACCCGCGTGCCACCTCGGGTAAGGGAGACCCGGCCGTTCTCGGCGGGTTCCGTGAGATACAGTTCGGCATACGCCTCGCCGAATGGGGAGCGAACTGCCGGCAGTTGGTGGAGCAAGCGCCCTTCGAACTGCCGCGGCTCGACCTGGTACTGCTTGCGTGCAAGCTTGTCGACCACCGTTATACGAACCTGGGTAGCACGGATCCGGTCGCGCAGCTCCGAGGCCAGATACCACTGGATCTTCTCGCCGCTCAAGCTACGGATGCCGTTGAGCAGGGGGCTGATCTTGAGCTCGGTGCCGGGGTCGGCAAAGAGCACGCGTCGTGGGTTCACGGTGTAGCGCGGATCCCCTTTGTTCATAGCCATCTGATAGAGGCGTTGATCGGCACCGCCAGAAGTCATCGTGAGCCTCTCGCCCACGGTCCAAAAGCTCAACAGTCCGATGCCAAATTCCCCTTGCAAGCCGCCTCCAGAGCCGTCTGCCTTCATGCGTCGCTTGATCGAGTCGCAGATATGAGTCGCGACGTACTTGAAGTCGGGCAGCCCGTGCGGATCGCGGGGGACGCCGTCGCCATCGTCTTTCACCATCAGATAGTGCTCTCCGTGCTCGCGGCCACGTGTGATGGCAATGGTCTTGGCGTGCGCATCGATGCAGTTCTCGACGAACTCTGCGATGGCCTTGAGCGGATTGCTTTGCGAAAGAGCGATGATACGGATCGCATTCCAATCATCGCCGATCCGCAATTTGCCACTTTCTGATTCCTTCGACTTAATTGTGCTTATCTTCGCCATGGTGACAAGGAATTCGACGCGTTGAGTGCGACAGAGGGACGACCGGTCTCAGCCTCCACCAGGCACTCACTATACCGACGGCCTTACTGCCGGGCAAGGCGCAGCCCTCACCCCCAGCGATTTCGGAACTTTTGATGTGGAGAATGTGCGGGCGTGGCCCAAAACGGTGGAGATAAGGGTCAGAGTGGACTTCGAAATGGCAGAGCTATCGGCGGGGAATAGTTTTCCGTCCCCGGCCCGGGGTGAGTGAAGCGAAGATGGGCGAGCGGTCTGCGAAGCGGAAGGCAACCCGACGAACCCGGCGGTTTCAACTGGAGTTGGGAGCCAGTGGACGCGAGAGACTGAGCCAGGACAAGCGGCACAGCTGCTCGGCCGAGCGCACGAGATGATTGCCACGATGCAGGTACCGAAGGCGATAGAGGCCTGGTGCGAGAACCTGGAACGTTACAGTGATTTTCAAAACCGACTGCCGCGCGGGCGCACCTACCTGCGCAACGGTTCGGTCATCGATCTTCAGATTGCCTCGGGCGAAGTAAAAGCGCTGGTTTGCGGCTCGTCAGTCTACCAAGTCGCGGTGAAAATCATGCCGGTGAGCAAAGCGCGCTGGAAATCCATCTGCAAAGACTGCGCGGGCGCAATTGATTCTCTAGTGGAATTGCTGCAAGGGCGTTTGTCCAGAGCAGTCATGGAGCGGATTTGCAGAGAAAAGACCGGATTGTTCCCCTCGCCGAAGGAGATTCAACTTTCGTGCAGTTGTCCAGACTGGGCTTTCATGTGCAAGCACATCGCCGCCGTACTCTACGGCATTGGTGCGCGCCTCGACAAGGCCCGAACTCCTCTTCCGGCTTCACCAACTGGATGAAAACGAACTCATCACCAAGGCTCGTGCGGGCCTTCCTCTAGCAAGAAAAGGAGCAGCTCCTGGGAATGTCCTCCGCAGCGATGACCTCGCTGAGCTGTTCGGATTGGATCTCGCTCAAAGCCGCCTGCCCACAGCCAAGTTGTCTCCAAGTACCGCAGGCAAGAGCAAGCGCGCAAAGAAAAAGAAGATGTGAAGGGCGAGCAGCCTGTCGGGTCAGGTGGGGAGTCTTGTGGGCTTGATTTTGTGAGTTTCCAGTATGCGAGTGAAGATCGTGGCGGCCCGACACGCATCACGGTCGCTCCTTGTAAACTCTCAACGAGCAGAAGCTGGCCTTTGCTACAGCTTCGAACGTGCTCCTTTCAGATCATCCCTGTGTCCCATCACCGAAGATGGCCGCATCGCTTCTTGCTCTGCTGCCCGGAACATACTCTTGCGATTAACTTCCAGATCTCCGACTGTGATAGGAATCCTCTAATCGCGATCAAAGAAGGGAATGAATAGCGAGCAGCCACAGGCCACAGGAGCACCCTGTCAGTTCCGGCATGGAACCAAATTGACAGGATCCCCCGCCCGGTGTCTTTTCGCTCCGTAGTTCTCGTTAGTACCTCGTGCTTACTCAGAGGAGTTGGCTCAGGAGAGTCCTTGCCGGAACTACAACCGGCCGATGGACGCGAAAACAGTCGGCGGGTTGATACCCGAGGTTTACGACCAATTGAAAGGCGTGGGCTGCCTTTGTCTGCGCCTGAAAGTGGGCGAGGGACGGGGATAGGCTTGTTTCACTCAGCTTGACCTCCACGAGGAACCATGGCTTGTGGTCTTTGACCACCAGAAAGTCCACTTCGCGTTTCTGCTTGTCGCGCAGGTAGCGCAGCTCGAAGTCGCCAAACCCAAGGTCCGTCCAGCCTTCGACTGCCTTGAGCAAATGGCAAGCGACCAAGGTTTCCGCGCGCGCCCCGTCGTCCGCCAAGCCGCTCCAGTCCCGCTGGAACCACTTCGGTTCTTTGCGCAGAGCCTTGGCCACGTTCCTAAACCACGGGCGAACCATGAAGCCGTAGTGCAGACGGGCCAGCAGATCAACCCAGCGCTTCACCGTGTCAACAGAGACTTGGATTTCCCGGGCAAGATTGGAGTAGATCAGTTGCTGCGCGCTTTGTTCGGCAAGAAGTTGCATCAGTGTTTCTATGGTTCCCAGGTCGCCGACCTGTGCGACTTCACGCAGGTCCTCCCGTGAAAGTTGCTCTTGCCGCAAGGAACGCCACCGGCGCGTGAAACGACTGTCGCGGCGGAGAAAGGGCTCGGGGAATCCTCCGTGCTCCCACAGCGCATCCCACTCGGCGGATGTGAGCTCAGCCGGTGGCTGAATCTCTCGCGGAGGCAAGTCTGTCCGCAGGCTTTCGCCCACGCTCCATGGATGCATGCGGTAGAGCAGATAGCGTCCCATCAGACTGTCACTGCCCCGGCGAAATACGTCCAGTCGCGAGCTTCCGGTTACGATCAGATGGACTCGATCACCGTAGGTGTCGAAAAAGCCCTTCAGCAGAGATTTCCATTTGCTGTATTTGTGCAATTCGTCGAGTACGGCGACGGGAGGTTTCGCCACAAGGCGATCCAACTGTAGGGTTTCCGCCAGCGCGGCTGGACCGCGCAAGAGGCGTCGCCGGTCGTCGGCATTGTCCCAGTTGAGATACTGGTCGCTGAGCGACCTGCAGGCGGTGGTCTTTCCGACTTGGCGCGGTCCTGAAACCAAGGCCATCTGACGATGTTTCTCCAGGTGGTCCGTCAAGACGGCGGTATAGAAACGCGGGCGCTCCTTCATGGAAGACCATTATCGCGCATATCGTAAAATAGTCCAGTCCATTTTACGATGGTCGCGAAAACGGTCCGGAGCTAAGGCTTCGTTTCAAGGGATTTAGCCGATTGTGCAGCTACAACCCCGGCACTGACTTTCGGCCAGTCAGGTGGCTGAGCTGATAGCCCAATACCAGCGATGGGAGAGTTGCGAGATTCTTGAGAGGCAAGAGTTCTTTGAAGGCCGTTGCATTTTAGACGACAAAATCTTGGTTCGTTGAAAAAACTCTCCAAGGCAATTCCTAAATTTCCCTGCTGATCGCGTCTCGGATGCAACGCGACCCGAGCGCGTCACACAGGCGTCACAATGACATTTGGAACTCTTGCAAGTAGTTGGTACTAACAAGTGTATGGCAGCCGGGCCTATAAGCCGAATTCTGTCCGCGGGATTGCTCCCACAGGACGGTCATTCCTCTGGGCCACGCATCGCTGCGAAGCTCAAGCGACCTACCCGGAGGTGAAACGCGCCGAGCCGGCACGCGCTCAAGCGAACTTGAGGCTCCCTCCCTATTTGGTCTTGCTCCGTGTGGGGTTTGCCTTGCCTGTCGTATTACTGCGGCAGCGGTGCGCTCTTACCGCACCTTTTCACCCTTACCCTGATGTTGCCACCAAGGCGGTATGTTTTCTGTGGCACTTTCCGTCAACCGGGCTTGAACCCGGCTTCCCGGACGTTATCCGGCACACTGCTCTGCGGAGTTCGGACTTTCCTCTCCCACCACTTGACGCGGCGAGAGCGACCGTCCGGTCCGGCTGCCAACTAGTTCATTATATGCGAATGCGGGCTCTACCCTGAGGACTCCCCTCCATCCCGACAATTGCACGCCTCCTGTTAGACTCTAAATCGTGCCTCATCACGGCAGAAAACTAAGGTCTGGTGCCTCGAACTGCGGTTTTGAACTCTGATTTATGAATATCGCAGAAGCCATCCGCATCGCCCTGCAATCGCTATGGGCAAATAAATTGAGGTCCGTGCTGACGCTGCTCGGCGTGGTCATCGGCGTAGCCGCGGTAATCGCCGTGGTCACGTTCGTCAACGGCATCAATGGATACGTGGCAGAGAAGATCTTCAATCTGGGCGCCGATGTTTTCATCATCAGTAAAGTGACGCCGGTCATTACCAACATCGACCAACTTCTCGAAGGCCAAAAACGAAAAGATCTGACGATGGACGATTACCAGGCGGTGCTCGCGGAGTGCCGGCATTGCGTAATGCTAGGTGCCTCTACCTTCAATCCCAACGGTCATGTCAAATATGGAGAGCAGTCTGTCAGCGACTCCTGGATACGAGGAATGACGCCGGCTATGGCGTCAATTCTCGATCTGGATCTGACTTCCGGCCGCATGCTTAACGACAACGATCAGAACAACCGTTCCAACGTGGCCGTGATTGGGACTGACGTTGTGGACAATCTTTTTCCTGGCACCGATCCCCAGGATAAAGAGATTCGTGTCGAGGGGCAAATCTACCGCGTGGTTGGCATTGGCAAGAAGCAGGGTACAACTCTGGGGCAGAGCCGTGATAACTATGTTGCCATCCCCATCACTGCTTATCTGAAACAGTTCGGTTCGCATACCAGCATCCGAATCTCAGGCAAGGCTAACGGCGTGGGTGCACAGTTGAACTCTGCCATTGACGAAGCTCGTGCTATCTTGCGAGCCCGCCGCCACGATCTTCCGGGCCGGCCCGACAGCTTCGCCGCCGAAACCAACGCAAGTTTTCTGAGCCTCTGGTCGAACCTGAGCGGTACGTTCTTTATTGCCATGATCGCAATCGCAGCCATTTCGCTGATCGTAGGCGGAATCGGCCGTCACGACGTGCTAATGCAGTTCCTCATCGAATCGGGGACGATGGCATTAGTCGGGGGACTGCTGGGCGTGCTGTTTGGAATCAGCTTTGCCAAAGGAATCACCGCGATTATTGGAATGCCTTCAGCAATCAAACTGTGGGCAGTAGCAGCCGGCCTGCTGGTTTCCGCCAGCGTGGGTCTGTTTTTTGGCGTGTATCCGGCGCGTCGTGCAGCTCGGCTGGATCCCATCGCTGCCTTACGCTTTGAGATGTAGTGGAACTGCACAAGCCTAGAAAGCCGAGTCATGATAAAAAAACGCGATTACGGCGAGATCGTCCGGATGGCGTTGGACACCATTCGCACCAACAAAATGCGCTCGGCGCTTACGGTGCTCGGTATCGTCATCGGTGTCGCTGTGGTCATCGGCATTTCTTCCGTCGTGCGCGGACTTAACGACAATGTTAGCCAGGTCATCAGCAGTCTAGGCTCGAACATAATTTTCGCTTATCACCAGCCCCTGACTTTCGGCAGACCCACAGAAGAGATTCGTACTCGCAAAGAGCTGACTTTCGAAGATTTTGAAGCGGTGAAGGACCTGCCGCACGTAAAAACGGCGACCACGGGTCTGCGTTACTTTCGTCAGGAATTCGGCACTGGCACTTACGAAGTCAAATACGGCAACCGCAAAGTGAAGAACACCATCCTCGAGGGGGACACAGGTACCTGGAAGGACGTCTTTGATTTGGACATCACATCCGGGCGCTGGATGAATGAGACTGATGAAGAACATCATTCGCCCGTGATTGTCCTGGGCTCAGATACCGCGGAAGAACTGTTCCCCAACCAAGGAGCATTAGGCAAAGAAATCAATATTGACGGCCAATTGTTCTCGGTGATTGGCGTCGCCGCCAAACGCAAGAGTGTCTTTGCCGGTGGCAAAAATCCAGATGACAATATCGTGTACTTCCCTCTGGCCACATTCCGTAAATTACATCCGGAATTGAAACAGTACTGGATCAGCGTCAAGGCCACCTCGCACGACGACATGCCCAAGGCCATTGACGAGATCCGTGAGCTATTGCGCCGACGCCGCAAAGTACCGCCGAGTAAAGCCGACAACTTCGCCGTATTTACTCAGGACTCACTTTCCGATGTGTGGAACCAGGTTACGGGCGCCGTCTTTGTCTTCATGTTCGCCGTGTCCAGTGTTGGCCTGATCGTGGGCGGGGTTGGAGTAATGAACATCATGCTGGTTTCAGTCACGGAGCGAACCCGTGAGATCGGCGTACGCAAGGCCATCGGGGCGCGCAAACGCGACATCCTGCTGCAGTTCACTTTAGAAGCGATTACCCTGACTGCCATGGGCGGAATCCTCGGGGTGCTGCTGGGCGCGATTATCACTTGGACGATTCCTGCCATTTGGAGTTCACTGCCAGCGCGGATGTCGTTGTTCTGGGCCAGCTTCGGTTTCGGGGCCGCCGCCGTGGAGGGTTTGCTGTTCGGAATTTATCCGGCCTGGAAAGCCGCGAACCTGGATCCCATCGAGTCTTTGCGTTACGAATAGAATCTTCGTACCTGATGCTTCAGCACACTGCCAAATTCATCCAAACCATCGCAGTTCTGGGCACGTTCTCGAGCATTGGTTATTACCTGATGTGCATGCTCTCCGCCGCAAAATTTCTGCGGGAGCGCAAGACCTCGACTGCGGGCGGCTCTGGTGAAACTACCCCTCCGGTTTCCATCCTCAAGCCTCTCAAGGGGACCGACCGGGAAATGTACGAATGCCTTCGCAGCCATTGTCTGCAGGAGTATCCAGAGTACGAAATCTTGTTCGGCGTCAAAGATCCAAATGATCCCGCAGCAGAAATGGTGAATCGCTTAAAGGCGGAGTTTCCGGAACGTACTATCCGGCTGGTGGTATGCCCAGAAGTTCTCGGCGCAAATACGAAGGTCAGCAACCTTGCCCAAATGTTGCCCGGCGCGCGATGTGAATTCCTCATCGTGAATGACAGTGATATCCGCGTCGAACCGGACTATTTGCGGCGGGTGATAGCGCCGCTGACCGATCCTAAGGTAGGAATGGTTACGTGCCTTTACCGTGGTGTGCCCGCTCGCACTTTGGGATCGAGGCTGGAGTCGCTGGGGATCAGCACAGATTTCTCGGCCGGAGTGCTGGTGGCGCGCCAAGTTGAGCGAGGCATCCGTTTCGGATTAGGTTCCACACTCGCTTTTCGCCGGCACGATTTAGAAACGATCGGCGGTTTCCCAGCCTTCGTGGACTACCTGGCTGATGACTATGAGATCGGACGCCGCATCGCTGCGCAGGGCCTGGAGGTAAAGTTGTCCGAAACGGTGGTGGAAACATTCGTGCCTGCGTATTCGGTGCGCGAATTTTTGCTCCACCAGTTGCGGTGGGCACGTAGCGTGCGCGACTCACGCCCTTGGGGGTACGTGGGGCTAGGCCTGACTTTCGGACTGGCTTGGGGATTGCTCACTCTGGCTTCTGCTCACGCCGCCCCTTGGGCATGGACATTGCTGGACGCCACCCTGGCTACGCGTATCTTAGTAGCGATTGTGGTTGGTGAGCTGGTGTTGAGTGATCATCACCTACTCCGCTTACTGTGGCTCATCCCTTTCCGAGACTTGATTGCGGCGCTCCTCTGGATCGCCAGCTTTACAGGCCACACGGTCGCGTGGCGGGGAGTTGCTTTTAGGCTGAAGGACGGCAAATTGGCCCGGATTAGCCCGTAATTCACCTTTCCATTTACAATAAAAGGAGTTAGTACGACACCATCCCCAGGCAGTGTAGAAAGGCCATGCGAATGAGGAAAGTTCTGGTTACCGGTGGCGCCGGCTTCATCGGCAGCCATTTATGTGAGGCTCTGCTTCAACGCGGAGATGAAGTATTCGTTCTCGACGATTTGTCCACCGGCCAGATTGAAAATATCGCACACCTCAGGAATCGCAAGGCCTTCCATTTCACGCTCGGCTCCATTCTCGATTTTCCGCTACTCGAGTCGCTCATAAAGAAAACGGACTTGATCTTTCATTTGGCGGCTGTCGTCGGGGTGCAGAAAATCATTGAAGTGCCGGTCGATACAATCGAAATCAATGTTTTGGGCAGCCACAATGTCCTGAACCTGGCCGCACGCTATCGTAAGCCGTGCCTGCTGGCGTCGACTTCCGAGATCTACGGAAAAAGTACCAAACATCCCTTCACCGAAGATGATGACGCAGTTTATGGTCCCACCACCAAAAGTCGTTGGAGTTATGCCTGCTCCAAAGCGATCGATGAGTTCCTCGCGCTTGCTTACCATAATGCCCAGGACCTGCAGGTAATCATCGCCCGCCTGTTCAACACTACGGGCCCGCGTCAGACAGGACGCTATGGAATGGTGCTGCCGCGTTTCGTTGACCAGGCACTTCGTGGCGAGCCAATTACGGTATTCGGGAATGGCCACCAGACGCGCTGCTTCGCCGACGTGAGCGACGTAGTCCGGGCCTTACTTTTACTGGTGGATCGTCCGGCAGCGATTGGACAAGTCTTCAACGTGGGCAACCCTGAAGAAGTTTCGATCCTTGAACTGGCAAGACTGGTAAAGAAGCTGACCGGAAGCGACTCAGAAATTCGCCTCATTCCTTACGACCAGGCTTATCAGCCCGGTTTCGAAGATATGGATCGGCGCGTGCCCAACATCGGGAAAATTTCCGAACTGGTAGGATTTAAACCGAGCTTAAGATTGCGCGAGATTGTCGCTCGCATAATTGAGAGCAGGCGAGAGCAAGTCGAAGAGTCAGTCGGTTTGCCGGTTACAGCCGAGGCGCAACCGCATTCTCTGCGCGCCGGTGCTGGGGAATGATCCTGCCACCCTCGCTGAAACGATAGATTTCCCCCCTCCAGAAGAAATTTCGGCTGGTAAAGCTGCCCACCCATGTAAGGAAACCTTGGAAATCGCGCAAAGGGTAAAGCCAGCACAAGCTCAGAGCGCGGGGGTCCCGAATCACTCCCCATCCCACTGCGACGCATTGGATGACGCGATTGAAGAAGGCCAAGACGAGCAAAGCTATCCCCAGTCGCAAATGACCGAGAGCCGCCGCCGATGCAAGTCCGAGAACGCCAAACGGCATGGCAAAAGTGAGAACTGAACCGACATGCCCTTTGGGGCGCGAATAGCGAGTGCTCTTCATCCAACGCAATTGATCGCCAAAGGTCTGCTGGAAAGATCGCGAGACCAGCACGTGACCCACTACGTGATGCGACAAGACCACCTTGTATCCCGCTCCCCAGACTTCATTGCCCAACACAAAGTCGTCTGAATAAAAGTCCGCCGTGGCGGCGATCCCACCAATTTTTGTCAGCGCGTCCCGCCTGGTAGCCATGACCGCGCCCATGGCGAAGCGCATGCCTTCCATCATGTCAGCGACCATTACGCCTGAAGGCATTTCCACTGACATGCCCAGCGCCTCGAGCGAGGACCAAAAGTCCGCAGCGGGAACTCCTCGATAAGGACAAGTCACCAGGCCCACCCTGTGGTCAAGCAGAGGTGGGATCACATTTCGCAGAAAATCCGATGCTACCACAACATCGCTGTCGCTGATTACGAAGTAATCATTGGCTGAGGATGCGATCATCCGGTCCAAGGAGAAAACCTTGGCATTGGGCCAGGTGGGAGGACCGGAAATAACAACTCGGCATTTCACCTGAGGGTGGCGCTGGCGTACCTCTTCAGCTGCCAGGAGAGCGGCATTGTCCGCCTCCCGGGCCCCCAAGATGATTTCATAATCCGGGTAGTCTTGCAGAAAGAAACTCGCAAGATTCTCTCTCAGGCGAGGTTCCATTCCATGCACTGGTTTCAGAATGGTTACAGCTGGCAGCGACGATGGAGCGACTGATGCAGCCCGTTCGCGGGCGGTTCGCGCCAGGCGGACATAGCGTCGCGAAGCAACCAGCACCATGATAAGGAAAATTGTTGAACTTAGGCTGCCGAGCAGGGCCATGCCCAAAAGGACCCGCCAGATTACGGCAGTCGCTAGCAGACTGGGCGTGATCATGCTCATAAGAGCTGGAGAAATTATAGGACAGCGCTGGCTACCGATTGGTGAGAATCGATTTGCCCCCGCTACGGGCCAGCACAAGACGAGGCAATCCCGATAATTCCTTGGGATCTTCCTGCTCGGTCCAAAGGAATACCCTGCCCGACCCAGACCACAATCTCAGAAACGAGTCCCGAGTCTCGAATACCCGGGGAGCGTCAGGGAATTGTGACCCGTACCACAGATTTCCGCTAGGCTCATGCAGAATGCGTAACGGAATGCCAGTGTAGAAATTCAGGGTTGACCCATCCTCGTATTCTCCAGCGACCACAATCGTATCCCCTGGGCGATAGTCCTTCTTGATAGCCAGAGCAAGTTGCTGGGAAGAAATAATAGGTGAAAACGTCACAAAGGCTGAGTGAACACAGGCGAGCATCACCACCATCATGCCGGCAAGAGCGAGGTTGCCTCGGCCCGGACGACTATTCCGCCGGAAGATCCAATTCAAGCCTGTTCCCAACAGAAAAGCGAGAATGAATAACAGCTGCGGGCCGCGGAATGCTCCCAGCGCCTGCGGAGTCAGATCGAAAAAGTGTCCGAATGAAAGCGCGTAGGCATCAGGGTTCTTCTTCAACAATTCCGCTAAATCCACTCCTGGTGCGGGAGTCTTTGCAACGCGAAGAAGTAAAATGCCGATAACGAATTCCGCCACTCCAGCTACAAGCAGACCAATAGAGGAGATTTTCCCCGCCCGCCGCTCAGGGCTCCTCATCTCAGAATCTGACTCTTGCGCCAGCCAACTTCCGACCAGCAGCGCCAATGCTGGAAGAGCAGGAATGGTGTAGTACTCCTGCCGGGTGGAAAAACTAAAAAACAGCAGGATCACGATCGCCCAAAGCAGAAAAAGCAAGCAAGCTTGCTTCCGGGCATTCAGGCCAGAGCGCAGTTCGCGCCAGCGAACTGGCACTTTTTTCAAGGCTTGTGGCAAAAACACAATCCACGGAAGAAGCCATAACAACAGCAGCCCCCAGAAAATCATCAGTGGGACGGTATCGTAATCGCGTGGCATGCGCTTGTTCAGATAACGCAAGAAATGTTCATTGACGAAATAGAACCAGAGGAATCCGTGCACTGCTCCTTGATCCGGGTTACGCAGAGTGGCCAGAATATGCCACGGGGCAGCAACCGCAAAAAAAATAAGGGTGCTGGAGAAAAGCCGCATGCGCAATAGGTGACGCAGGTTCCCAGCAAGAATTAGATACAGTCCGATCACGGCGACGGGAAAAACCAGCCCAATCAGGCCTTTGGTGAGTACGTTCAATGCGCATGCTACAGCCAGTCCCCAGCAGGACAACCGTGAAGGCGGAAATTCCTTCAATGTCCGCAGAAAAAAATAAAAACTCAGCGCCAGCCAAAGTCCGACGAGGAT
>MNDG01000156.1:33722-52029 GCA_001914815.1 Acidobacteriales bacterium 13_2_20CM_55_8
CTCGCCATACGACTGAGATCCCAGAACATAGGTCGCGACCAGCAAGGCGAGTACCCCTAGCATCAAGGGCAGCCGGGTCGACCAGTCCGATACTCCAAAAAGCGAGTAGCTGCCGGCGACACCCCAGTACATGAGCGGAGCTTTCTCCAGATAGCGAATTCCATTCACGTGCAAGGTGACCCAGTCGTGCCGTAAGACCATCTCGCGCGCCGCTTCAGCGTGCACTGAATCCGCATCATCCAGTAGCGCAGGAGTGAACATTCCTGCCAGATAGATTGCCGCCCACAGCAGACCGATAACCGCGATTGAGCAAATGGAATAGTTCTTCTGGCTGGAGTGCGAGGAAAAAGCAGGAGGTTGGCTTGGATTCTGCAACGCAGCAGACTGATTCATGCAAAGGTTAACAAACAATTATACGTGAGGGAACTGGTTCTAGCTGGCCTTGCCCGAGGCCGTAGCCGCGGATGCGTGGGGATCAAGAACCTTACGAATCTTCCGGGCCAATTCTTCCAAGCTGAAAGGCTTCTGCAAAAATTGGGTCATAACGTCGATGGGACCATGCCCCAGGATCGTATTCTCGGCATAACCCGACACAAATAGAACCTTCATTTCCGGCCGCTCTGCCGCCAGAGTTTCCGCGAGCTGTGCCCCACCCATGTGCGGCATGATCACGTCAGTGATCATTAGGTCGATTCGACCTGTATGATTTTTCGCGATCCGCAGTGCGTCATCACCGTCAGTGGCTTCGATGACCGCATAACCTTTCGAAGCCAGGAATTCCCGCGCCGGCTGCCGTAGCGCCGCTTCATCTTCGACCAGCAGTAATGTTTCGCGGCCGCCGATGCTTTTTGCCACCGCCTTGGGAACTGGTATCTCATCGGCCTGCTGCTCTACTGTTGGCAGATAGATTTTGAAGGTGGCTCCTAACCCCAGCTCGCTATACACCCATACAAAGCCACCACTCTGCTTCACAATGCCATAGACGGTGGCGAGTCCAGTTCCTTTGCCATCTTCTTTCGTGGTGTAAAAAGGTTCAAAGATGTGAGTCATACATTCCGGCGCGATCCCCTGTCCCGAATCACTCACGGTCAACAGAACATAGTCACCCACCGGGACCATAGCGTGCCGTTGCCTCACATACGCCTCGTCAACTCGCACGCTGGCAGTCTCGATGGTTAGTTTGCCGCCATCGGGCATGGCATCGCGGGCATTCGCCGCCTGGTTCATCACTACCCGCTCAATCTGTACGCGGTCGGCCTTAACTCGTCCCAGATGCTCGCCGGGAACAAACACAATCTGAATATCTTCACGCAGCAGGTGCGGCAACATTTTGTTGATCTCCAGGATGATGCCATTCAAGTTGAGAAATTGGAGGGACTGCATTTGTTTACGTCCAAACGCCAGGAGTTGACGCGTAAGGTCCGCCGCCCGGCGGGATGCTGTCATGATTTCCTGCACATTACGCCGTAGCGGATGTTCCGGAGCCAGCGAGTTCTGCATCAGCTCGGCGTAGGAGCTGATCACCATCAACAGGTTGTTAAAATCATGGGCGACACCCCCGGCGAGCTTGCCGATTGCGTCCATTTTCTGAGCTTGCTGTAACTGCGCTTCCAGCCTCCGCCGTTCGGTGATGTCGCGGTCATTAGAGATGAAATGTGTAATCTTGCCCTCGCTGTCCCGCACCGGGGTGATGGACTTCTCCGCGTAGAAAATCTCCCCGCTCTTCTTGCGATTCGCCAGTACTCCGCGAAACACATTTCCAGACAGAATCGTGGCCCACAGCTCCTGGTAAAGCTCTGGGGTCTGCTGTCCAGACTTGAGCAAGCGAGAAGTTTGCCCTATAGCTTCTTCCCGCGAATATCCAGTAAGAGCTTCGAAAGCGGGATTGACGTATTCAATGACTCCCGCCCGGTCGGTAATCAGCACCAGATCCGCAGATTGCTCGATCGCCTGCCAGAGCTTGCGCACCGTATCTTCGGCATTACTTCCCCCCAGTAACAATTTCGCTTGTGAGGGATTGATCGTCCGATCCGTCGTCGTGTCCATCCCTGGTGCTCCTCTAGGGGTTACATCGGACACAAATCGCTGAAAGAACGCGATGCAGGATACTGGATTACTAAAATAACCAGGGAGGAGTCTCAATATAGGAAGTGTGCACGAATGGGAGGAAAAGGCGCCGCTCGTCGATCAGAGTTTCCAGGGAACCTGCAACTTTGTATTGGGTGACCCGGCGTAACCCTTGGCCCGTCGAGTTCAGTTAGACTGAGGCATCGCATCGCGAGAAAGATGACGATCGACACGACTTTCTATCGTGATCTCGCTTACGTGTTCGGCGCTGCCGTCGCCGGCGGTGCCTTGGCCAAAGCGCTTCGCCAGCCCCTGATCCTTGGATATGTCCTCGGCGGCGTTCTGATTGGCCCTTTCACGCCGGGACCCAGCGTATCCGGAACCAAAGAATTCGAGCTTCTCGCCGAGATGGGTGTCATCCTGTTGATGTACTCCATCGGCCTGGAATTTTCTTTCCGCGATCTGTTGGAAGTGAAATGGGTCGCCATTCTAGGCGGACCACTTGGCATTCTTCTGTCCGTGGGCTTGGCTTTGCTGGTGGGTTGGCTGCTGCGCTGGAGACCGACCCAGAGTATTGCTGTGGGAGCGATTGTTTCCGTCGCTAGCACGATGGTCCTCTCCAGACTATTGGCGGATCGGGGAGAACTGCGTTCGCCTCATGGCCGCGTAATGATTGGCATAACCTTGGTTGAAGATCTGGCAGTCGTTGCTTTGACGGTTCTGCTGCCCTCGCTGAAGAACATTTCCGGAGGCCACCTGTTTTCCCTGGGAATCGGGTTGGGGAAGGCATTCCTGATTCTGACGCCCGTTATGTTAGTCGCGGCGAAACTTGTACCTCCGCTAATGAAGCGTGTTGCGCGGGCCGGAAACGAGGAACTCTATCTGCTGGTGGTCCTGGCGTTGGGTTTTGTTACGGCTGCAATTACCCAGGCGGTCGGTCTATCACTGGCGTTAGGAGCATTCCTGGCAGGTCTGATTGTCAGCGAATCTGGGACAACCCGTAAGATGCTGGACAAACTGCATCCCCTACGCGATGCATTCGTCGCGCTATTCTTTGTTACTATCGGGGCCCTGGTGGATCCCCGCGTATTTATTTCCAAACTCTCATTGTGGGGCACAATTGTTATTCTGACGGTTGTCGGAAAGTTTGCCATCTGGACCACGGTCGTCCGTCTGTTTCACCATCCCACACGAACCGCATTCCTTGTGGGGATCGGACTTACGCAGATAGGCGAGTTTTCTTACGTTCTGGTTCGCGTGGCGCGGGACGCACAGCTATTGGGTGACGACTTCTATCACGCTACCTTGGCAGCGTCGGTCGTTACCATTGTGTTGAATGGGTTATTGTTCCGGGCTATGCCGAAAATCTCCAACAGCATCAATCGCGCTAATCCCGGTACCGCCCCGTGAATCCGGCACAGAGCTCTCCTCATCCGTTATCCTAGTACTGGATTATGGCAACTCGACAGACCACTTCTGGAGCTACATCGACAGCGCTTCTCGATACCGCCAACGGAGAGCGAGAGCGTGTGTTCGATGCCTTCCGCCAATGGGGGTATCTAGAAGCCGATCTCGACCCACTCGGTTTCTTACCTAAATCGCCGCGTCCAGAGTTGCAGATTGCGGGCGAATTCGCACGCGAAGCGCAACGCGTGTACTGCGGTACGGTCGGTGTGGAATTCATGCACATCGCCGAACCTGAGCGGCGCAAGTGGATACAGGAACGGATGGAAGGTCCTCAGCCCGCCGTGGACCAGGAACGCATCCTCGACCAACTCATCCGCGCCGACCTGTTCGAGCAGGTCCTGCAACAGCGTTATCTGGGGACCAAGCGTTTTTCTCTGGAAGGCGTGACCGCGCTGCTCCCATTGGTGGATGAAATCCTGGACGCTGCCGGGCAGCGCGGCGCGGTCGAACTCGTCATGGGAATGTCTCATCGCGGCCGGCTGAACGCCATCGTGAATGTGGCAAAGCGGCCGCCAGAAGAGGTCTTCGCAGGCTTTGAAGATGTGGATCCGCGAAGTGTGCTGGGCGGCGGCGATGTGAAATACCACATGGGCGCAACCGGAGAATACGTGACCAAATCCGGCGCTCGAATTCACATCCACCTGGTCTCGAACCCCAGCCATTTAGAAGCCGTGGATCCGGTCACGGTGGGCCGTACCCGCGCCAAGCAGGATCGCGTCGGCGCCGGTGGTACTGAAAAGTATCTTCCACTTCTAGTTCATGGCGACGGTGCCTTCGCGGGCCAGGGCATCTTTGCTGAAACCCTGAACTATTCTGACCTGAAAGGCTACACAGTTGGCGGCACTGTGCACGTTATTGTTAATAATCTCCTCGGCTTTACAACGCTTCCCACTGAACTACATTCGTCGCGCTTTGCCGCACAGATCGTGCGGCGACAATCGGTTCCCATCTTCCACGTCAACGGGGAAGATGTGGATGCGGTGGTGCGCGTCGGCCGCATGGCCCTTGAATACCGCTGTACCTTCGGTAGCGACGTAGTTGTGGACCTGATCGGCTATCGGCGTCACGGCCACAGTGAAGTAGATGATCCCACCGTTACCCAGCCTCTGATGTATCGCGCGATCAAAGAGCATCCTGCATTGTGGGAAATCTATGCGGAGGACGTTGGTGCGGAGGACGCGCAAGCCAGAGTCACAGCGATCCGCGCAGAATTTGAAGCTGCTCAGAAAAACGCGGCTTCCATTACCAAGAAGCCGACATTTCGCGATCTTCCTAAATATTGGGACCACTATAAAGGTGGACGCTACAAGGTTGAGTATGAAGTCGAGACTGCCGTCCCGGCAGAACAATTGCGCGAGATTACGCAGCGACTCACTACGTATCCCGAAGACTTCCACATCCACCCTAAAGTCAAAAAGCTGCTAGAGCAGCGCGCCGAGATGGGCATGGGCAAGCGCCCGGTGGACTATGGCATGGCAGAAGCGTTGGCATTCGGCAGCCTGGTGAAGGCTGGAGTGCCCGTCCGCCTCAGCGGGCAGGATACGCGCCGGGGCACCTTCAACCAGCGGCACTCCGTGCTTTTGGATATTGAAAACGAGCAGGAATACGTGCCGCTGGAGCACATCTCACCGGGCCAAGCACGATGCGAAGTCTACAACTCGACCCTATCCGAAGCCGGGGTGCTCGGCTTCGAATACGGCTACAGCCGCGATTACCCCGAAGCGCTGGTCCTCTGGGAGGCGCAGTTTGGTGATTTCGTAAACGTCGCGCAGGCGGTGATCGATCAATTCATCAGTGCCGGAGAAGATAAGTGGGGCTTGCTCTCTGGTGTCGTTCTTCTGCTTCCACACGGCTATGAAGGGCAGGGACCTGAGCATTCCAGCGCCCGCATCGAGCGCTTCCTGCAATTAGCGGCGCGCGACAATTTCCAGATATGCCAGCCCTCAACCGCCGCCCAATGCTTCCATTTACTTCGCCGGCAAGCGCTGCGATCCTGGCGCAAGCCTCTCGTGATCTTTACCCCAAAGAGCATGCTTCGCCACCCGGAAGCGTCGTCTTCGATCAATGATTTGACCGATAAAAAGTTCATGGCCGTCCTTCCTGATACTGAGGTGAGCGACGCGAAGCGCATTCTTATCTGCACCGGCAAAATCGGACATGAGCTGAAAGTGGAGCGCAAAAAGAAAAAAGATGCGTCCACCGCGATTGTCTTCGTAGAACAACTCTATCCTTTTCCTGAGGCCGAGCTAACCAGGGAATTGGAGCGTCATGCCGCGGCGCGAGAGATCGTCTGCGTCCAGGAAGAACCAGCAAATATGGGCGCACTCTCCTTTGTGCTCCCCCGTTTGCGGCGAATCGCTGGCAAGCGTCCTGTGTTATCAGTGAAGCGCTCGGCCAGCGCCAGCCCCGCGACAGGCTCCCCAAAAGCTCATGAGGTAGAACAGAAGACGCTGCTCACGCTGGCATTCACTACCAAGGGATAATAGGCCCAGTGTGGCGCGGGCGCCCTCGCCCGCGGCTTGCGCCAGCAGAACTCAGAGTGGAAAACCGAGCCCCTTTGCCGCAAGTGCTACAGTGACTTTCTCCACCGCAATGCCCCGCCGCTCTCAAACTTCGCATCTTCGCATCGCCATCGATACCGGCGGTACCTTTACTGACTGCGTTTGGGTAGACCGCGGGCGGGTCCGGATGTTGAAAATCTTTTCCACCCCCGCCGACGCTTCGCAGGCCATTGTCGAAGTTCTGAAAAAAGTTGGTCTGCCAAGCTCGCTTACCCTGCTGCATGGCACTACGGTGGGCACGAACACATTGCTGCAGCGTAAGGGTGCCCGCGTGGCGTTGGTCACTACTGCTGGATTCGAGGATGTCATTGAGATCGGGCGCCAAGCCAGGTCCAAGCTTTACGATTTATTTTTCGATCGCGTGCAGCCGCTGGTGCCTACAGACCTGCGATTCGGGGTACATGAACGCACTAGCAGCGATGGTGAAATCCTGGAATTCTCGACGCCCGAAGAACTCGCTTCGCTAGCCAATTTACTTCGAAAAAAATCTGTAGAAGCAGTCGCGGTCTCGCTACTCTTCTCCTTTGCCAATTCGAAGAATGAAATTGCAGTCACAACTGCGCTTAAAACGATGGGCGTCCCAATCTCTGTCTCACACCAGATCCTCCCTGAGTTCCGCGAATACGAGCGCACCAGCACAGTGGTGGTAAATGCTTATCTACAGCCAATCATGCATCACTACCTCGAGAACCTCGACCGGCGCGCGCGGGGGCTTGGAGCCCGTGCCAGAGTTTTCTTAATGCAATCCAGCGGCGGGATCACTACCCTTAGCGCGGCAGCTCACGAACCGGTGCGCACCATTCTTTCCGGGCCTGCAGGGGGAGTGGTGGGCGCCGCCGCCATGGCCCGCCGCAGCGGGTACGAACGAATCATTTCATTTGACATGGGTGGCACGTCTACCGACGTCGCGCTCGTAGACCGTCAGGCCCGCGTCAGCAGTCAGTCCGAGGTTGCCGGCTTGGCCGTCGGCGTTTCGATGCTTGACATTCATACTGTCGGTGCTGGGGGAGGCTCCATCGCCCGCTTCGACGCTGCTGGCGCCCTGCGCGTCGGGCCAGAGTCTGCGGGCGCTGATCCAGGTCCCATTTGTTATGGTCAGGGCAGCGAGCCAACGGTCACCGACGCTAACCTGATTCTCGGACGCCTCCAGCCAAACCGATTTCTCGGAGGCGAGTTCACGCTCAACATCGAGCGCACACAACGTCTCATCGCCAACTGGCTGAAGAAAAATGCCTCCTCACTCACAGTTCTGGAGTTTGCCGCGGGCGTGATTCGAGTAGTAAACGCCACGATGGAGAAAGCAATCCGGGTGGTTTCCATCGAGCGGGGCTTCGACCCTCGTGAATTTACCCTCGTCTCCTTCGGCGGCGCGGGTGGTTTGCACGCTTGCGAGTTGGCGAAATCGCTGAGCGTTCCACGCGTGATCGTGCCGCCACTGCCAGGCGCGCTTTCTGCTCTTGGAATTTTGGTCAGTGACGTCGTGAGGGATTATTCTCGCACTGTACTGTGGTCTGTCTCCGGAAAGTTGCCAATTGGCAAACTCGAGCGCGAGTTCACTCTCTTACGCCGTAGTGCAGATACGGTCCTTCGCAAAGAAGGCTGGAAAGGCGCCATTCGATATCAGACCAGCGTGGACATCCGCTATCGCGGACAGGGACACGAACTCAACATCCCATATTCGCGCCGCGTGGTAGATGACTTCCGCCGCGAACACCAGCGCCGCTATGGTTACAATTATCCCGACCGTATAGTCGAATTGGTGACCCTTCGGTTGAGGGGGAAAGTAAAGTCATCCCAGTCGCAGCTCTCCTCAAGCCGCTTGCGGATTGACCCATCACCGATCCGCTCGACGAAGCGTCTGCGGGCTGAGACTGCATCGGTCGCGTTCCATGGCGCAAAACTCAAGACTGCCGTCCATGCTCGTGAAGTATTGCAGCCCGGCAAAAAGTATTACGGACCAGCAGTCATCACCGAGTACAGTGCGACCACAGTGGTCCCCCCGGGCCTGCATTTCTCCTTAGACAAGGCAGGGAGCCTGGTGATCCAGATCAAATAGCTGACCTCAGAAGGCGTCCAGAGCGCCTCAAAACGTCCGATTCGTCCTTAGACCGCGCCCCTATCTTTCCAGAAATCCACAATTCACGAGCTTTTAACCAAACGCCATCGAAAACAACCTATTCTTGCGCCATGACGATGCCTAGGAAGTGGCGGCTTAATGACCAGGAGATAACGCCGCGCGTAAGTCAGAGGAGGAACCGCCGTATGAGTACCGTCGCGAAAAGTGCGCCACCAGAGCGTTCCTACTCTCATCTTATCAACCGCACGGTTGAAGCCTTCCACGTAGCCCAGCGCGCCGCTGCAAGCGCCGCTGAGGGAATTGCAACCGCTTCTTCACCGTTGCTCAATACTCTACGGGAGCGTGAAAAAGAACTGGATAGCCTCGACAGGGAAATTGATGCTGGCGTCACCGTGATGATCGCCCATGTTGCCGAGTCGGAAGCTCGCGAGTTGCTGGCCTGCATGAAGTTCATGATCAGCCTGGAACGTATCGGAGACCTGCTGCTCAGCTTTGCCAGCAGCGCGCAGGCCGCGGGCGGCCGTCTCGATCCGCAGGACACTCGTGATCTCACCCGCATGGCCACGGTGCTGGAGAAAATGCTTACCGATGCTGGGACCGCTTTCTCAACCCGGGACCTCAAGAAAGCTGTTGACGTTTTGCGAGCCGACGCCGAAGTCGACCGCTTACGCAACTTGATTTTCCTCCGCCACATTGAGAACCCGGAAAATGTAACGCGCCATGCCAGCCTGGAAGTCATTTTGATGACTCAATCGCTGGAACGAGCCGGCGACCACGCTAAAAACCTGGCCGAAGAAGTCTGCCACTTCGTCAGCGGACACACTGTCCGTCACGTCCTGATGACCTATGACAAGCCTATAGAACAGATGTTCTTGGATTGGCTACGTGATCGCGAGCCGCAGCACTAGTCCGCACAACTCTTGATGTGCTGTCCGTCACAGACAGCGCCTTCCACCCCGTGACAATCTAGATCACAACTCCCTCCTTGAATAGGGGGCTGAGCACTCATGTCTTCAGGGTTCCTCACTCACGCCGTCATCCGAGTTCTCGATGCGCTTGCGCAGAGAGTTCTTGCCCCCAACTCCTCTCCCGAGCACCAACGCACCGGCAGACGGGGCGAAGAAGACGCCTATTTTTATTTGCGGAAGCTTGGGTATGTGATGGTGGCTCGCAATTATCGTTCGCCCCGCCAACATGGAGAGATCGACATCATCGGCTGGCATAAAGGGATACTGTGCTTTATAGAACTCGCCTACGTCGCTCGAGAATATCTTCGCCGCCTACCACCTTCGTGCCAGTGGCGCTTCGATGTGCTAACCGTGTACTATGATCGTCATCCCAGCCAGCCACAGTTCGAGTTATTCCAGAATGCGTTCCATCTGTCGTAAAATAACGATTTAGCAATCACACTTGTTTGAAAGGATCGGTGCTTGCCCGAACTTAGAAAAGATCCGATTGTAGGCCGGTGGGTAATCATTTCAACCGACCGCGCCAAGCGCCCGACCGACTTCGTGCGCGAGGGAGTCAAATTGAAGGGCGGCTTTTGCCCTTTCTGCTACGGAAACGAAAACAAGACTCCGCCTGAAATTCAGGCTTATCGCCCTAATCCGAATGGCGGACCCCCGCCGCAACGCGATACCCCTGGCTGGACGGTGCGCGTAGTTCCCAATAAATTCCCCGCTCTTGGCATCGAAGGGAATTTGAGCCGTCAAGCCGAAGGCATGTTCGACAAGATGAACGGCATCGGCGCCCACGAGGTCATCATTGAGACCCCAGACCACAATGCTAGCCTGGCTACGTTGCCTCCCAAGCGCATTGAGGACGTGCTCTGGACCTTCCGCGATCGTATTCTCGATCTAAAGAAAGATCGACGCTTCAAGTACATCCTGATTTTCAAGAATCACGGAGAAGCGGCTGGCGCGTCGCTCGAGCATGCGCACTCGCAGCTCATTGCGTTACCCATTCTTCCCATCTACGTGGTGGAAGAATTGGAAGGGGCCAAGCAGTACTATATCTACAAAGAGCGTTGCGTTTTCTGCGACATCATTCGCCAGGAGACGGAAACCGGTACACGAGTGGTGTCCGAAAATGAGGACTTTCTAACCATTGCGCCCTACGCTCCGCGATTCCCCTTCGAGACCTGGATCCTGCCGCGGCGTCATGAATCAGCCTTCGAAAATTCGTCCTCACACATGTTTGAAAACCTGGCTAAGGCCTTGAAGGCTTTGCTCACCAAGGCCGACCGCGTGCTCGACAATCCACCCTATAACTTGGTCATCCACACTTCGCCAGTCCAGGATCCAACCAACGATCATTATCACTGGCACATCGAATTCATGCCCAAGTTAACCAAGACCGCAGGATTTGAGTGGGGCACCGGTTTCTACATTAATCCGACTCCCCCCGAGGAAGCAGCTCGCTTCTTGCGTGAAGCCAGCGTAGAAGAGCCAGTGCCGGCGACAGTGGGATAGCGGTATTGACTCAGATGAAATCAGCAGACCATCACCCAAGGAGCACGATGACTCATTCGCTGATGCGGATGGACAGCGACTCTGTGAACCCTACGTGGGACCGGAGCTGTTGTCTGCTCAGTTTACAGTAAGCGTTCCGACTTTGTTGCTTCCATTTGCGGTAGCTGAGACTTTCACACTCGTCTGCCCACCCACCGGAGCAGTGTTCAGAGTGAAAGTGCCGGTGGTGCTCCCAGCAGATGCGGTGAACTGCGCGGGCATGGAGGCCACCGCTTCAGATCAACTTACGATCGCCAGGGTGACTGGAGTATCGCTCGCGAGCACACGACCGAATGTGACCTTTCCGAGCGAGCTGGTCGTTGGTGGAACGAGTTCTACCGAGAGATGATTCAGCGTGAGATTCCGGAGTCTTGGTCCTCAACCTCTGTGGCAAAGCAAGCTGTGCTTCCGCACCGCCCAGGAGAACTATGTCCTTGACAGAGCCTTCGCTCTTATCGAGGGGCACCCCGGCAGGAGCGACGTCGTAGGCTACCCAAAATCTATCTGTTTACTTACACGATATTATGTGTAAAACTTTACACATGGCGACCAATTTGGCTTTGGATGACAAGCTAATCGAGGAGGCGCAGCGCTCCGGGAAGCACAAAACTAAAAAGGAGGCGGTTACGGCGGCCCTCGAGGAGTACGTTCGGCGTCGCAAGCAACTGCGTATCTCGGATTACGACTACAAAGCGGAACGGCGCAAGCGACGTTCATGACCGTTATGGTAGATACTCCGGTGTGGTCGTTGGCGCTCCGGCGCAGGCAGGCTGACTTGAACGCCCGCGAGCAAGCTCTGACCAGAGCGCTGGCAGAGTTGGTCCGGGAAGGGAGAGCGCAGATTATGGGCGCGATCCGGCAAGAACTGCTCTCGGGAATCCGCGAAGAGGAGCATTTTCACAAGCTGCGTGATTATTTGAGGGCTTTCGAAGAACCTGGGATCGAAGTTCTCGACTATGAAGAAGCGGCACAGATGCATAACCGATGCCGCAGCCGAGGAATCGCGGGATCGGCGATTGATTTCCTGATTTGCGCGGTGGCGAGGCGGCGCGACTGGCAGATTTTTACCACTGACCGCGACTTTGAACGGTACGGGCGAGTGTTGGGGCTTAGGCTGTACCGGCAGTGAATCTCGCCCGACACGAATTTTCGAGGAGCGCGGGTAGCCTCAGGGTTCACCTCTCACTGAATCTGAATGGTCCTTCCCATACACGCGAGGCGCCCGCGCCACACGAGCTCTTGCTTTCATGATTTAATACCGGGTTCAGTCGAAGGTTATGGCTCTTGCGGGAGGGATGCTTCCATGAAGTTGCCGAGCGGGGTGCGATGGGTAATCTGGGCGTGGTGCGGGTTGGCGTGCGGCGTCTTTTTTATATCCAGCGGGATGGCGCAGAATGCGGCGCAGCCAAATCGGCAGGTGGCAATTACGATTGATGATTTGCCGGCGGGTAGTGCGGGTGGGATGTCGGCGGCGACGATTACGGAGATGACGTCAAAGTTGATGGCGGCGCTGCGCGAGCAGAAAGTGCCGGCGGTGGGATTCGTCAATGAGAAGAAGCTTTACAAAATTGGAGAGGTGGACGCACGAATCAAAGCGCTGGCGATGTGGGTGGAGTCAGGGCTCGAACTTGGCAACCATACTTATAGTCACTTCTCGCTGAATAAGGTTGGGTTGAAGACGTGGGAAGACGATGTCATACAAGGCGAGTCGGTGACACGGATTTTGCTGAGCCAGCACAATATGCAGTTGAGATATTTTCGGCATCCATATTTAGATACGGGGAGAGATCTTGAAACCCGGCGAAAGGCGGAGGCTTTTCTCGTGGCTCGAGGGTACCGGATCGCTCCGGTGACGGTGGACGCGTGGGATTGGATGTATGGCGGAGTTTACGAAGACGCCAAGAGACGCGGAGATGCGGCGCTCCAGCAGCAACTGGTCAAGAGCTATCTTTCATATACCGACGAGGTGTTCGCGTATTCGGAGCAGTTGTCGAAGGAACTGGTGGGGTACGAGCCGAAACAGATTTTGCTGTTGCACGCTAATGAACTGGAAGGCGACCATTTCAGCGAGCTGGTTGAGGTGATACGAAAGCGGGGATATCGGTTCATCACGCTGGAAGAGGCGCTGAATGATCTGATTTACAGCCTGCCGGATATGTACGTCGGCGAGGATGGAACCGGGTGGCTGGATCATTGGGCGATTACGCGAGGCAAGCCTCCGCGGGGAGGGCCTGAGTTTCCAGCGTGGGTGGTTGAGCGGGCTAAGGCGATTCGAAAAACGCCTTAGGGACGGCAGACGTCGGTGGGCCGGGGGGTGCGTGACAGTTCTCAGTTCCCGGATACTCGTTCTCAGAGATAGGAAGCGTTGAGGTTCGTGGAGGATCGCATGCGTGTGGTGATTATTTTGGTTGTGTTGGTGATCGTTGGGGGATTGGCTGCGCGATTTGCTTTTGCAGGATCTCCTCCGCAGGTTGGGACGGTGGCGCCGGAGTTCACTTTGCCATCTCAGGATGGTCAGCAGGTGAGTTTGAAAGACTATTCCGGAAAATGGGTCGTGCTTTACTTCTATCCCAAGGATTTCACCAGCGGCTGTACGATCGAGGCTCATAACTTTCAGCGCGATCAGGAGCAATACGCGAAGAAGAACGCGGTTGTGCTGGGCGTCAGCGTGGACAATGTTGACTCACACAAGAAGTTTTGTGCCAAGGAAGCGCTGAACTTCAAGCTGCTGGCGGATAGCGATCATAAGGTTTCGGATGAGTATGGGTCGCTGATGAATCTGGGGATCACGCAGATTGCGAAGCGTAATACTTTCATCATTGATCCGGCGGGGAAAATCGCACGCGTGTACACCGGCGTCGATCCGAACAAGCATAGTCAGGAAGTTCTGGTGGCGCTGGATGAGGTCCAGAAGGTTCGATAAATCACGGTTAAGGTGATAACCCGCAAGGTTGTAAATGCGTCCAATGCATAGAATCCCCATTTGTCCGCGTGAGGGAATTTATGAAGCGCCGAGAATTCATCATTGGCACAGCTTATGGCGTGGGCGCGGCGTGGCTGGCTACGAATGGAAATGCGAGGGCTCTGGCCAGTTTGCCTCGCAAATTCAGCGCCGCCGATACGGCCGTGCTCGGAAAAACCGGTATCAAGACCAGCCGCCTAGCCATGGGTACCGGAACTGTAGGATCAGGTCATCATTCGAATCAAACGGCGTTGGGGCTCAAGGGACTTTCGCAATTGTTGCTCAATGGATATGACCATGGGTTGCGATTCTTTGATGCGGCGGATTCTTATGGGAGTCATCCGCATGTGGCGGAAGCGTTGAAGCATGTACAGCGCGACCAAGTTACGGTGCTGACCAAGACATGGGCGCGTGATCCGGCGACGGCTCGCGCCGATCTCGATCGCTTCCGCAAGGAATTGGGAACGGATTATTTGGATATCTGCCTAATGCATTGCCTCACTGAAGGAGATTGGACGGAACGATATCGCGGAGTGATGGACGTGTTCTCGGAGGCGAAGGAGACGGGGATCATCCGGGCTCATGGATGCTCATGCCACTCGATCGAAGCGCTGCGTGCGGCTGCCAAGTCGCCGTGGGTGGAAGTGGATCTGGCGCGCATAAATCCGATTGGATCGCACATGGACGCTGATCCGGCTACAGTTGTGAGTGTACTGCGCGAAATGCGGGCGGCCGGCAAGGGAGTGATCGGGATGAAAATTTTGGGACAGGGAGACATGCGAACCCGTCAGGATGAAGCGTTGAAGTATGCGTTGTCACTGGATGTGTTGGACGCGTTCACGATTGGGGCGGAGAGTACAGCCGAACAGGAAGATTTGATCCGGCGGATTGAAAGAACAGTGACTAGTGGTCAGTGGTCAGTGACCAGTGCGAACCCGTCAATTCAAAGCTAGCGCTGGGCGCAGGTATTGGCTGCAGCGTTCTGCACTGGGCAGCGCAGGTAATGTTTGGTTTTAGAAAGAAAGAGGTCGTAGCTAAGGCTTATGGTTCAGCGTCTTGTCGATGGCGCCCTATGCAGCTTATGGAAATCCCGCATGAACACTCGTAATCCGAACTCTGGTGTCATTTTCGTATACCCCGCCACCAGTTGATCGCGGTAGTGATCAAGATAGAAATCGAATGGGTCCTTGGGGTCCATATCGATCAGAATCATGTCGGTATCGGACATAGTGAGCTTGCCGAAGCGTAATTGAGCTCCGCGATACGCCATGTAGTTTCCACTAAATGCGGGAGTGGGGTCTGACTTGGGCTTGTTTCCGTAAACTTGGACGATCTGATTGCCTTGAATGCGAACTGCCGTAATGCGTCCTTCAATATGGGGTGGCGGGAGGATTTGTTGGGGATCGAGGATTAAGTCGTTTTCCTGGCTGCGAACTCCGCGAACTTTTTTTGTATTGATGAGATCGGCGATTTTAAGTCCGAGCAGATCCATCACGCCTTTGACAGGTAAATGCGCAGCTCTCACTTTTTCTGCATGAATCCGAATCTGCCCTTCTGGCGTGGCCGCAATCGTACCCACCGTTTCGAATGAAATATCGCCCTTTGAGTGCAACTTCCCTTTTACCTTGAGAGCGATTCCTTCCGCCGTGACGGCAAGGTCCTTGAGAGGAGCGTCGGGAGCCGCGAATACGTATTGATTGAGCACATTGGCAAGTGAGTCCGTACTCATAGTGATTTCGGCGAAGGTGATCGCAAGATTGAATGAACGCGAATCATCGAAGATAGGAAGGCCTTCTTGCGTGACAGGAACTAGCGCGCCGTGAAGTTCAAGGATGTGGACTGTGACGTTGTCAGTGAAGTGATACATCACATTCCTCATTTCGGTCCGGACCGCATTGGTTTTGGCGGGCCGATCCTGCTGAGCGTGACTATGGCAGCCGGCGACTAAGCATCCGAGGACGAGCGCCGGCATTATGAGCGGCATCCTGCGCATATGGTTTTGCTGGCGAGTAGATGCGTGGCTCTTGGCCGCGGTGGTCCGCGATTTTGTCAAAGGATGGTCACGACTCGCGTGGTTACGCGTAGTTACCTCCGTGTCTCTCCCTTGGCAAGCTCTGCTTAACCTTTCGCGCAACTTTCCCCAAACAAGTCGTTCTCTGAATAGAACCGGCGATCGCGTTCTGCCGGTCCAGGGCGAATAAGGGGAAATCACAAATGAAGAAGCTAGTGCTAGCGATGATTTGTATGTATGGACTGGGGCTGACTCAAGACGCGGCTGCCAATGAGGTCGATCAGCCGGCTTTGACGATTTACAACCAGAATTTTTTTGTGGCACGGGAACGGTTGCCCATGGAATTGAAGATCGGTGCGAACCAGGTGGTGTACTCGGGAATCTCCGCGCATTTGGAGCCGGACTCCGTAATCTTGCGCGATCCCGCCGGCCGCGCGCTTCAGATACTGGAGCAGAATTACCGCAACGACCCTATTTCGCAGGAGCTCTTGCTTTCCTTCTACGAGGGGAAGACGATCGATTTTCTGGTACAGCGGGCGGATAAACAAGAAATCGTCAAGGGAAAGATCGTGCGCAGCGGATACATTCCCAGCACTTACTACGCGCAGGGTTATTCGCAGCCAGGCATGGGTCAGCCGATCATCGAGATCGACGGTGTGTTGCGCTTCGGTTTGCCTGGACAGCCTCTGTTTCCGGCGCTGACCGGCGATTCGATCCTCAAACCAACCTTAAGCTGGATGCTCGAAACCAACGAGCCAGGCAAGTTCGACGCGGAAATCTCTTATGTCAGCGGAGGGATGAACTGGCAGGCAGATTACAACCTGGTGGTTTCCGACAGATCGAACGGCAAGTTTGATCTGCTGGAGATGGTTGGCTGGGTGACAATGCGCAACCAGAGCGGCAAGACATTTGAGAACGCGAGCATCAAGCTGCTGGCCGGCGATGTGAACAAAATTCAAGGTGGCACAGTGGCCAATCGGGCGTACAGTGCGGCGGCCAAGGCGGAGGTCGCAGACGGGATGCGGCCGGTAGTGCGCGAAAAATCGTTTGATGAGTTTCATCTGTATACCCTGGAGCGACCCACTACGCTGCGTGACCAAGAGACCAAGCAGGTGGAGTTTGTGCGCGCCACGGGCATCCACGCGCTGCGGCTCTACGTCTACGACGGTGCGCAAGTGGACCAGTATGGCTATTACAACCTGGAGCAGATCCGGCAGGACCAGAACTATGGCACGTTATCCAATCCCAAGGTGTGGGTGATGGAGGAGTTCAAGAATGCGGAGTTGAATCATCTGGGAATTCCGCTGCCCAAGGGCAAGTTGCGCTTTTATCGCCGCGATACCGATGGGCACCTCGAGTTCACGGGCGAAAACATGATTGACCATACCCCGAAAGATGAAACTATCCGGGTCTATACGGGGAATGCGTTCGACGTGACCGGAGAACGCAAGCGCACCAATATCCGGGTGGATTCAAATCGCAACTGGATGGAAGAGTCGTTCGAAGTTCGGGTGCGCAATCACAAGAAAGAAGCGGTGAATGTACGCGTCGTCGAGCATTTGTACCGCTGGACGAATTGGAAGCTGATCGAGCAGTCGCATGAATCGCGCAGGACAGATGCCCAGACTGCCGAATTTCCGGTGACCATTGCGCCCAATGGTGAGGAGGTGATTTCGTACACGGTGCACTATTCGTGGTAGGAAAAACAAGATGCCTTAATGTTATAATGATTATGGCTATGGAGGGGATATGAAGTTGAAGCTTCGGGCCGTTGGAACATCCACTGGGGTCCTGCTGCCGAAAGAAATGCTGATTCGGCTGAAGGTAAAGAAGGACGATACTCTGTTCGCGGTTGAGACACCTGCGGGTTATTTGCTCACTCCGTACGATCCCGAGGTGGAGAAGCAACTCGGACTGGGCCGCGCTTTTATGGCCAAATACCGGAGCGTTTTCCGCGCGTTAGCCAAATGAAAGATCCGCATTGGGTTGACGCACGTGGGCTGATCCTGCTGCACGCTGAAAGTCTCGCTGAGCATGGTGGACTTTGGGGCTTGAGAGACGAAGCCGCGCTCGAATCGTCATTGGCGCGAGCCCGACATCTTCGCAACTACCGAAAGGACGCTGATATTGCTGCTTTGGCGGCCGCCTACGGGTGGGGTCTCATCCGCAATCATCCCTTCAACGACGGCAACAAGCGAGTTGGATTTCTCGCCATTGGGCTGTTTCTGAGCTTGAACGGTTTTCGATTAGAAGTGGATCAGATCGAATCCGTGCAAATCATAAGGCGGTTAGCCGAGAACCAGATCGGAGAGAAAGCACTGGCCGAATGGATTCGGCGACATTTGGTGCGCGAAAAATAAGCGAGTATCAGGACTGCGCCAACGATTAACTTCAGCCCGGGTACTTCACCTCGGGATGCAAGCGGTCGAAGACCACCCACAGCCCGGCAATAATCAGAAAGACAAACACGCTGCCCTCCGGCCCTACCGAGCCGCCACTCAGCCAGGACGAGCCATGAAAAGATGAACGCAGGAGGTGTCCAGTGGCAACGGTGCCGCTGTTGGGAACGGAATACAGATAAGTCTCACCCCAATCCCACGAAGCGTGGAAGCCGACTGCGAACCATAGATTGCCGGTTCGGCGAAGGGTCAG
>MNDG01000156.1:52109-52734 GCA_001914815.1 Acidobacteriales bacterium 13_2_20CM_55_8
GCATGAGAGTGAACATAGTATAGCCGCGCATGAGGAATTCTTCGAATACACCGACCCAGAGAAAGAACAGACCCCAAAACGCCGCAAATTTCAGGACGCGCGCTCCATGCAATGCGAGGCCTCCGAAGTAAAACGCCCCTATACCCCGCAGGACGAGCATCAGTATGGTGAGCGCAACCAGTCCCCAGACAGCTCCCAGCCAAAATAATTTACCGAATGCCATCCGCGGCGGCAGGCCATACGCGCCAAAAGGACGATTCTCGACTCGGGCCATGATCAATGCAGGAACTACCGCTGCTATGAGGAGCTGAATTTCGGTTAGCATCATCATCCAGAGCCGATTCGTAGTCAGGTGCAAGATATGGAAGAGTGCGCCGAGCAAGAAGGCAATTCCAACCGCCATCGCAAGATACAGAACGAATCGCCATACCAGGCGCAGGCCCTCAGCCCCCACAAACAGCGTGTGTACTCGTTGCGACAGCGATAACTCCCGAGGAGTTAGAGATGGAGCGATATTCTCCGCTTGCTGCGGTTGCGAGGTATCGCTCGCTTGTGGGGTTAGGCTCTCTTTTGGTTCGTCCATCGCGGAACTTTCCAGAATCGACCTGGGACATGGTAAAACACT
>MNDG01000156.1:52818-53066 GCA_001914815.1 Acidobacteriales bacterium 13_2_20CM_55_8
GAGGGACTCCAGCGGTGGAATGAAGAACGTAACCTCCACAGATCTCCTCCCTCGCAAGAAAACGATAGCGCCCGCGAGGCGATAGGAACCGGGGTCTTCGACCCCAACCACTCACAACTGTGGTACCTCATAGCGTCGGCGCCTCTGCTGGTATGGCCGGAAGAGACGCGTTTGCATTCGAATCATTCTTTGGTATGGCTGGCGCGAGCGCCCTATCTTTTGTTGGGACTCCTGCTTGGCGCTTCGCT
>MNDG01000152.1:0-6228 GCA_001914815.1 Acidobacteriales bacterium 13_2_20CM_55_8
TGTCACGTCGGTGATCGCACCGGCCTGGAAATGATCCGCACCTTGCAGGATCGCGGTGTGCAAATGCGATTCGATGTCTACATGGAGTGCACGGTGACCCGGCTGCTGAAAGATGGGGATCGCGTCGCCGGAGCCTTCGGCTACTGGCGTGAGAATGGGCGTTTCGTAGTGTTCAAGGCGAAATCCATAGTGGTGGCCACCGGAGGCATCGGTAAGGCCTGGCCCATCACTTCGAATTCATGGGAATACACCGGCGACGGGATGGCTCTCGCCTATGACGCGAGCGCAGACCTGATGGACATGGAATTCGTCCAGTTCCATCCTACCGGCATGGTGTGGCCGCCCGGCGTGCAAGGAATCTTGGTCACGGAGGCTGTGCGTGGTGAAGGAGGAATCCTCCGTAATCGCTTAGGCGAGCGCTTTATGGAGAAATACGATCCTAAGCGCATGGAGCTTTCCACCCGCGACGTAGTCGCGCGCGCCATCTACACCGAGGTACGCGAGGGCCGCGGGACCGAGCACGGAGGCGCCTTTCTCGATATCTCTCACAAGCCTGCCGAATACGTAAAGCGAAAGCTACCCAGCATGTACCATCAGTTTCTAGAACTCGCTGACGTTGACATCACCAAGCATCCGATGGAAGTCGGACCCACGTGTCACTACGTGATGGGCGGCGTCAAGGTCGAAGCCGACACCGCACAATCTTCCCTGGCGGGATTGTTTGCCGCAGGAGAAGCTGCGGCGGGACTGCACGGCGCCAATCGACTGGGCGGAAACTCTCTGTCAGACCTTCTGGTCTTCGGCCGTCGTGCCGGGCTGGCAGCAGCTCAACATGCAAAGACTACCAGCACACCAGCCCTCGATACCGGGGAGATCGAAGACGCCGAACGTGAGCTGCTGATACCTTTTGAGCGCAAAGACGGAGAAAATCCCTACACCCTGCACAGCGATCTTCAAGAGGTTATGCAAGCCTTGGTCGGCATATTCCGCACCGAGGAAGACCTCCAGTCCGCGCTCACAAAAATCGAGCACCTGAAACATCGAAGTGAGCGATTATCCATCAGCGGCTCGCGGATGTTCAATCCGGGATGGCATCTATGCCGCGATCTCAAGTCCATGCTGACCGTCTCCGAAGCCGTGACTCGCAGCGCCATAGCCCGCCGCGAAAGTCGAGGCGCGCACAGCCGCATCGATTACCCGAATCTCGACCCCGCCTGGGGAAAGCAGAATAATCTGATCTCGCGGCGAGCTGACCGTATGAACCTGCGTCAAGTGCCGATTGGAAATATTCCCCAAGACTTACAAGCGTTACTTGTCGAAGAAAAAGGAACTGGAGCTTAACCATGGCTGAGGCGATCCTGCGAGTCTTCCGCGGCACGCATGAGGGAGGAGAGCCGGTAGAATACCGAGTGCCCGTGGCCACTGGCATGGTCGTGCTCGATGCTCTGCATTACGTTCAGAAGCATCAAGCTGCCGATCTCGCGGTGCGCTGGAACTGCAAGGCAGGGAAGTGCGGCTCCTGCTCTGCCGAGGTGAATGGCCGCCCTCGCCTCACCTGCAAAACTCGCATGGATACGCTTCCTCAAGACAAGCCCATCACCATCTTCCCCATGAAAGCTTTCCCCGTGATCAAGGACCTGGTGACGGACGTTTCCTGGAATTACAAAGTGAATAAGAAAATTCCACCCTTCCAGCCTCGGAAAAACGTGGAATGGAAGATGTATCAACCGGATATCGATCGTGTACAAGAATTCCGAAAGTGTATTGAATGCTTCCTGTGCCAGAACGTCTGCCATGTGCTCCGCGACCACGAGAAAAAAGAAGAATTCGGCGGTCCCCGTTTCTTCGTGCGAGTGGCCGCACTGGAGATGCATCCGCTCGACGGCGTCTCCCGCACCAGCCTGCTAAAGAACGAACTCGGGCTGGGCCTGTGCAATATTACGAAGTGCTGCACTGAGGTTTGTCCTGAGGCAATTCGCATCACCGATAACGCAATCATTCCTCTGAAAGAACGTGTGGTGGATGAGTTCTACGATCCGTTGCTTCGGTTGGTCCGAAAAATCAGGAACGCAGGAAAGCCTGCTCCAGAATGAGTGTGCTCAAAAATGAGTGGAGGAGGGACTATGGAATTGAAACTGAAATCGATCTCACCCGAAGGCGTGGATGCTGCCCTCTCCAAAGCCGAGCTATATCGTTTCCTGAACGAACCGGAAGAGGCCGAATCAATTTGTCAGGACGTGCTAGTAGTGCAACCCGGACATCAGCTGGCCCTGCGCCTGTTAGGTCTGGCAATTACCGATCAATTCACCGGCAATCCTGCCGATCGCTATTCAGAAGCCGAAAACGCCTTCCGGCAGCTCACCGACCGCTACGAACGACTTTATTATCTGGGTATTCTTTATGAGCGCCGTGCTAAGGCCCAGCTCCGCATCGGACGCCCGCCTCACACTTTACTAGTGCTCCTGGACGAAGCCATGCGCTGCTACCAAGAAGCAGAAAAGATTCGTCCCACGGGGAATGACGACGCCATCCTTCGCTGGAACCGGTGTGTGCGTTTGATTCAGGAGCACGCCGAATCAGACTGGCACCGCGAAGTGGAAATCGAGATGGGAGACAGCACTTCCTGATCCATCGTCTCGACGTTTAGAACACAAAATTGAATTAGAGAAACACAGTCTTTCCTCGAACTCACCCAATCCCTGAACAACTAAATGCTAAGTGCCAAGTGCGAAGCGCTGCTTTCTAACGTTAGAATGACCTCGTGACCCGACTCTGCTTCTTCATGGGGAAAGGTGGGGTTGGCAAGACAACCGTTTCCGCGGCGTATGCGGTCCGCTGCGCCATGGAGAATCGCAGCCAGCCGGTGCTGCTCCTCTCGACCGATCCCGCTCACTCTCTTGCCGATGTTCTCGATCAGTCGCTGGGAGAGAATCCGGTCAAGGTGCGGTTGCGTCGCGGAAAGCTCACGGCATGGCAAGTCAACGCCGAGAAACGCTTTCGCAGCTTTCTGAATCGCCATAAAGAAAATCTGCTTGCCATCCTGGAAAGTGGTTCGATCTTCTCGCGGGAAGATATTGAGCCGCTGATAGACACGGCTGTCCCCGGCATGGCCGAAATGTCGGCCCTGCTTGCTCTCGACGACGCTCTATCCTCAGGGCACTACCTGCAGATAGTTGTGGATACAGCGCCTTTTGGCCATACTCTGCGCCTTTTCGAATTGCCGGAACATTTTCGACGTTTTCTGAACTTTCTGGATTTGGCAGCGAGTCGCGATCAAATTCTGGCGCAGCATTTTGGAGGCAGCGCTAGACCGGTCACCTTCCCCATACTCGCACAATGGTCGCGGATGGTAAGCAGTGTTCGCGACGCACTGCGCGACGCTGAAATGTTCCTGGTGACGACCTCTGAAAAGTTTTCTCTGAATGAATCCCTACGATGTCGGGATGTGCTCATTCAGCAATCAACACCGCTGCAGTTCAGCAGTGTGGTTCTGAATCGCGCAGTTCTGAGCTTTGCCAATTGTCCGGTCTGCGGCAAAAGAGCCACTGCAACACGCGCGGCACGTGTCCTGCTCAAACGTGAATTCTCGGGCACAGATCTTTACGTCGGCGAGGATTTCGGCGCTCCCGTGGTTGGCGTAACCGGACTGGGCACGTTCGCCGCTCACGTTTTTGACGGCAAGCCGATGAAGTGGAAGCCTCGTACTCCGAAAGCTCCAGAGACTCGCCTGCTGGCCTCCAAGTGGCCGGTCCTGAAAACTCCGCTGACGTTGGTCGTGGGCAAGGGCGGGGTAGGGAAGACGACCATTTCCGCTGCCTTATCCTTCAACACCCGGGCGAAATCCAAAGTGCCGGTCGAGATATGCTCCGTCGATCCCGCGCCTTCCCTCGACGACATTTTTCAGACTGACATCACAGATGAAGCCCGACCGGTGCTGGGTGACAGTAAGTTTCTGGCGTCCGAAATGGATTCAGTTCGTCTCTTCAGGGAGTGGGTCGCGGAGGTAAAACAAACCATTGATCAGGCCACGACCGGAAATGTTTCCGGAATACACGTCGATCTCTCGTTTGAAAGGCGTCTGTTTTCGGAGTTGCTGGAGATCGTCCCCCCGGGTGTAGATGAAGTTCTCGCCATTGTGCACATATTGGATCTGCTCGGGGATTCTTCAAAACGCGTTGTGATTGATATGGCGCCCACGGGCCATGCCCTCGATCTGCTACGCACTCCACAGCGTATTCTGGCCTGGACAAGGCTATTGTTGAAAACCCTTGCGGCGCACCGTACACTGGATTTCGCTCGCGATGCCGGGGTGAAGGTGGCGGAGCTCGGTCAGCGTGTTCGCGAACTCCTGGACCTTCTGAAAGACCCCGAACGCTCCTGCATCCATACCGTGATGCTTCCGGAGCGCCTGCCCGACCGTGAAACGGAGCGGCTAATGCATGACCTCGGGGAGTTAGATCTGTCGTCGAATTCCATGTTCATCAATCGCGTCCTGTTCGCTGCTGACACGGGGAAATGCCAGTGCTGCCGGCGCTCCCGTCAATGGCAAATTGCAACCATGGCGAAACTAAGCCGTCGCTACCGTAACAAGACGATATACGCAGTGCGCAACTTTCCCACAGAGGTCGCGGGCAAACGAGCGCTGAGCTCATTTACGGGAGAACTATGGCGCGCACGATGACCGGGCGCCAGCCGGATTCCGTCATTTATCTCTATGGTGTCACCAGGGCACCCGCAAACGATTCACCGCAAGTGCCCGGCGTTGACGGCGAGTCCAAAATTGAAGCGCTCAATTGTGCCGGTCTGATATGTTGGATAAGCCGTGTTCCCGCCGAAGACTTTGGCGAAAATCTTTCGCGCAAGCTGGAAGACTTGGATTGGTTGGCTGCGGTAAGCGTCCGTCACCAGCGCGCCGTTGCCGCCATCGCAGACAAGCAAGACATGTTGCCCGCACGCTTAGGGACGGTGTTCTTAAGCGACTCTTCGCTCCAGGACGACATCAGCAAAAGAAAAGCCGCGCTGGAAACCGATTTCAGTCGCATCCAGGGCAGTGAAGAATGGGGAGTAAAGGTTTTCGTCTTGCCTGCACGCGTCAACCTTCCGCCCAAGGTGCGCACCGGAAAAGAGTATTTAAAAGCGAAGTCTAACCTGCTCCAGACTCGCAATCCTCCAAAAGCGGACGAGGACGTGAAACGTTTCGCCTACGAACTCGATCGGCTTGGAGTAGCCACCGCGGAGGGCGGCAAGATTAGTGGAGGCCGTCGCGACTTGCAATATCAGGTCAGCGTCTTGGTGAAACGGGCGGACCGAACTAAGTTGCAGAACCTGCTGCGTCGTTTTTCCCGCGATTGGAAGGACAAACGAAAAATTGAAATCACGGGGCCTTGGCCCCCATATTCTTTTGTGTCGCGAGAAAGCGAGTCTAAATCCTGACCCACAACGGAACTCATCCACTTCCCAAATGATCTTATGCCACAGCCCTCTGAAGATTTGGTGATCGCCAGCGCTGATCTCGATCAAGAGATGACTTTGCTGGATATCCTCGATCATGTGCTGAATGCCGGAGTAGTGATTCGAGGCAGCCTCGTGATCTCACTCGCCGGTGTGGACTTGGTCTTCCTGGGCCTGGACGTTGTTCTCACCTCAGTCGAAACCGCATTGCGGCACATGCGAAGTCAGATCCCGAACGCTAGCCCCTCGCTGGCTCCATCGAAAAGGTCACCCCGGTAATGGCTGTCCTGGCTTACTGCATCACCGAAACGCAGCCTGAGATAACGGCGCCACACACCGGAGTACGGGGAACAGCCATCGAAACCATCCGGATCCAAGACTTGCAATGCTTCGCCTCACAATTCGATCCTCAGGACTTGGTGGGGAAGGCGCCCATCCAGGAAGCTGCCCTCGATTTCAACCGCGTGCTGCAAGAACTTCTGCAACAAATTGCTATTATTCCGTTTCGCTTTCCCACGATTCTCACGGATAGAACGGCGCTTTCGCAATTCCTGACAGAGCATCAGGCAGAGTACAGTGAAGCGCTCCACCGGTTACGGAACTGCGTTCAGATGGAAATTCGACTCAAATTGCAGACCTCAACACCGCCGCAAGCCACGTCGCCAAAATCGGGTACGGAGTACCTCCGAGGCCGCCAAGCGCAGCATCAATATATTGACGGCATCGTGGCTCGCTTTCGAGAAGCGGCCGAACCCCTGGCCAAGGAGTGGCGGCACC
>MNDG01000152.1:6339-9574 GCA_001914815.1 Acidobacteriales bacterium 13_2_20CM_55_8
CAGCCCACCCTGACATTGCAGAAGTATCGGAGGCTTTGCGTCTTTCTGACGCCGCTGCCGGACTATCGGGACGTATTGACTGTTCGCCCGAGACAATTGAGAAGAGTTTGGCCAAGTTGGTCCTCAGTCTGATTGAACTATTGCGCCAGTTGCTGGAGCGACAGGCTATCCGGCGCATGGAAGGTGGCTCCCTAACCGAGGAACAGGTGGAGCAGATGGGCGAAGCCTTAATGAAACTGGAGAGCAAAATTGCGGAACTTGCAACCCATTTCAATCTCACCCCCGCCGACCTCAACTTGGATCTGGGACCGCTGGGGCGCTTGGTGGAGTAATCTCATCTACAGTAAAAACGGTATTTCCGCACGTATTTTCCTGTAGCCCCACTGTATTTTACATGTTGGTGCAAGATTCACCACTTGCGCAATTGACTTACCTGACGTGAGTCAGTAGCATCGTCGGGCGGCAATCGATTTCGCTGTCGTAAGCCGCCGTTCCCCCAAAATTAAGAAGAAACTACATGGATAGACTTCCGACGTCTTCCGGAACCTTAGTCGACATCCTGGACCGGGTTCTGGATAAGGGTTTAGTGGTCGCCGGCGACATTCGCATTTCCCTGGCGAACGTCGAACTGCTCACGATTCGCATTCGTCTGCTCGTGTGTTCTGTAGACAAGGCCGAACAAATCGGTTTGAACTGGTGGAAGTACGATCCCCACCTCACCATGCCGGCGGGGGTAGCTCGCCCTGCCCTTCCCCCGGCCAAGCCCCCGGCTCGCAGGGCTAGAGCGCGAGTGCCTAATACCAGACGCAAAGCTTAGCCGCATTTACTAGGAGGAAAGTTTCATGGCTGTCGAACGCATATCGGGTGGTTCAAGCCTCATCGACGTACTCGATCGGGTATTGGACAAAGGAATCGTAATCGACGCCTGGGTTCGCATTTCTCTGGTCGGCATCGATTTAATCACGGTCGAAGCCCGCGTGGTGGTGGCCTCGATCGATACTTACTTGAAATATGCAGATGCGGTCGGCCTCATGGGAATTGTTTCGCGCCCGCAGTTGCCAGCGGTGGAACAACCGGAGGTCAAGATGGAAACTACGCGACGGGTTACTCGTGTCCCCGCCCGTCGTGGAGGCCGTCGAGGTTGAAGTTGGCTGTGGTTTCACGGAGTAGATCCTAATGGCGACCCCACAGCTACGGCCCAAGTCTAAGGTATTCGTTTCTCGCGATTCCGTAAGTGAGTCGGCAGCTCTTCGACTGCTCTCCGCCGAACGCCCAGAGGAAATTTTCCCCATTCTCCTTGAGGAAATCGTCAAGCTGGGTTTCTCCCGGGCAATGATATTGGAAGTGGATTTCGAAACCGGGGAAGTGAAACCTACTGCTTCTCTGAATTGTGACAATTCCTATCTGGCGAAGTTCCGTACTTCGCTCTGGGCCAGCGAGAATCCTATCGTCTCCGCCTTGCAAAATCCCAATCCGTCCATATTGCCTCACGACGCAGTCAGTGGCGGTCCCATTTATGCATACCCCATGATCTACCGCAGCTCCACTCGCTGTTGGGAGGCAGAAAGGGAACGGCGACAGGATTGCCTGGCGATCCAGAATTCTCGAGTTACCAGGAAATTGCAGTTCGAAGATCAGGTCTGTGCTGCCTGCGGCATGCAAGCCTATGCCACGCTGGTGCTCGCCCAACTGCACAAGAACACCAGTGAGGCACATCTGGAGCAGTTGCGGGCGCTCGCCGCACGAGCCAACGGTTACCTCTCGCGCCTGTTCAAGGTGGAGCATTACTACAACCGCATGCGTGACATGGAGGTAACGATTACGCGCCTGCAGGCGGTAATGCAAAGCATGGCCGATCCGGTCATCCTCACCGACAGTCAGCATCGTGTAATCACCCAGAATAAGGCGGCGGAGCGTTTCTTCCGTGTCCCTGAAGGTGTCAGCGAGGGAGGAAAGCGGGCGGTGGAGTTGAACAACCTGCTGTTCTCCGCCGCCTTGTCCTCGATGGTAGTCAGTGCCAGTGGCGCCTCTCGCGATCTTACCTTGGTGGATGTCATGGAAGGCGAAGAGGTCCTTTTCGAAGCCGTCTCCGCTCCCACCTTCAGCAAAGAAGCAGTTCGCACCGGTATGGTCACCGTGATGCGTGACGTAACTGACCTGCGGCGCGCCGATGAAGAAGTCCGTGCCAATCTGGAGAAGCTCCGCACTGCCGAAGAAATTGTGAGCCAGGATCGCGATCGCCTTAATCTGGTCATCGAGAACGTCGGCGACCCGATTATCGTTGCCGACAATTCGGCCAAGATTGTCCTGCTCGATCCGATGGCAAAAGATCTGTTCGGTTCTGCGGAAATCACCAAGGATCCGCAGGTGGTGAAGAACCAGGCCAAACTGGATGCCTACCTGAATTCGTTTACCTTTTCTTTCGCCGATAAGGACAACCGCACTCTCCACCTGCACAACCCAACCTCCCGGATGGACGTGGAATATGCCGCCAGGTCGGGCAAGATTTATGACGCGCGCGGACAGGTAGCCTACACTGTGACCGTGTTACGTGATTTCTCTGCCTGGAAAAAACTGGAACAACTTCAGCTTGAAAGACGAATGCTCGAGATGGAGAAGTTCGCCGCCACCGGCCGTTTGGCGGGAACCATCGCTCACGAGATCAACAATCCCCTGGAAGCGATGAAAAATGCCATTCACCTGCTCGCCGGAAAACTGGATCCGCAACTCACTCCCATTTTTGAAGTTCTCAGGACCGAGAACGACAGAGTGACTCGCATCGTTCGGCAGATGCTTGGGCTTTATCGTTATACCGCTCCCCTGGGTAACTTCGATCTGAACAACGTGGTGGAAGACACGCTCGCATTGTTTGCCCGTCCCTTGGAAAAATCCGGGGTTGGGATACAGAAAAATCTGGGGAAACTTCCACCCATCAAAGGTTCTGCCGATCAGTTCCGCCAATTGCTTTCCAACCTGGTCGTCAATGCCAAAGACAGCATGAAGGCAGGCGGCAAGTTGATCATTCAAACCAGTGAGATTCGGGCAATGGATGGCTTGCACAGTTCACTAAAATTGGTTGTGGCGGATACTGGCGCCGGTATTCCTCCCGAACTCCAAAAGTCCATGTTTGAGCCCTTCATTTCTACCAAGGGCGAAAAGGGAACCGGCTTGGGACTTTGGATCGTAAAAGGAATCGTGGAAAATCACGGCGGCCGAATCCGAGTGCGCAGTACGG
>MNDG01000032.1:0-11979 GCA_001914815.1 Acidobacteriales bacterium 13_2_20CM_55_8
ATAACTGCGGCTGGTCTGCCAGCGCCCCGATCACAATTACTGTGGGCTCTGGTGGAACAAGCAGCAGCGGCGCCACTGCGGGGATTTTCTCTAACCTGCAATCGAGCTCGTGGTGGAATGGATATGCGCTGTTGCCGCCGTCGTACAACATTTGCTCCACTTGCACGCCGTCCGGTCCGCTAGCCACCTGGTCCACTCAACAGGGGAACAAGACCTACGCATTGAGCAGCGGTGGCTCCATGAAATTCAGTCTCGGAGGCACCATGGCGTTCGCCGACATCCTCTGGAATGTGAAGTTCACCAAATATTTGCCGGACCCGAAGGCGGTCCCCAACTTCCACAATTTCACTTACGATGTCTGGTTCTTTGGCACCAACCTGGAAATCTCTCAAGCCTTAGAGTTCGACATCAACCAATTCATCAATGGCAAGTCCTTTATTTGGGGGCATGAGTGCCGCATTGCCAGCGGCCACGAATGGGACACGTGGGACAACGTCCATATGCATTGGGTCAAAAGCGGAATTCCATGTAACCCGGTGAGCAACGCTTGGAACCATCTCGTGATTCAGGCGCAAAGGACTTCGAACAACCAACTAATCTTCAAATCCATTACTTTGAATGGGAAGACCAATACTCTGAATCGGTATGACAATCCATCGCCGACCACCTGGTACGGCATGACCATCAATTATCAGATGGATGGAAACTACCTGCAGCAACCCTATTCCGTATATCTGGATAAGCTTAACTTTAGCTACTACTGAGTTGGGGTTGCATAAACCCTATAGGGGCGGGCTACACACCCGCCCCATAATTTTTGCAAGGCACCGTACCTGTGAAGAACTTTGGCACATTCACCAATGTGCCCTTGTTCCCATTTCTTGTCTCTTGTTCCCGCCTCGGACGGCGCTATAATCAGAATAGTTAAGCGGCCCCGGGGTGTTCCATGAAGCCATGTCAGGTTTCGGTTCTATTTGTCTTTCTGCTCATCGTGGCTATTACTCGCGCGGACAACCAGAAACCCTCGGTTCCACTGCCTCATATCTCCAAGCAGACGCGCATTGATCTGGTCCGTGCATTCAACGCCGAGTTGGTATACATCCGCTCACCTTTCCCGATGGGAAGAAAGGGTTTGACCTTGAAGGATGGCAAGCTCTCTCCAGGTGCCGAAGAGCTGCAACAGATGATCGCCATGTGGGGACCCGCCGCCAAACCTGGTGACCAGGCACGAATCAGTGACATCCAGATCAAGGACGACCTTATTCACTTCGAGATCAATGGTGGTCCGGTGAAAAAACAGAAATGGTATCAACGTATCCAGGTTGGAGGCATGGGCGGCACCACTCCGATTGCCCCCAGTGATTCCAACGCCAATCCGCGTGGCTCGTACGTGGACTTGGTCTTCGATCACTATGTTCCCGACTTGACGCCGCAGCAATTGAAAGACCTCCTTCGGCCAGTATTCGATTTCGACGCCAAGTCCGCTGTGGAGGCTTACCTCGAAACCGTTCCTGCGCCGGTCAAGGATGCGATCAAAAATCATCGTGTCCTGGTCGGCATGAACCGCGAAATGGTGATTTACGCCAAGGGCCGCGCCCCAAAAAAAGTCCGTGAGAAAGACGGAGAAACAGAATACGAAGATTGGATCTATGGCGAACCTCCCCACGACGTAGATTTTGTGCGCCTTGTGGGAGATGAGGTGGTGCGTGTCGAGACCATGAAAGTAAATGGCGAAAAGGTCATCCGCACCGAAAAAGAAGTGAATCTTGAGCCTCAACCTAGCGTGGCCAAAGGTCCGGAAGAACGTCCAGCGAACGCTCCGAGCTTGCGCCGCCCCGGAGAAGAAACTCCTAATCCCGCGCCAGCAGATGCCAGAAAGCCATCTCGACCGAGCGCGGATCCGCCCAATATCGATCCCAACGGAACCCAGATACCGCACTGATGTGCGGGGCCGGCAACGACTTGGCTCCAGAACCTTCTTCCCTTTACACTTGAAGTGTGAAGATCGCGTTGGGCCAGATTAACCCCACAGTGGGTGATTTCAACGGCAATGCAGCAAAGATTATTGATTTTGCTCGCCGCGCACAGTCCGAAGGCGCCGGCCTGATCCTTTTTCCAGAACTCTCGGTGTGCGGCTATCCGCCCCGCGACCTGGTGGAACGCGCTTCCTTCGTTGCCCACAATCGCGAAACTGTCGAACGAATCGCGCTTGAGACTGGCGGTATTGCCGTCGTATGTGGGCTGGCCACACCCGCTCAGGCGGAAACCGGCAAATCAGTGATGAACTCGGCTGCCTTGCTCAAGGACGGCAGAGTGGCATTCCTGCAATCCAAAATGCTGTTGCCCACCTATGACGTGTTCGATGAAATGCGTAATTTCGCTCCGGGCAAAAACCAAGTGCTATTTCCATTTTGTGGCAAGCAAATAGCTCTGACCATCTGCGAGGACGCATGGAATGACAAGCATTTCTGGAACAAGCGCCTCTACACCTTTGACCCGGTCGAAGCCCTGATTCATGCCGGCGGTAATTTCCTGCTGAATATTTCCGCGTCTCCTTTCTGGATTGGCAAGCCCGAATTGCGTCGCAATATGCTGGCCACCATCGCCCGCAATTACAAGGTGCCGGTGGCGATGGTCAATCAGGTGGGCGGCAATGACAGCCTCATCTTCGACGGTTCGAGTGTGGTCTTCGATCCGGCGGGAAACGTCATTGCGCAAGGAAAATCCTTTGAAGAAGACCTGATTTATTTTGATTCCGATCGACTCGCCGGCGAAGTCCACGAGCAGTTGCAAGGTGAAGAAGCCAGCGCCTATGCAGCCCTGGTCCTGGGCACTCGCGATTACGTGCGCAAGTGCGGCTTTCAGCAAGTAATCATCGGCCTGAGCGGAGGCATAGATTCCGCTCTAACCGCCGCAATCGCAGTTGCCGCACTCGGTCCGGAGAATGTTATTGGCGTCGGTATGCCCGGACCTTATTCCTCGCAAGGCTCAATCGATGACGCACGCACTCTGGCGGAAAATCTGGGGATTCGCTTCGAACTAATTTGTATTCAAGAGATCTTTGAAACTTACAGAAAAGCTTTAAAGAAAATCTTCGCCGGACGCAGGGAAGATGAAACCGAAGAAAATATCCAGTCTCGTGCCCGCGGCACTCTCCTGATGGCGTTGTCCAACAAATTCGGAGCCATCGTGCTCAGCACCGGCAACAAGAGCGAGATCGGTGTCGGCTATTGCACCTTGTACGGAGATATGGCGGGCGGGCTAGCGGTTATCTCCGACGTGCCTAAGACCAGGGTCTTCCGTCTCAGTCACTACGTGAATTCGCGTCGGCAAGTGATCCCCCAATCCACCTTAGAGAAGCCGCCTTCGGCAGAATTGCGTCCCGATCAAAAAGATAGCGACAGCCTGCCGCCCTACGAAGTATTGGATGTCATCCTCGAGGATTACGTGGAGGACTCTCATAGCCCGGAGCAGATCGCGTCCGACCGCGGCATCGAGATTGCACTGGTGCGGAGAGTGGTTCGAATGGTGGAGCGCAGCGAATACAAACGCCAGCAGGCGGCCCCCGGCCTGAAGATTTCTGCCAAAGCCTTTGGTTACGGCCGCCGCTTTCCCATCGCTGCCAAGCCGGACGTGTAAGCTATTCTCGCCGTTTGCAATAATCGAACCCGGAAAGGATCATGATGAATCGTCCGCAAGCTTATTTATCGCTTCTGCTCATGCTGATCACGCTGGCCGGTGCTCAACAAAAGCCGGTTACATCTCAGCCTGCTGCAAAAACCCCCACCGCCGCCAATGTGCCCTCGGAAGAAACTGTGAACGCCTTTATGCGCCACATGTTTGGCTATGATCCCTCCGTGTCTTGGGAAGTCGTGGCTATTAAGCCATCTGCGCTCGCCGGAATCTCTGAAGTGAATGTTGTTATCAAAAATCCGCAGGGACAACAGAACACCAAGTTTTACGTCGCGGCGGACGGTCAACATGCATTGATTGGTGAGATTATTCCGTTCGGATCAGAGCCCTTCGCTCCCGCTCGCAAAGCTCTAGAAAAAGGCATCAATGGCGCGTCACGCGGCCCCGCGGATGCGCCGGTTACCATAGTAGAGTTCAGCGATTTGCAGTGTCCTCACTGTAAAGAGGCTCAGCCCACCATCGATAAACTAATGTCAGAAGAGAAAAATGCCCGCTTGGTATTTCAAAATTTCCCTCTGCAGTCCCACGAGTGGGCTGCCAAAGCGGCCGCCTACGCCGACTGCATCGGCCGCAATTCTAATGACGCATTCTGGAAATTCGCGGAGAGCGTCTACGATGCGCAAAGCGATATCTTGGCGTCGAATGCCGACGAGAAGCTGACCGCGTTGGCTGATAAGAGCGGAGTGAAGGGCAGCGACATTGCCACGTGTGCAGCCAGACCGGAGACCGCAACACGCGTGGAACATTCCGTGGCTCTGGGAAAATCGGTGGACGTCACCGGAACTCCCACGCTGTTCATCAATGGGCGCAAAGTAGGCAATATCGCTGGCCTTCCATACGACGTGCTCAAGCAGTTGGTGGAATTCGCAGCGAAGAAATAGTGACTAGTGGCTAGTGATTAGTGACTAGTAAAACCTAACCAAAGCGGTGTGAACCCTGGACACTAGTCACTAGCCACTAATCACTAGCCACTAATCACTAGCCACCTACTTCGTCATCCACACTTCCGAGCTCTGCTCTTGCGACCCCCGGCTGATCACCCGCGGCGTAATCACGATCAGTAATTCGTCGTCGTCCTCTTGCTTGCTGTTGGTCGTCATCACCTTGTTCAATCCAGGGACCGATCCCAGCCCAGGAATGCCGGTCAGGCTCCGCTGCTCGCTATGTGACACGGATCCAGCGACGACGGCGGGCTCTCCGTCCATAAGATTGATGCTGCCTTTGTATTCGCGATTGGAGATGACAGGCACTCCGTTGATCGACTGTCCTTGCAAAGAACGAAATTGCAGCTCCAATTGCAGGCTGACGTCAGAGCTCCCATTCACCAGTGGCTTCGCTTTTATGCTCAGACCCAAATCTTCATAGTTGAAGGATGGAAATGCCGCTTGAAAGGAATTGTTCTGGATCACCTGCGAAAGCGCGGGTGTATTGAAGATGGGCGCAAAGGTTGCGTTTAGGATCGGGTAACGCGTACCTATACGGAAAGTAGCGTCGTTGCCTTGCGCTACTCGTAAGCTGGCGCGCTCCAGGGTTTTCACCCGGCTCTCATTGAGCGATAACTGCGCGCTAGCGGTACCGAGGCTGACTCCCATGAAAGTCAGGCCGCCGCCAAAAGTTGCCAGCGGCTTACTGAAAATCGAGTTCTGCTGGCTCTGCAGTTGTGCCAGCAGCGCCGATATTGCCTGCGAACCCCCCTGGTTGATGCCCCCTCCAGAGATCAGCTGGTTGATCAGATCCTGAATATTCTGCCCACCCAGCGCCAACAGCGCCCCGACGGGAATATTAAACAACTGAAACTGGTTAGGAATGTGTAACCCCATATTGCGGGTCAAGCTGTGGCTGATCGCGTACACGTGAACATCCAGCATCACTTCCGGGCGCGCATCCCAGAGGGCCTCCATCCACTGTGTAGCGGCATCCAGCGCCCGTTGTGGAGCGCGTACCACGATGGTTCCAGCCTGCGGTTGCGGAGTCACGAAGCGTATTTCAAAAACTGTGCGCAGCAGATTAACTATGTCGTTCAGATCTTTTGGGGCGGTGATTCCCGGCACGTAAAACGTGCGCAATGCCATGCGGTCAAACTGCCGATGATTTTCCGGCGATTCCGATGCCAGCAGGATTTCCGTTTCAGCTAGCGGCGTCCAGAAAGTTCGAGTCACAGCGCAAGCCGCCAGCATCGCGGTGTAGAAGTCCACGCCCTGAATGTCGAATCGGACCCGGCGTGGAGTCACGGAATCGTCGAAAACTGTCGTCACCCCAAAAGCAGCCGCCACCTGGCTCAGCAGCTCGCGGCTGTCTCCGCGGAAATGGAAGTCCATCCGCGCTAGCTTGGGAGTGACGCGCACCTCTCCGCCGTCCTCCAACACAAAGGGAGTCGAGGGCAGTTTGGGTGCCCACTCGGCGGCCGCGTCTCGCAAGCGCTGTTGCGCGAATTCGTTCTGCGGATCGAAATGCAGGGCGCTGCGGAATTCCGCCAATGCTTCCACTTCCCGCCCTTTCAGGCGGTCACGTAATCGACAGCCTGCGGCGCCAACCGGGCCGCCATCTCAAATTGCTCGAGGGCCTCGCCGCTGCGTTTGGCGTTCTGCAGCTTCAGCCCTCTCTCAAAAGCTTTCTTGGCCAGCTTTAGATCTTTCTTGGAAGGATTGCAGGTGGGAGCGTCAGAAAATCCTGGCGCACACAGCAGCACCGGTAAGACTGGCTGGTCGGCACAAAGTCCCGCGATTGCCAGACCCACCACGCTCAGAATTGACCATCCCCAATGCATGCACCGATTGTAACCGGGAAAGCAGGGAATTGAGCCACTTCGAAAGGTGCTTGTACCTTTCCTTTTACTGAGCACCGCAGCTCGGCCACGCAAATTGAAAGACTTCTGATAACCTATGGGTGGCGATGGAGTTCGCCATCAACCGCCCACAGGGCTGATGACTCCTACCAGTTCCTCAACTAGGAGGTCCATGTGGCGGTAGGTATTCTGTATCTCTCCATCGGAGCAATCTTCGGCGCAATCCTGCGCTTCGTGATTACCCACTACTCATCGGAATTGTCTCATCATCACGGATTCCCCTACGGCACTCTGCTGGTGAATGTATTGGGAAGCCTGCTCGTGGGATACGTGCTCACCTGGTCTGCCGATCACGAGCACGATTACTGGCGCTTGTTTGCTGCCACCGGCTTTTGCGGTGCATTCACCACCTTCTCCGCGTTTGCCTACGAGAGCATTGCTTATTGGCACCAAGGCCGTATTGGCGCTTTCCTGGTCAATCTGCTGTTGAATAATGTTCTTTGTGTTTTGGCGGTAGCGCTGGGGATCCGGCTACACAATGGCACCTGAAATGATCCCGTAACGCCCCGTAGCTGAGTTGGAAACTTAACGATTTTGGCGTATAAAAGTTAGTTGCGGCAGCACGCGTCGTCTTCTTCCTTCCCGTGCGGCAACAACTCTAATTCAGGAGCTCGCGAGGTACTATGTCCAGCGTGTCCACCACCCATGCCTCCAAAGGAGGGCTGGAGGGAGTAGTCGCAACCACTTCCAGCATCTGCTACATCGATGGAGACCAGGGAGTTTTGGCCTATCGTGGTATCGATATCCACGAACTGGCGGACAATTCCAATTTCGAGGAAACTTGCTACCTCTTGTGGTTTGGTCGCCTACCCAAGCGCGATGAACTGAAAGAGCTCCACGATCGTTTGGCAGAAGAGCGCAAGCTGGATGCCTCCGTCCTCAACCTCATGCGCATGGCTCCCAAGCATGCGCTGCCCATGGACGTGCTGCGCACCGCGGTTTCAGCTCTGTCCTTCTACGATCCCGAAGAAAAAAACAATGATCGCGAAGCCAATGTGCACAAGGCGATCCGCCTGACTTCGCAGATTGCCATGATCGTGGCAGCGTATGACCGCATTCGCAAAGGGAAGAACGTAGTCGAGCCCGACCGATCTCTGTCACACGCGGCAAACTTTCTGCTGATGCTGAACGGAACTCCTCCCTCCGCTACTGCCGAACGCGCTTTGGACATCGCCCTCATCTTGCACGCTGATCACGAACTCAACGCATCCACATTTGCTGCCCGAGTCACTGCCGCAACCCTTTCCGATATGCATTCAGCTGTCACATCAGCCATCGGTGCGCTAAAGGGACCGTTGCACGGCGGCGCGAATGAAGCGGTATTCCACATTCTGGAAGCCATCGACAGTTCCGGCGCCGATCCGGTGGAATACGTGAAGGGAATGCTGGCCCAAAAGAAAAAGATTCCTGGCTTCGGTCATCGTGTTTACCACACCGAAGATCCGCGGGCCACTCATCTTCGCAAGATGTCACGCGATCTCGGCAAATCCAGTGGCCAGGGCAAGTGGTTTGACGCGTCCAAGAGAATCGAAGAATTCGTGAAGGCCGACAAGAAACTCAACGCCAACGTGGATTTCTATTCAGCTTCGACCTACCACGCTCTTGGCGTTGACGTAGATCTTTTCACGCCGGTGTTTGCCGTTTCCCGCGTAAGCGGTTGGACCGCCCACGTCATCGAACAGCTCGAGGACAACCGGCTCATCCGCCCTCGGGCGGACTACATTGGACCGGCCTATCCTCAGCATTACGTGCCTATGCAACAGCGGTAGGGAAGTCTCAGCAAAGAAATCCTGTCATCGGTTACCATCCTGTGTTTACACCTGTGCCTGGACTCCAACCAGCGGAGGCTTATGAAAACATCCATTCGATTCATTTTGATCAGTGCTCTTGCTTGTATCGGGACTGTCGCAATGATGTCGAGTCCCGCGGGCACTTCGTTCGATGACTGGCCCGCATACGGGCACGACGCGGGCGGCATGCGCTACTCGCCACTCATGCAGATCAATCGCGAAAATGTTTCCCGCCTCAAAGTTGCGTGGGTGTTTCACACCGGCGACATCTCCGATGGGAAAGGACAGCAGCGGCGAAGCGGATTTGAAACCACTCCCATCCTGGTTGAAGGAACACTCTATCTAACCACTCCCTTCAACCGGGTTATCGCTCTCGATCCCGAAACCGGAACGCAGCGTTGGGCCTATGATCCAAAAATCGATCAGACTGGCGAGTATGGCGATGGACTCATCAATCGCGGCCTCTCCACTTGGCTCGACTCCACTCGCCCCGGAGGACAGCCGTGTCATCGACGGATTTTCGAAGCCACATTAGACGCTCGCCTCATTGCACTGGACGCTGCCAACGGCGCTCCCTGCGCGGATTTTGGAAAGAATGGGCAAGTAAGTCTGACAAATGTCGCGGGGTTTCATCCCGGCTGGTATCACATGACCTCGCCGCCCGCAGTAATCGACGATCTTGTCGTGGTCGGTTCAGCCATTGACGATAACTCTCGCGTCGAAATGCCCGGCGGAGTTGTGCGAGCGTTTGACGCGCGCTCCGGCGCGCTGCGCTGGAGTTGGGACCCTATACCGCCCAATACCGCAGCTAACGCTCCTGCGAAGACGTGGCGCAGCGGAGCGGCCAATGCGTGGTCAGTCATGGTTGTCGATCCTGAGCGTGAGCTAGTTTTCGTCCCCACCGGCAGCGCCAGCCCTGACTATTACGGCGGCCTGCGCCCGGGGGACAATAAATGGGCGAATTCGATCGTCGCCTTGCGGGCTAAAACCGGTGAAGTTGCCTGGGGATTTCAACTGGTCCATCACGATCTTTGGGACTATGACACAGCTTCACCACCGTTGCTGGCCACGATCCAACACGATGGAAAGAACGTTCCGGTTGTGATCCAAGGCAATAAAACCGGCTTTCTCTATGTCCTCAATCGCGACACTGGCGCACCGGTTTTTCCGGTGCAGGAGCGTCCAGTGCCCCAGAGCGATGTGCCCGGCGAAGTGACATCGCCCACTCAGCCTTTTCCAGTAGCACCTCCGCCGTTGGCGCCACAACGGCTCTCCCTGGACGACGCCTGGGGACTAACTCCAGCCGACCGCGAAACCTGTCGCAACTGGCTGCGAGGCCTTCACAACGATGGCATCTTTACTCCGCCCAGCTTGCAGGGCACATTGGCCATTCCAGGAAACGTAGGCGGCATGAACTGGAGTGGTTATGCTTTCGATCCCCAGCGCAGCTTGCTGATCGCCAACACCAACAATTTGCCCGCCAAGGTGAAGCTTATCCCCAACTCACAGTTTGACAATCACGAGAATCGCACCGAGCCGGGAGAGTATTCGCCCCAAACCGGCGCACCGTACGGAATGTTTCGCCGTCCTTTCATGACAGCCTCGCACCTGCCGTGCAGCGCCCCACCCTGGGGCACGCTAACCGCAGTCGACATGGTCCAAGGCACGATCCGGTGGCAGGTTCCGCTTGGCTCCTTCCAGGATTTCGCCGCGAGCCATCCCGCCGTCCCCCCGGGTTCCCTGAGCCTGGGCGGTTCCATCGTTACTGCGGGAGGATTGGTTTTCATTGCCGGCACTCTTGACCCTTACATCCGCTCCTTCGACGTAGAAACAGGCAAAGAACTTTGGAAGGCGCAGCTTCCCGCCAGCGGCCACGCCACCCCCATGACCTATCAACTGAACTCCGGCGGCAAACAATATTTGGTGATCGCCGCAGGTGGTCACGCCAAAATTGACGAAGAACCACAAAGCGATTCTTTGGTTGCCTTCACTCTGCCATGATGGGGGACGAAGGCTTAGTCTTCCGAACGTAGCTGGAACACGAGGAAGGTTCGCGATATCATCAAGCTGTTGGAGCGGGACGGTTGGTTCCTGAAGGCAACGAGAGGCAGTCATCGTCAGTATAAGCATCCAGTCAAACCCGGTCGTGCAACGTTGCCTGGCCGACCCAAGCGACGATCTGCCGCCCGGTACTTTGAACAGTTTCTTGAAGCAAGCAGGCCTAAAGCGATGAAATATGTGGTCATCTTCGAAAAGTCCGCCACGGGATGGAGCGCGTACGTTCCTGATTTGCCGGGCGTAATAACAACCGGTAAAACCAAGGAAGAAGCGCAACACGTAATCCGCGAAGCCATTGAATTCCATCTAGAGGGTCTACGAGAAGACAATCTGCCGATTCCTGAACCCAGCGTCTCATCCGAGGTTGTCACCGTTTCGGCTGGCCGGTAATCTTTTCCGTCCCGAAGAATCTGCTCTCCGACGTCCCGCATCATCACTAAGAGTAAAATAAGCTTAACGAAATCTATGCGCCGGGTTTATTTCGACAATAACGCCTCCACCCCCGTCCTTCCCGAGGTCTTCGACGTCATGCGTCCGTACTTCGGAGAGCGCTTCGGCAACGCGTCCTCTATCCACCATCATGGACAGGACACGCGCGCAGCCGTTGAGCGTGCCCGCGAGTCGGTGGCGACGCTCGTGGGATGCCGTCCCTCCGAGATCGTCTTTACCAGCGGTGGCACTGAGGGCGACAACCTGGCAATCTTTGGACTTGCCCGCCCCGGCGACCACGTCATTTCTTCGACCATCGAGCATCACGCCGTGCTGAATGCCTGCAAGCATCTGGAAGAGATGGGATGTGCAGTCACCTATGTACCGGTCGACGGCCGGGGGCAGGTTGACCCCGACGATGTCCGCCGGGCTCAGCGTGCGAATACCAGACTCATCACCATCATGATGGCCAATAATGAAACCGGCGTCCTACAGCCAGTGGAGGAGATCGGTAAAATTGCCGCTGCAGCGGACGTCTACTTTCACACTGACGGCGTACAGGCGGCAGGGAAGGTTCCCCTCGATGTCCAGCGCATCGGCTGTGACTTGCTTTCAATCTCCGGCCACAAGATGCATGCCCCGCAGGGTGTGGGAGCGCTATATGTCCGCAAGGGAACTCTCCTGCAGCCGATGTTGTACGGCGGACGTCATGAACGTTCCCGCCGTGCAGGCACTGAAAACGTCCCCGGTATCGTTGCTCTCGGCAAGGCGGCGGAGTTGGCTCGGGAGGCCCTTGAGCATGGCGATGACAAAACGATGGCAGCCTATCGCGACCGCATCCAACAGACGATTCTGGAGAATGTAGAAGCCACCGGCCTAAACGGCGAGGGCGCCCCCCGTGTTCCCAACACCACCAATATCTATTTCGAATATATCGAAGGAGAGGCGTTAGTCATCGCGCTCGACCTCAAAGGTCTGGCGGTCTCTACGGGTGCCGCGTGTTCCTCAGGCGCAATCGAACCCTCGCACGTCCTCACCGCAATGGGCTTGCGCCCCGATCGTGCACGGGCCAGCATCCGTTTCAGCCTAGGCAAGCAAAATACGCCGGAAGAGATCGACTTCGCTCTCGACATTCTTCCCAAGGCCGTATCCCGCCTGCGAGAA
>MNDG01000032.1:11996-13931 GCA_001914815.1 Acidobacteriales bacterium 13_2_20CM_55_8
ATTGCTAAGTGCCAAGTCCCATTTTCCAATGCTGCCTTCCAGAACCATCGCCGTCGCCATGTCAGGTGGAGTCGATTCCTCCACCGTAGCGGCCATGCTACGTGCCGAAGGCCATCAGGTCATCGGACTGACCATGCAGCTGTGGAATCAGCGCCGTCTCGCCGGCTACACCGGCATGCCTGAAACCGTTCAGGGCCGCTGCTGTTCTCTCGACGATGTTTACGATGCCCGACGCGTGGCCGAAACCCTCCGCATTCCTTACTACGTAGTCAATCACGAAGACCGCTTCGAGCGTGACGTGGTGCGTCCCTTTGTCGAAGAGTACCTTTCTGGACGGACTCCTATCCCTTGCAGCTTATGCAACAATCACTTGAAGTTTGATCAGCTTCTGATTGTGGCTCAACAAATTGGCGCCGACGCTCTTGCCACTGGTCACTATGCGCGTGTGGAGTTCGATCAGTCTGGTGGCCGCTGGTTGCTAAAGCGCCCCGCCGACCGCTCCAAGGACCAGACATATTTCCTATTCGGACTCACCCAGGAACAGCTCAGCCATACTCTGTTTCCTCTGGGAGAAATGACCAAGCCCGAAGTTCGCGAACTCGCGCGCCATCACGGGCTAGCCCTCGCGGAGAAACCGGATTCGCAGGAGATTTGCTTCGTCCCGGGCGGCGACTATAAGAATTTCCTTGACGCATACCTCGCCGAGCGGGGAGATGCCTTGCCTCACACCGCGGGCGAACTCGTCACCAGCGATGGCAGCGTGATCGGCGAGCACCACGGGATTCATCACTTCACCGTTGGCCAGCGCAGGGGCCTCGGCGTAGCTACCGGTTCACCTCTATACGTAATTCAGATCAAGGGAGAGACGCGCCAGGTGGTTGTCGGGAACCAGGAGGATCTCTACAGCAAGGTGATGCGGGTGAAGAAAATAAACCTGATCTCGGTGGCGGAGCTAAGCGAGCCAATGCGAGTTCAAGTGAAGATCCGGCATCGTCACGAGCCGGCTTCTGCCCAGATCGAAGCCTCGGGCAAGGACGAAATGATGATTACCTTTGATCAGCCGCAGCGCGCCGTTACCCCTGGACAGGCTGCCGTTTTCTACGATGGAGACGTCGTGGTCGGCGGTGGATGGATCGCTTAAGCCGGGAAGATCTTCTTTCGCCCAAACAAAAAAGGCAGCGCTGGAGCGCTGCCTTTTTCAATCTTATGAACTAGATAAACATTTCGTCTTGAGGAACGTTAGCCCCGCGCCGCCGCCGCTTGCTGCTCAAAAAAAATTCCAATCCCGTAGACACACCCTTCATCAACCCCGAAAGTTGGCGGACTGGGGAAACCACAGTCCTATGCACCATATCGGTAGTCTCCTCGACGCGATCCATGGTGCGGTTCAGCAATTCATCGGCGCGGATTACTTGAAGGCGGGCACGGTCGATCACATCATTCACCGTGGCGTCGAGCCGTTCGATCTGGCTGCGGACCAGGGTGCTGGCCTCGCTTACATTCTCGACGGCAATTTCGACTTTGGGTCGCATCTCCACCAGCATGGAGTGCGCTACTTCAACCGTGGGCAGAACCTTGGTTTTTACCTCTTCAGCCAACGACTCCATCCGTGCGGTGCTTTTGCGCACGGCCAGGTACATAGCCACCAGAATGCCCGCCTGTCCATAAATATTGCTTCAGTGAAGCTGGATGCGAAGCTGTATCACAGATTTTTCGAGCCGCCGCCTTCTGCCGCCGTAGTTTCGTGGTATGCCTGCCGTCCTGCTTCATACGCAGACCGGAATTGCTCTTTCTGTTGATTCAACACATCGCGGCCACGATCCACCCAATCCGACGCCTGTTCACGAGCTTGCCGAGCCCGATTGCGTAGGACCTCGCGTCCTTCTTCAGCTTTTGAACGCAATGCGTCCCGAGTTTCGTTACCCGGACGCGGCG
>MNDG01000097.1:0-1477 GCA_001914815.1 Acidobacteriales bacterium 13_2_20CM_55_8
TATAGTTTTCGCGAGTGAGCACTTCTTTGAAAGTTGCCAAGCCCGCAGCCATCGAAACCGGATTGGTGTTGTACGTGCCACCGTGAAACACCTTGTGCTGAGAGATGAGATCCATCACCGACTTGTGTGCACCGAAGGCCGCCAAGGGCAACCCACCGCCGATGGATTTCGCCAGGCAGATCATGTCGGGTTGAACCCCGAAATACTCTGCGGCTCCGCCCCAACCAAGTTTCGCGCCGGTCTTTACTTCGTCGTAGATCAGCAACGCTCCATTCTTTGTCGCAATATCGCGTAGCGCTTCCAGAAAGCCTGGCTGCGGCAGGCACAAGCCGACATTCATGAGAATCGGTTCGAGGATGATCGCGGCGATCTCGCCGACATTCTGCGTGAAGCGAAGCTCAACGCTAGCGATATCGTTGAACGTCGCTACGGGCACGTTAGCAATCGACGCCTTAGGGACACCGAGTCCACCCGGGACCGAGTCGGGGGCATTGACATCGCCGAATTCCGGCGCATGGGGCTTGACGCTGACCAATGCTGAATCATGTAGCCCGTGATATCCGCCTTCAAACTTCAGGATCTTGTCGCGTCCGGTGGCGGCGCGGGCCAGGCGCACGGCATGCATGGTTGCTTCGGTGCCACTGTTGCCAAAACGAAGCATCTCAACCGGAAAACGCTCACAGATTTCTTCGGCCAGCTCCCACTCCATGTTGTGCGGCATGCCGAACATGGTGCCAGTCGTAAGACGCTTCTCGACTGCTTTCATCACGGCAGGATGGCAATGCCCGGCCATGAGAGCGCCGAAGCACAAGTTGTGATCGATGTATTCGTTTCCGTCGAGGTCGCGAAACCGGCTGCCCTGTGCGTCCTTCACAAAGATCGGATAGGGATCATAAGCGCGGTAGTTGCTCGCTACCCCGAGTGGGATACGTTTGAGATTGCGCTTGTGCGCTTCAGCCGATTTTGGCGTGCGGCGCTGGAAGATGTCGAGCTCTTTCTGCAAAGCGGAGTACATCTGTTCTCCTACAAATTCTCAAGCTGAAAATTTTCAGCCATTAGAGTCCCTGGCTAAGAAACCTGGCCGGGGGTGGTGATCAAAACAGCCACTTTAGCGCGAACTGCACTTGCCGGGGCGCGCGCGCCCGCTTGATGCGCCCAAAATCTGATCCATCGGTTATGTTGCCATCTGGATTCAGGAACTGGGTATGGTTGAATAGATTGAAAAACTCAGCGCGAAATTCCACACTTTGGCGTTCCGTGATGGGCGTTGTCTTATGCAGCGCGAAGTCCCAATTCCCAATTCCGGGCCCACAGCAGATCGTGCGCTTCGAGTTCCCGAACGTACCTAACGGAACCGTGTCGTTAGTGAAGAGAGCTGGATCGAACCCATAACCACCGTGGGTACGCGGATCCTGGCTCTTGAATGGTCCGGTCTGATTGGGCTGACCCGGGAGCTCGAAATCGAAGCTGTTCATTT
>MNDG01000097.1:1532-3137 GCA_001914815.1 Acidobacteriales bacterium 13_2_20CM_55_8
TGAATTTAGGGGTAGGCAGATCCCAGACGTAGCTGACAACAACTCGATGGCGGGCGTCAAACTGCGAGAGCGAGCGGCTGCGGCGGGGATCAAGCGGATTCAGGATAGCCTCGAAACTGGATGCTTGATCGAACGATTTGCTCCAGGTATACGCCACCTGGAATTGCAAACCGTGCGACAGCCGTTTTTCGAGCGACGCCTGCAAGGAGTTGTAACTGGCATTGGCGATCGTGTCTTGGGCGAAAATGCTGGAGAATACGGGATTCCCGTCGGCTGGACAACCATTCGTCCACACATTGTTCGTGAAATCAAAGCCGCCGATGGGATTGCACTTCGGCGAAGAAAAGGGACGCAGGCCTACCAATCCTATTGGTTGCGGGTTAGGCCCTGTGACCGACGCTACGGGGCCGTACGGCAGATGCAACGTCATCCCCGCCGGAATGCTGTTAGCTGGAAGAGCATAGGGACTGTCAGCAAAAAAGGGTCCGCAAGCGTACGCCGAATTGAGATCCGCATCAGCGTTGGGATTTCCTGGGATGTTCGGATCATAAAAATCTGCAATGGCCTGCAGGTCATTACAGGGTTGAGCCAGGCCATAGTTGATATCGTGAGTAGCCAGCAGACGATGGCTTTGTGACCCGACATAGCCCACTTGCAGGACGAGATCTTTGGTCAACTCCCGCTGAATATTCAGGTTGTATTGTGCAGTGTACTGGGTGCGCATGTGGGGCTGGAACTCGCCGAACAGAAGGATAGGCCGGAAGACAGACCAATCAACCGTATCGCCAGCTTTAGTCGGCAGTATTCCATTAAACGGGTTCGGAAACTGGAATCCGAACTGGCTGTAGAACGGGGTCTGGATGAAAGTGGTGTTGATAAGAGGACTGCCGCCGAAAGGCGGTTCAGCGCTGAATTGCTCCAGAACAAGCTGTTCGATCGGGTTGTAGAAGAGTCCGAATCCGGAGCGGATGCTAGTCTTGCCATTCTTCCCAGGATCCCACGCGATTCCAATCCGTGGCGCGAAGGCCTTGTAATAGGTCTGCGTCAGGGCATCCGGAACGCCCTTGTCGCCGGGGACCACGAGGCCCAGCGGGAAAATAGAATTGGCAGGCCCGTTAGGACCGCAGTCGGTACCGACAGGAAAGAGGCCCAAAGCTCCGTTCGAAATCTTGCAGGGAAACACGGTGTCCGCTTGCCCGGGGCGGAATGTCTGAACTTTATGTCCGACATCCGTCACGGGGGTATTCAATTCCCAGCGGAGTCCGTAGTTCAGGGTCAGATTCGATTTGATCTTCCAACTGTCTTGCGCGAACAAATAAAGAGCAGTGCTGCGGACAGCCTCTCGCTGCGCTGAGCCTTGCACGTACTGATCATTCATGCCCAGCAAATAATTCGGGATAAGATTGTCGCCACCGACGTCGTTGGCAGTGCCTCCGAAGAGGAGCTGCTCACCATTCACATCGAAATAGAGGGTCTGATCGAAGCGCTGGCGTCGGACATCAATCCCGAATTTAGCTGTATGGTTGCCAAAAGTCTTGGTGAGATTGTCGGTCCATTGAAAGGTGTTGCCAACTTGCGGGATTTCACCTTCAAGGTTATTTCCTA
>MNDG01000097.1:3200-11485 GCA_001914815.1 Acidobacteriales bacterium 13_2_20CM_55_8
ATAAGCGCCTGAGTCGGTTTGCCCCGTGAAGCATGCCTTCTGGGCGGCAGCGAGGAGTACAGGATCCACAAGATTGGGGAACTGACTGCAGGAGTCAGTCACAGCAAATGTGTGCTGCGGATGCAGGAAGGTAAGTTGTCCTTCGCGGAAATAGGTAAACCGGGCTTCGTTGACCGTGGTCGGACTCAACGTCCAGGTATGCGTAAGATTCCACTGTTGGAAACGCTCGTCGGTGTTGGCGCCGAAACCCGGAAGATTGGCGCCTCCGGATTCGAACTTGGCAAAAGGATCGAGTTGATTGTGATTGGTGAAGTAGTAGTAGAGACTGAATTGCTGGTGCTCGTTGATCCTGTGGTCCAGGCGCAGAGTGAACTGATCAGCGTTGTTTTTACCGTTGGGCACCGCCTGAAACAATGTGCCAGTGGAGTCGTTGGCGTGAGGGACGTATTGTTGCAGCAGAGCAAGAGACACCGGATCCTGGCAATCTTGTGGAATTACGTTGGTAGGAAAGATATCCAACCAAGCGACGCCAGCAGCGGGTGCGGTTCCACCCAGATTCGCGATTGCCGTGGTGCACGGCGTCCCGCTCCAGTTTCGGTTGTTGAGCACATCAGCGACGGTCTGGGTATTAAGAGTGCCGGCGAATGGAGTCTCTCCCGAAAAGTCGCCCAGCCGTTCCGCATCGGTTGGCACAGTCACCGTGTCGGACGAAATACCCTGGATGATCCGCCGGCCTTCATAGGACGCAAAGAAGAAGGTGCGATCCTTCTTGATCGGGCCGCCGAAAGTGGCCCCAAATTGGTTTTGTTTCTCATCCGGCTTGACGCTGTCGAAATATCCCCGGGCGTTCAGGACCTTATTACGAAAATATTCGTAAACGTTTCCGTGAAACTGGTTGGTGCCGGATTTGGTCACAACATTAACGACTGCGCCAGAATTGCGGCCGTATTCGGCATCGAAGGTATTCGTGATGACGCGGAATTCTTGAATACTGTCAGGCGAGGGCTGTACCACAGGAAGGTTAGCGAACTGGTCGTTGCCGTCTCCGCCATTGACGCTGTAATTGTTTGATCGTCCACGGCCACCGTTGACGGAAACTACTCCCGGTTTATCGCTGCCATAGAACAGATCTGATCCGATCTGCGATTGCACGCCGGGTTGCAATTGCAGAAGTGCGTATGTATCGCGCGCGTTGAGAGGCAAATTGGTAATGGCTCTCTCATTGACCACAGCACCCAACTGTGTGCTGGTCGTGTCCACCAGCGGCGCTTCTGATGTGACTTCTATCGTCTCCTGCGCGGCACCTACCTGCAAGGTTGAATTCAGCGTGACCACACCATTGACTTCAACCGTCACTTCTTTCTGGACATTCTTCTTGAAGCCCGTCTGCTCGAACTCCACGCGATAGTTTCCAGGCGGAACTTCCACGAAAACGTAGTCGCCACTGGAATTGGTTTGCGCTGAACGACTGACTCCCGTCGCCTCGTTGGTCAATGTCACTTTTACCCCGGCCAAAACGGCACCACTTGGGTCCGCAACCCGTCCGACTACCCTGCCCCCCGTACTTTGGGCAAGCATGACGGTCGAACCCATCAGACAAAAGAGGACAAGCAGAACGCGCGTCGCCCAGAGCATTGTCGAGGATCGCATGAAGACCTCCAAATTTACCGCTGAAAGTTTAGGTTGAAAAATGGCGTATTGCGTCCAACGGAAACCTTGCTATAATCGCGCAAAGAGAAAAATTGTTCTTCATGACCATCTTTCGATGGTATGGAGAATGCCAGTTCCAAAAATGAAGTCCGCCGATCCGCAACCTTGTTTGAAAATCGGAGACGTGGCTCGCCTGGTTGGCGTTTCTCCGTCGGCAATCCGTTCCTGGGAGAAGCTGGGACTCACTCGCCCTCGGCGCACTGCGAGCAAATATCGTCTCTACACGGGGGCAGATGTAAAACTGCTCAAGCGGGCCCGTTTCCTGCGCCAAGTCAGAGGATTGAACGCTCCCGCCATTGTGCAGATGCTTAAGCAGGCTGGCCTGGTGCGTCCCGCGTCAAACGGCGCTGCCAACGCGATCGGCATTCGTCTACGTCAATTGCGCAAGAATCGAAAACTTTCTCTGGCCCGCGTGGCAAAGGCTGCCGGCATCTCGGTGGGGTTTCTTAGCGCACTTGAACGCTCCCATATGAGCGCGTCCGTGAGCACGCTGCGCAAGCTGGCGCGTTTTTACAAGACCAATATTCTTGATTTTTATGATCCCACGGAATCCAATAGTCGCCTGGTTTCTCCCGAACAGCGGAAGGTGTTGGAGGCAGGTCCGGGAGTTCGCATGGAACTGCTGGCGTGGGGAAACACGGTAATGGAGCCGCATTTATTTCGTCTCGCCCCGAGAGCGGGCAGTGGCGAGTCATATGCTCACGAAGGCGAAGAGTTTCTTTACGTACTGCGCGGTGAGTTGCACATTGAGCTCGAAGAAGAAAAATATCGTCTCAAAACAGGGGATAGTTTCTATTTCGAGAGTGCCACGCCGCATAGCTGGAAGAATCCGGGGCGCAGCGAAACTTGGCTGCTGTGGGTAAATACTCCGCCAACGTTCTAGCGGCAAGACCGCCGAGCGGACATGGGAGAGTGGCTTGTCCAACCCAATGAGTCTTTTTCTAAGGTTTTGGAGCTTACTTTTAATTTTTGCGATTCTTTCTGCGGGTGTGAGTGCTGCACAGACGCCCCAACCGCACATAGCGAAGACGATATTACTCAACGGGCGTATCTATACTCTCGACTCGCGCCAGCCTTGGGCCGAGGCTGTGGCTATCAGCGGCGGCAAGATCCTCGCCGTGGGCAGCGTGAAGGACATCAGTTCATACCGCAATTCTTCCACCAAAGTCATCGATCTCGGCGGACGGTTGGTGCTGCCCGGCTTCACCGATTGCCATATTCATTTCATGGACGGTTCACTGGGACTGACGCAAGTAATTCTTAACGGTGCCACGACTGTTGCAGAAATTCAGAAGCGGGTGAAGGAGTACGCGGCGGCACATCCGAAGGAAACGTGGATTACTGGCATGGGCTGGACGTATCCAACCTTTGCTCCCAGTGCGCTCCCCGAGAAGAAATTTCTGGACGAAGTTGTATCCGACCGACCGGTTTACCTGGTTGCGTTCGATGGTCACAGTTCCTGGGCCAACAGCAAAGCCTTAGCGATGGCGGGCATTAAACGCGACACACCCGATCCTCCGAATGGGAAGATCGTACGAGACAACAACGGCGAAGCCACCGGCGCGCTTAAAGAGTCGGCCGGAGATTTAGTCGCGAAATTCCTTCCCAAGCCAACGCGTGAAGAACGGCTATCGGCGCTGCGTTTAGGCATGCATGAAGCCAATAAGGTTGGGCTGGTGCGAGTGCACAGTGCAGGCCAGGATTTCGAATGGCTCGACCTTTACGATGAATTGCGGCGCAAGGGCGACCTCACAGTCCGGTTTTACATCGCATACTTCCTCGATCCGCCCGAACTGACCGGCGATGCCATCCAGAAGATCGAGGCGGCGCGCCGTACATATAATGACGAGTGGATTTCGGCCGGCGTGGTGAAAACCATGCTGGATGGCGTGGTCGAAGCGCACACCGCCGCCATGCTGACTCCCTATAGTGATGATCCTACTCAGATTGGAAAACTATTCTGGGAGCCGGCGAAATATAAGCAGGCCATCAAGGAATTAGATCATCGTGGACTGCAGATCTTTACTCATGCCATCGGCGACCGTGCGGTACGCCTGTCCCTGGATGCGTACGAGGAAGCCGAGAAAAGCAATCAGACGCACGATGCGCGGCCACGCATTGAACACATTGAGACTATCAGTGCGCAAGATATTCCACGCTTCGGCAAGCTTGGCGTCGTGGCGAGCTTTCAGCCTCTGCACGCTTATCCGGATGACGACACATTAAAAATCTGGGCACGCAACGTTGGGCCAGAACGTGCTCAGCGCGCGTGGGTGTGGCGCGGCATCGAGAGCACCGGGGGACTTCTCGCCTTCGGCAGCGATTGGCCCGTCGTGACCCTGAATCCCTGGCCAGGCGTTCAGAACGCAGTAACAAGGCAGACAACTGAAGGCGATCCGCCCGAAGGTTTCGTACCTAGAGAGCGCATAAGCCTTGAAGACGCAATCAAGGCCTACACTCTAGGCGCAGCCTTGGCGGGACGACGAGAAAAAACGGAAGGCTCGATTGAGCCGGGCAAACTCGCAGATCTGATCGTGCTTTCCCAGGATCTATTCAAGATTCCACCAACTGAAATTGTGAAGACGGAAGTGCTCTTAACCTTCGTCGGCGGGAAAGTTGTCTATCAATCGCCGAAGTGGAGCTCAATACCCACCGCCTCCAAGAAGGAGTCGAATTGGTGATTCGGCGGTTCGCCCTCCCACTTCTATTCGCGATAGCTGCTCTGCCTCTTGGCTCCTGTGGCAAGAAGACGCCCACTCTTAATTTGTTGGTGTGGGAAGGGTATGCCGATCCTTCTTTCGTCCACGCCTTTGAAGAGCAGTACCACTGCAAAGTGTCCGCTTCGTACATGGGATCGAGTGACGAACTGGTCGCCAAGTTGCGCGGCGGAAGCGCCGGCAATTATGACGTGATCTCGCCATCCAGCGATGTAGCGACCATGATCGCATCCGCGGGATTGGCGGCGCCGCTTGATCTCTCAAAAATTCCCAGCTATACACGGCTATCACCACAGCTCACTTCCCTCCCCCTGGTGCGCATGAATTCACAAGTGTACGGCGTGCCTTTCATGTGGGGCCCTAATCCTTTGATCTACGACGCCACAACTTTCAGGCATGCGCCCGAAAGCTGGAACGTGCTCTGGGACCCGAAGTACCGCGGCAAGATTTCAGTGTGGGACGACCTCTCGACCGTGTACATGGCGGCGCAAATCCTCGGATATGACAAGCCTGATCCCGGCCAGCTTTACAACCTCAGCGACGAGCAACTGGAAGCCGTGAAGAAGAAACTGCTGGAGCTGAAACCGAACATCCGAAAAATGTGGGCCACTGGCGGCGAACTGACTAATCTGTTTCAGAATCATGAAGTGGTCGCGGCCATGGGTTGGCCACTGATGACCAACCAACTTCGAAAGATTAATTTTCCGGTCGGCGAGACGATTCCCAAAGAAAACACTACGGGGTGGATTGATCACTTGATGATCACCTCCGGTAGCGAGCAGAGGGAGTTGGCGCACAACTTCCTGGAATACATGATCGACGCCAAAACTCAGAAAGAAGTCACAGATGTAACTGGCTATACTCCGGCGAATCCAACCGCGGCGCAATTTATGACGGTGGAAGAGATCAAAAGTCTTCATCTCGATAACGTGGACAACTATCAGAAACGAATTTATTTTTGGCAAAATGTGCCACGCCGGGCCAAGTACAACGAGATTTGGAATGAAGTGAAGGCCGCGCAATAGTTTTTCTCTCGGCAAACATGGCATGGTGTTGACCAACACCGAATCCGCGAGCAGCAGCCCTGCGAAGCTCGGCCCACAAACCCTCCTCTCCATCCGCAACGTGGCTAAATCGTTCGGCCGCACTCCAGTGCTCCGCGACATTTCGCTTCAGGTAGCCGAAGGCGAGTTTCTCACCGTGCTCGGTGAGAGCGGCTCGGGCAAGACCACATTGCTGCGGATCATTGCTGGCTTTGAGACTGCCGATTCTGGCGAAGTTTGGATGGAAGGCCAGAGACTCGACGCTCTGCCTCCTTACCGTCGCCGGGTCAACACCGTATTTCAACATTACGCGCTCTTCCCGCACCTGACGGTCGAAGAAAACGTGGGCTACGGTTTGAAAGTGGCAAGGCTACCGAAAGAACAGAGCATGTCGCGGTTAGAGCACGCTTTGGCAATGGTCAAAATGACCGCTTATGCTAAGTTCAAGCCCGGAAAAATCAGTGGGGGACAGCAACAACGAGTTGCGCTCGCGCGGGCATTAATCAACCGGCCCCGCCTGCTGCTGTTGGACGAACCACTCTCCGCGCTGGATGCCAACCTCCGCCGCCAAATGCAGGTGGAACTAAAGTCGCTTCAACGGGAAGTAGGCATCTCGTTTGTTTTTGTCACTCATGACCAGGAAGAAGCCATGGTTATGTCGGATCGTATCGCGCTCCTGCGACGCGGTGAACTGGAGCAGGTCGCCTCACCGCGCGAGATTTATAGCCATCCTGCAACAGCCTATGCCGCACAGTTCATCGGCCAGACCAATCTTCTCAGTGGCGAGGTTAGCGGAGGCGCAGCCCGATGCAAGTCGCTTACCTGGCCGGTTAAGTTGCCTGACGGGTCTGCACTTTTTTCGTTGCGTCCGGAAAATATCCGCGTCGCTCCCGGAAAGACAGATTCGGACAGCGTCCGTTTTCGTGGCAAAGTCATACGACAGGCGTTCCATGGAGCTACCGAACTGCTGCAGATTGAATGTGCTGACGGCCTGCTGCTCTCGATGAGAATGGCCAGCCGGCAAAACTATCAGGGAAATCTCTTGCTGGAGTTTTCCCCTGAAGATGCGATACCGGTCCGCAAATCCCAAGAAGCGGAAAAGGGCCTCTGATGTTCTCCCGCGCTTACCGAACTGCGATCACTTTGCCACCTCTACTATGGGTTGTTGTCTTTCTGCTGATCCCGTACGCGCTGCTGTTCTGTTTCAGCTTCTGGTCAGTTTCTCCGGCCCAGACCATCGTCCACTCCTGGACTCTCGACAACTACCGTGAACTGCTGCGGGTGAACGTCTACTTTCAAACCGTGTTTCGTTCTATGTGGATTGCAGCTCGCGTGATGCTCTTCTCGTTGCTGCTTGGCTATCCTCTGGCGTATTACCTTTCATTCCACGCCGGAAGGAGAAAAGAACTGTTTTATCAGCTGGTAATCATTCCGCTGTGGGTAAGCTATCTGGTTCGTGCCTATGCCTGGAAAACAATTCTGGGCAGCGACGGCGTTCTCAACACATTGTTGCAGTACGTTCATCTCACCCAGCATCCCTTGGACTTTTTTCTTTACAGCCCGTTCGCCGTCGTGCTGACGCTTACTCACATCTACACGCCGTTTGCTTTTTTGCCGATCTACGCATCGCTCGAACACATACCGCGCCATCTGGTCGAAGCGTCGCAAGACCTGGGCGCGTCGCCATTTCAAACGTTTTGGAAAGTGATTTTTCCCCTCTCGATTCCGGGGGTGGTGGCTGGCGCTACTTTCGCCTTCGTGTTGAGCCTTGGGGATTTCCTAGCTCCACTGTTGCTCGGTGGTCCGAGCGGCATCATGATTTCCAACATTGTTGTGAGCCTGTTTGGCGCGGCTTACAACTGGCCTCTAGGCGCAGCCATTTCGTTTTGCATGATGGTGCTGGTGGTTGCTCTGCTTTTCATGTCTGAAAGGCTGGAAAAGAAATGGAGCTTCCGGTGAGGGCGGACCAGAACTCGGTTCGGGCTTCGCGATGGTTGCCCTGGCATGCGGCAGTGGTCTTCGGTTTTCTCTACCTCCCTATCGCCACACTGATCGTTTATTCTTTCAACGGCTCGGGGGTTGGCGGATTTCCACCTCAGGACCTCACTTTAGCCTGGTACCGGTTGCTTTTCGTCGACGAAGCCATCTGGACGTCCGTGCTGAACAGCCTACTAGTGGCGATCGCTGCAGTAATCATTTCGCTGGGGTTCGGCGTGCCGGCAGCACTGGCGCTGGATCGCGCCACTTTTCCTGGCAAAGCTCTGTTTCGCCGGCTTGTGCTGCTGCCTCTTATTCTGCCGGGAATCATTACTGGGCTCTCGCTCCTTATGTTGTTTCGAGAAGCCGATATTAAGCTCAGCCTGGTGACTATCGCTCTCGGTCACGGCACAGCGCTGATCTCAGTGGCGACCACTGAAGTATTCGCAGGATTGCAGAAATTGGACCGCTCGCAGGAAGAAGCTTCCCTCGACTTGGGAGCAAATTACTGGCAGACTTTCCGGCACGTGACCCTTCCGAATCTGCGTTTGTCGATCATTGGAGCTGCGCTGCTCATCTTTACTCTCTCCATGGATGAGATTGCCGTCAGCTTCTTTCTGATCGGACGTGACAACACTTTGCCCCTGGAAATCTGGGGCCGCTTGCGACGCGGCATTACGCCGGAGATTAATGCCATCTCCAGTATCATCTTCGTATTTTCGCTGCTTGCCATTTTGATTTGGTACCGGCTACGCGTGGCTTCTGAAGGCCAGCCGGAAATCGCTGCTGAGTTGCTGCAAAACACACCGCAAGGGGATTAAGAATGAGCCCGAATCGC
>MNDG01000075.1 GCA_001914815.1 Acidobacteriales bacterium 13_2_20CM_55_8
AGCACTTACCTTCCTCGAACGCAGCCCCTATGGAAACCAGGCTTCGTTGTTTACCTCGAGCGGGTCGGCAGCGCGACGGTTCCGCTATGAGGCGCCTGCCGGCAATATTGGAATTAACATCGGCGTGGCGGCGCCGATGGCGTATTTCCCTTTCAGTGGGTGGAAAGATAGTTTCTTTGGAGTGCTGCATGGCCAGGGCCGCGATGCAGTCGAGTTCTACACCGAAAAGAAAGTCGTGATTGAGCGCTGGGCCAGAGAGCACTCTCGCAAGTTTTGAGGAAATCTTATGTCCGACACAATCCAGAAATATAAAGACTATGTAATGACCGGCTTCATGAAGTCGGTGGTGCCTATTGTGATTGATAAAGCCAGCGGCGCTACCGTCACTGATGTCAATGGCCGCGAGTATCTAGATTGCTTTGCTGGTATTTCCGTGGTCAGCGCCGGACACAATAATTCTCAGGTCATCGCTGCGGCCAAGGCGCAAATGGAAAAGGTCGTGCACTGCGCGTCGTACATTTACCACGTGCAGCCGGTTGCCGACCTCGCGGAAAAAATCGCTCATATCGCACCGCGCGGACTGACTAAGACTTTCTTTGGAAATGGTGGAGCGGAAGCCGTCGAAGGCGCCATGAAGCTGGCCCGCCTTTACACCGGCAAACATGAGTTCATCTCGCTGCACGCCAGTTTCCACGGACGAAGTTGGGGGACACTCAGCGTCACCGGCAATGTGGGACGCAAAAGGCGGGGCGGCCCTTACGCTCCAGGAGTGACCTTTGCTCCGGCGCCGTATGCCTATCGGTCGCAGTGGCCGAACGATCCCGAAGAATGTGGACGACAATGTGCCAGGGCCATTGAAGACGTTATCCGCTTCACTACTTCGGACGACGTCGCCGCATTCATTGCCGAGCCAGTGATGGGCGAAGGTGGAATCATTGTTCCTCCCCGAAACTATTTTAAAGAAGTAAAGAAAGTTCTCGATCACCACGGAATCCTTTTTATCGCCGACGAAGTCCAGTCAGGTTTTGCGCGCACCGGAAAGATGTTCGCTATCGAGCACTACGGCGTCGAGCCCGACATCCTGGTAACCGCGAAGGGTATTGCCGACGGTTTTCCACTGAGCGCGTTTACCACCCGACCCGAGATCGCGGCCGCATTCAAGCCAGGCGATCATCTTTCCACTTTCGGCGGCAACCCAGTCTCTTGCGCCGCCGCGCTCGCCAACATCGAATTCATGGAGAAAGAAAATCTTCCTGCTCGCGCCACCGAAACCGGCAACTATGTCATGGCGAAGCTGAGGGAACTGCAGAAGCAGAATTCGCTCGTCGGAGAAGTGCGCGGGCTTGGCTTGATGATTGGAGTGGAGCTGGTGAGAGACGAAAAACTGACTCCAGCGTCAACAGAAGCCGAAGCCTTACGCGACGCGTTGTTGCGTCAGGGGGTTCTAGTGGGAGTTGGAGGAGTCTATGGAAATGTGATCCGTTTTCAGCCCCCTCTGATAATTACACGGCAGCAAATTGATCGAGCCTTGAAAGCCTTCGAGGCGGCATTACAGGAAGTAGCGCCGCTAGCGGCGGTATAGAATTTCAATCCGCTTTAACTAAATTTCGCTGTCATCATCCTCGTCCCGGTCACTATCCGAGCCACGATTCAAATCCTTCACCGGGCTAAGCGTACGGTTATCGCTGCCATGACGGATCTCAATCGTGCCATTCACATTGGAGATTTTGATCCGGGCTCCGCCGCCAGCCAGTTCCCCGTGCAGATCGTGCCCAACAATGCGATGGTTGCGCACTCGCAAGCCAAAGTCATTGCTGATACCGCCGTGCACGGTCGAAGCCTCGAGTTCCGCTTTGGAGTCCGAGGGCATAGTCAGCAGGACGCTGCCATTGACCGAAGCCAACTCAATCGGAGAGCTTCCTAAACGCTCGAATTGGGCCTCCACACGATTATTGATGGTGGAGAGCTTGACCGGTCCTCCCAGTCCACTGGCCTTAAGATGACCGTTGATACAAGAGGCGTGCACTTCTCCGGCGATCCCCTGTACGTCCAGCGAGCCGTTAATAAGCTTGATCGGATCCAGGCGGGCGGTTCGCGGGACAGACAATGTGTATTCAACGCTTGCCGGATTGTCCCAATCGTCGTCTCTAAAAGTAAGATCGTGGTCAGGATACTCGGTGCGGATTGAAATGTGGTCCTTCGAGGCATCAATCACGATCTTGGCCTCGTCCAACCGTTCTTTGCTGCGAGCGTACTTAACCGCGTCCACTTTGACCTCATTACGATCCCATCCCGTGATATGAACGCTGCCATTGATATTGTCCAGGGCGACCTGGCCGCCCACGTTAAGGGCGTAGGTCTGATGAAACTCTTGGGTGAATTGTCCTCTGTTTTCAGCAGCATGGCTCTGAGCCACGGCGAATAAGAGGGCGCAAAGAGTGCCTAGGATTGCCCCCATCCAAGTTGCGAGCTCGCGTTGACGCTTCATAGCTCCTCCGTCTCGACTCAGCTTAGACGGGGGAAGTGTGAAATCGTGAGGAACAAAACATCAGGAAATGGTTGAATGCGAGCCTCGGCGGCACCTCTCTTAGGAGGGTATCGACGCCAGACGATGTTGTTTCCGTTCCACTTCAGAGATCACGTAGACCATCAGGATCAGGAGCTCTGGTTCGATGGGATGGCGATATCGGGGATGAGGAAAAACGAAGTAATACACTGCCGGATAACAGAGTATCAGCCAAAAGAAAAGCCACGCGCCCGGTCGATGTCTTCGCAGAGCACGTGCCAAACCCCAAAACGCAAGTGCCGAGGAAAGCAAAAAGAGGGCGTTTTTCATCGGGGCCACCCAGGCAAGGTTCTCCTGTCTAGGCACGCCACCCCAGTAATATATGAAGCGCTTTAGACTAAGGCCTATAAAACGTCCATAGTCATGGCGAATGAAATCGATTGCCTCGCGTTTGCGTTCCTTCACGTAAGCCATCTCCCCCATGCGGCGATAACGTTCCATCTCATAAACGTTCTGTGTGGGGTGGAGATACTCCATCCACGTGCCATTCGCTCCGGGTCCGTTACCGATGCGGAGTTCCGCACCAAAGTTCGAACGTAGAAACACAACTTGTCCGAACGTACGGTAATTGCGAATTAGCCACGGGGCAATGCAGCCGAGGAATACAGCGGAGGCCAGAACGATTCCAGCCAGAGAACGTTTGCCGACCTTCCAGCGTTGATACCAAATCCACAACCCTGAAGCGGGCAGAAAGGCCAGTAATGATGGATTGGTGAGCGCCGCAATGCCCCAGATAACTGCGAACGTCAGCCACCGCTTTAGACCATCTCTTTCTTCCATCACCAGCGTCAACCAGAAGAGCACTGCCATCAGCAGAGCGGCGAGGCTGGTCTCCCACACCCAGCGCGTGGACCAGTACATTATTGAGGGAAGAAGCGCCCAGGTCCACGCACTCCAGACTGCTACTCGGTCGCTGAAACATCGCTTCGCAATCAAAAAAATTGGGATGCAGGTCAGTGCGGAAAAAATGCAGTTAATTGTCAACAAAATAAACGCCGAGGCCTGGCTATAAATCCCAAACAGCTTGAACACGGCAGCGATAAGCAACGGATAGAGTGGCGGCTCCCATGCTGTCGCTCCGGTGTATCCGTTAAACGGATTGCCAAATCCTCCGCCGGTGGCTAGAGAGCGCCCGATGCGTCCCATCTCGAAACCAAAGCTAAAATTATCCCCGATCGCTTTGAACCTATAGGTGTGAGCGATCACCATGTATCCCAACCGCAGCACAAAGGAGATGACCACCATCCACATAAAAGATGTTCGAATTTGCGCCCAGTAGTGACGATAAACCGCGAAAGCCCACATCTTCGGGCGCGGAGTCGTGGTGGCAACACCAGCCATAGCAATCAGATTAGCGCGGGATGACCTCATTTGTAGCCTCAAAATTGGTTTATATCTGCGCCGCGCCACCCGCTTCTTCTCGAAACCGCCGCTGAAAACAAAGCGTTTAGCAGAGCTGTTGAATAGTAGCCAGCAATTTATCGCTAAGTTCGGCCAACTAAGGCGGGGTTAATGTCGTCTCAAACATGGGCCAAAAGTAATAGAAACGAGTAAGACCAGCCGCTTGGTCTGGTTTCTCCATTTCCTCTAGGAGGCATTTTCAATGAAAAAGTTTCTTGCAACATTTGCGTTGCTGCTTGCATTTACGCTGCCCGGTTTTGCCCAAGGACAAGTCCGGCTTTCAGCGGAGGATCAGAAAAAATTTGATAAACACTACGCAAAGTGGGTGAACGACACCCGCAAGAATGACCGGGACGATATCGCCAAAGACGTGCACGAGATGCAGGAGATCATGGCCAAATACAACATTCCGGCGAATGTGCCCTACGACCAGATCGCCAGCACCGGAAGCGGGGTTCGCGTGTATCAGAGCCGGCTTTCGGCGGATGACCAGCGTGAGTTCGATAAGTACTACACCAAATGGGTGAACGACACGCGCAAGAACGACCGTGATGACGTTGCCAAAGATGTGGGACGCATGCAGGAGATCATGGCGCGCAACAACATCCCTGCGAGCGTGCCCTTCGAGCAGATTGCCAGCACTGGCTATCCCGGTAATGGTTATCCCGCGACGGCCTATCCGGCGAACGGTCAATGGCAAGGACGGCTTTCGCCCGACGACCAGCGCGACTTTGATCGCTACTATTCAAAGTGGGTAGATGACACGCGTAAGAATGACCGGGACGACGTCAGCAAGGATGCGGGATACATGCAGGAAATCATGGCGCGCAACAACATCCCTGCCAGCGTACCCTTTGACCAAATCGCCAGCTCGGCGGGGTATTCCGTTGGCTCTTCTCCAGCGTATGTTCAGCGACTTTCAATCAATGACCAGCGCGAGTTCGACCACTATTACGCCGAGTGGCTGGAACACACGCGCAAGAATGATCAGGACGACGTCGCCAAAGACGTGACCCACATGCAGGAGATCATGGCGCGAAACAATATCTCTGCGAATGTTCCTTTCGATCGCATCGCGTCACCAGATGCCGCGCGACACTAGCTAATCACAATCAAAAACGGAGGTGCAGACTCTCTGCACCTCCGAATCTCTAAATTTTTACCCCATCCGAAGCCAGGCTGGTGTCGGTAAACCTATCTTCGCGCAAGCGCGGCAGCATAATACTCGCCGGGATGCATCACAGTGTAAGAAGAGAACGCGGAGCAATCTTCAGGTCTGGAGCATGAGCCCATGATTGCGCGATCGTTATTTGTGGGCGTTCTTCTCGCAGTGTTCTCTGTCGCTGAGCCGGTTCCACAAGGCCCATCGGCAGGTTCCGCCCAAAAAGTGGAGATCACGGTAAGCGACGAAAATGGGATTTCCGTTGCCGCTGCCCACGTCTTTTTGCAAACTTCCCAACAAAATATTCCACTGCGTTGTGAAACTGATTTTGCAGGCCATTGTCAATTCGACAATCTTCGTCCACACGAGGTTTACGAACTTCGCGTGGAGAAGGAAGGCTTCTATGCCTCTGTGCTGCGCTCAGTGGAAGTAGAAGTGTCTGCCACCATTAATGTGACTCTGTCCCATCAGCGTGAGGTGCGTGAAGTTGTGAATGTGGTAGAGTCGCCGCCTGCTGTTGACCCCGAGCAGACGTCGTCAGAAGAGCAGCTCAGCGGATTAGACATCCTCAACATCCCATACCCCACCACGCGCGATTATCGCAATGCGCTCCGTTTCATTCCCGGCGTAGTGCAAGATAACGCTGGCCAGCCGCACATCGATGGCGCCGAGACTTATCAGACGCTAACGCTGCTTGACGGATTCAATATCACGCAGCCCGCGAATGACCTCTTGGTAGCGCGGGTGAGCACTGATGCCTTGCGATCGGTAGACGTCGAAAGAAGCCGCTACTCCGCCGAATACGGCAAGGGGTCAGGAGGAGTGCTCAGCCTGAACACAGGAATTGGAGAAGATCATTTCCGGTTCTCCGCTACAAATTTCATTCCGTCGTTACAGGGCAAGAAGGGACTGCGCTTGGATAAAGTGGACCCCCGGTTTACGGTTTCGGGTCCGCTGCGCAAAGGAAAGATGTGGTTCTTTGAGGCATTCGACGGCGAGTACGACAACATTGTCGTCACTGAATTGCCAAGCGGCAGCGATCAAGATACGGTATGGCGAATCGGGAACCTGGCTAAGTTGCAGATGAATTTCACCCGTCGCAACATTCTCATCGCAAGTTTTCTGATCAATCGTTTCCATGACCAGCACGCCGGTCTATCAGCCTTCAACCCGAAGCCGGCTACCCCGATCGATCGAGAGTCCGCCGAAGTGGCCACAGTCAAGGACCAATATTATTTTCGCGGCGGAGAACTTCTAGAGACAGGATTTGGATTCGTTGAGTACGGTCTGACCCAAACCCCAGTCGGAAACTTACCCTATTTTGTTTCTACAACCACAACCGGGGGAAGCTATTATCTTTCGTCGCATACTACGGCCCGAAGATGGCAAGGCCTGACGAACTTGTACCTCCCGGTTCACCAGTGGTTTGGCCGCCACGAAGTGAAACTCGGCATTGATCTGGATCGCCCCCTCTATCGTTCGTTCTTTCTCCGACAGCCGATTTCTTTTCTTCGAGAAGGCCAATCTCTGCCTACGAATGGTACTTGTCTTACTGTGAGCTCTGCTCCCTGTTCCCGATACTCAGTGTTCCCAGGAGGCGGCGATTCTGCTACCGACAATTTGGAGGCAAGCGGTTTTATCCAGGACCGGTGGCTGATGACGAACCGGTTATTGCTTGAGCCTAGCCTGCGTTTCGATTGGGATGAGATCCTGCGTCGCAACCTGCTTTCGCCACGGCTGGCGGCGACGTACGTCCTCAACAATGAGGCAACCACCAAGTTCTCCGCGGGAATAGGCATTCTCTACGACGCGACAAGTCTATTCTTGATTGCCCGTCCGTCCGAGGGCGAGAGGCTGGATTACTTTTTCGATGCAAACGGCCAGCTCTCTGGCCCACCGCTGCTGACCACATTCGTGGTGGATAAAAAACTCCTCACCGCTCCGCGCTTTGTGAATTGGAGCGTCGGCTTGGAGAAAAAGCTGCCTGCATCGGTTTACTTAAGAACAGAATTCCTTCAAAAGCGAGGAACGGAAGGATTCGTCTACAACACTGTGAGCGGAGCACCGAGTGGCACCTACCTGCTGCAGAACACCCGCAAAGACCGGTACGACGCAGTTCAGGTCGACTTGAGAAAACACTTTCGCGAGAACTACACGGTGATGGCCTCCTATATCCGGTCCAGAACACGTTCGAATCAGGTAGTGGATTTTAGCGTGGATAATCCATTTTTTGGGCCGCAAGTCGCGGGACCTTATCCCTGGGACGCGCCCAACCGCTTCCTATCGTGGGGTCTACTCCCGCTCAGAAAAAGTCTCGATGTGGCTTATTCAACCGAATTACGTAGCGGGTTCCCGTTCTCCGTCCTGAACACTTTACAACCAGGTCAGCCGGCGGATTCACGTCGCTTCCCCACGTATTTTGCCTTGAACCTGCATCTGGAAAAACGTTTCCACCTGTTCGGATTCTCTTGGGCGATACGCGGAGGCTTTAACGACATCACGGACCACAAAAATCCCGCAATAGTGAACGGTAATGTAAATTCCCCAACGTTTAGTGATTTTGAGCGACGCGCTTTCACCACGCGCATTCGCTTTCTTGGCCGAAAATAAGGCCAGTTTCGGACATCACGGCTTCGCCAGTCCTGATGGAACTTTTCATTTTGAATACTCCGCCTCTCTTGTGCGTTGTAGCCGAAATCCGAATCAACCTGATCGATGGGGGCCGGACGAATCGTGCGAGGCCTTCACTCCCGTTTGCTCTGATTTCTCCGGTGCGTCTGACGGAACAGTTACGTGCATTGCATATCCTGCTGGGGGAATGAAGGGTACGAACTTTCAGGCAGCGGCCTTCTCCGTGAGTGAACTATAAGCGGCAACTACGGAAGCGGAATGTCTGATAGTGCGAGAACCACCCCCGCACGTGGGAACTGCACGTAGGGAAACCCTGAACGGAGTGGTCTTCGCAGTGGTTGAGACGGACGGCGTCGCGACTGGCAACCTGATCGATAGCTATGCTTATCGCAGCTTTCACAGGAACAAGTGTTACGAACTGGACGTTAGAATCGCCTTCTCCAATCCAGCCAATGCTGATCCGGCAACGATGAAGACCTTCGATCTTAAGACGGTTCATGATCGTCTAAAACAGGTGCTGGACACGTTCAAGTTCGTCAAATAGGTATGGATGCTGCGCCGAGTAGCGAAAACAGGCGTGGGTGTTGAAAAAGTCCATTTTCCTCAAAACAGCGAAAATTTGGGGGATAGAAAATGTCTAGGAAAATCGAGAGAATCGTTTGTCGGGCATCCTGACGCGATTTTATTTTTGCGAACTTCACGGAAAGGAGTTTTTCAACAGCCACAGGCGATTTCACCAACTACGGGTCAATGAGCGTAATGGCGATGTTAGTGCGCCGGGATAAACCGGCTT
>MNDG01000164.1:0-6458 GCA_001914815.1 Acidobacteriales bacterium 13_2_20CM_55_8
CGGCGAATCTGGAATCATGATTCGATCCAGCTCACCATGCCGGATGGCACGCACTAGCGCCGCGCATTCCATAAGCTCGTCGCGAGTTGTAGCGAGGAAGCGCCCTTTGGGTACTGCTCCTCGCCAGTGACCGGAACGTCCGACGCGCTGCAACGCTACCGCGATGGCACGCGGAGAACTTATCTGAATGGCTAAGTCAACGGTGCCGACATCGATTCCCAATTCCAAGGACGCCGTCGCCACTAATACTTTAATTTGGCCTTCTTTTAATTTCTTCTCCGCGGCAAGCCGCAGCTTGCGCGAAAGACTTCCATGATGGGCTGCAACATTTTCTTCGCCGAGCCGTTCCGCGAGCTGATGGGACACTCGTTCTGCTAGCCGACGCGTATTGACGAAAAGCAGCGTGGAACGATGTTGTCCAACGAGTTCCACCACACGGTCATAAATCTCGTCCCACATCTCGTTGGTGGCGACCGCACCAAGGGCGCTGCCAGGAACTTCGATCGCGAGATCAAGCTGCCGCTTGTGTCCAATGTTGACGATCTCCGGATCGGGACGGCCATTGCCGGTAAGAAAGTGCGCAATCTCTTCGATTGGTTTCTGAGTTGCCGACAAACCAATGCGCACCGGCGGACGATGCGTCAGCGCTTCCAATCTTTCCAGCGAGAGCGTGAGATGAGTGCCGCGTTTATCGTCAGCCACGGCGTGGATTTCATCCACGATTACAGTTTCGACATCGCGCAAGATTGCGCGGCTTCTTTCCGCTGTCAGCAAAATGTACAGGGACTCAGGGGTAGTGACCAGAATGTGCGGCGGACGCTTCAGCATCGCCCGGCGCTCGTGCATCAATGTGTCGCCGGTGCGGACTGCGGTGCGAATTTCCGGCATCAGAAGACCCTGCTCTCCCGCCATCTGCAGAATTTCGCCGAGAGGGATTTCAAGATTCTTCTGGATGTCGTTCCCTAACGCTTTCAGCGGAGAAACGTAGAGCACCTCGGTTTTGTCCTGAAGGTCACCGGCGAGCGCTTTACGCACCAGGCGATCAATACAGGCGAGAAAGGCAGCCAAGGTTTTGCCGGATCCGGTTGGAGCGGAGATTAATGTGGTATGACCTGACAGAATATGTGGCCAGCCTTGTTCCTGAGGCTCGGTGGGCGTGCAAAATTTCTGGACAAACCAATCGCGCACCAGGGGATGAGCCCATTGCAGAGGTAGGGAAGGCAAAGACATCGTCCTATTTTATCGGGAAACTTTAACTTTCGCAAAATGTTCGCCTGTCGTTAGCTACTTAAGGCCGAAAGTCCCGCTCGGTTAGGTCCGTGACCTGGGGGCGTAAACTAGGCATCCTGGAGCAGAGTGTAAGAGTCACGAGACAGAGGAAGACTGATCCGAAATCAATTCGGAGGGCGAACTTGCCATCGCTTGAACATGGCCGAACGGAATACTCTCCAGATGAGCCTCGCACACCGCACAGACTCCCATCAAACATTCCAGTGTGCAAGGAGTACATTCATAGCCTTCTCGGTTGCTGCAAAGGCGAAGACTCACTCGTGGAGGCCCGGGAACGTGAACATAGGCAGGACGAGCGAGCTAAGAACCAAAAGCTACAGGCCAGAAGATCCCCAGCAGCGGCGAATGCTAGAATCGGCGCGATGGCCAAAGCGCAATCTCCCAAACTTCGCGCCAAGAAAATTAAACTCCTACTCTTCGACGTAGACGGCGTCCTCACCGACGGCAAGCTATTCATCTTCCCCGCTCCAGCCGGAACACAGCGGACTACACAGGATCATGCCGCGAAGCATGGCGGGCAGGGGGGATTTGGCCTAGTCAGCCAAACCATGATCGAGGCCAAGGGCTTCCATGCCCACGACGGGACGGCGATTTCGCTGGCTCGGCTGGCGGGAATTAAGACTGGACTGATTACCAAGCGTATCTCGGACACAGTCGCCTTACGTGCCCGCGACCTGAAATTGGAGCACGTTCATCAGGGCATCCAAGACAAGCTGGCTGTATTTAAGGAAATCCTTCGGCAGGAACGACTTCGGTCCGATGAAGCTGCCTTCGTCGGAGACGATGTCATCGATCTGCCCGTGATGCGAAATTGTGGACTTGCCATCGCGGTCGCGAACGCCCGCAGCGAGGTGAAGCAGGAAGCCCACTACGTAACCCCACACTCCGGCGGCGATGGCGCCCTCCGTGACGCCGTGGAGTACATCCTGAAAGCCCAGGGAAAGTGGAAACAAGTTGTGAGCGAGTACACCTCAGAGAGGACGAAAGGCAGCACATCGGAAAGCAGCACTTAGCACTTGGCACTTAGCATTTAGCCACTCAAGTGAAGGGCCGCCAGACAAGAATCCCTGCGACGGTCGCTCGGGAAAAAGGGTCTTCGCTCGGACCGACTCTATCGTGGAGGGGCTAAATGCTAAGTGCCAAGTGCTAAATGCCGCTTTTCCAATGAGTTTGCAACTGAGGTGAAGCGGATCAGCCCACTGCTGGAAACAAAAAACCCACCGGTTGCCTGCTTGGGGCGTGCTCGGGTCGGACAACCGATGGGACCGTTTCTCCTTACTCACCCTGTTGTTTTCAGGAGTATTTGCCAGACTTAAACACAGGGCACAAAAAAAGTTTCGCGCGCTCTCAATTTTTTTTTGACTCCGCTAAGCACATAGCTCTGCGGGATTTAGTCGGTAATCGCGGGTGGCCGAGCAGCCATTAGCTGGGTGAAGCGAGGATCCTTGCGCAATTCTGCAAACTCACCGTCTTTATACACATCCTCGATGTTTTTGTACCCTTCCTCCATAGCGCGCCGCAGGTATTGTAAAGAGCGATCGGTTTGTCCAAGCTTGGCATATAGCTTGGCTACCACGTAATCGTAATGTGCCCGGTCTTCCGGAGAAGACATCTGCGCTGTCACCCCGGTGTGGGATGTCCGCTCGAAAATGTCGGGATCCAACTGCACAGCCTGATTGTAGGCAGTGATGGCTTTCTCAAAGTCTTTTTTGGAAAAGTAGGCGGCGCCAAGGTTGCTGTAGTAAGACGCGGAATCCTGCCGAAACTGGATAGCTTTCAGATACTGCTTGATCGCTTTCCCCTGCTTTTTTTGCAAGTAGTAGATGACGCCCAGATTGTTGTACGCGTCGCTGTACTGGCGATCCAACTTGATGGCACGCTCAAAGTCTTTCCCGGCTTCCTTGAAGCGCTGCATGGACAGCTCCGCGATTCCGGCCCGATTATAAGTCTGAGGACTGTCAGGCTTCTTCTTCAACGCGGCGCGATAGTAATCCAGCGCGTCCAGGTAGGCTTTCTCTGCCCGCAGGGTGTCGCCCTGTTTTACCAGTTCATCAGCCGAAACGTTGGCCGGCGGCGGCTCAGCACGCCGCACGGATGGGGGACTGACTTGCACCTGCTCTGAAGGAGAAGTTTGCGCTGATACGCAGGGAACCACGAAGATGGCAAGAGCGGAAGTCAGGAATTGACGACGCATGAGTTCACCACAACCGGGAAACCTTCGTCCAAGCCTGCGGCCAGCCACATCCGTCTATTGCGGACCGTTCCCACCGTTCTCGGGCGGTTTGGGAGGCGGCGGCTGCGGATTGGCAGGCGGATTGTTAGACGATTTGTCGTCCTTAAAGACACCTACGATCTTTCCAAAGAAGCCTTTTTTCTTTTGTGGATCCTCGGCCGGTGCAGCTCCTGGAGGAGGTACAACGCCTGGTGGCCCGGCGGCCTTGTCGCCTCCAATTCCCAGCATGCGGGAGAAGAATCCGCCCACTCCGGTTCCCTGATCGCAAGTCTGACTCGGCTCGGTACCGGCGATGAATGCCGCCGTATATGTTTCCGGACAAGACGCGTTAGCCAGAAGATTTGTCAGTTTATCCAGTTGCACATCCACCACACCGGAAGGCTGACTGAAAGGCTTTACGTCCGAATAGCGCGGACTGGCGACCGCCTTCTTCATGAACTCCGCCCAGATCGGTGCTGCGGTTTGGGCGCCGCTCAGGCGAATGTCGCTGTAATCGTCGTAGCCGACCCAGACAATGCACAGAAGATTGCTGGTGTATCCGGCGAACCATCCATCGTGCGAACTGCCGGTCTTGCCAGCTGCCGGAGCGCTGAAGCCGCGACCGCGTACGGCGCTGAATGCCAGACCGGTGTTTACGACGGCTTCCATCATATTGGTGGTCACAAACGCTACGCGCGGATCCACCACCTGGCGCTTCTCGGCACGCCGTTATTCGCAAACAGCGTGTAGGCGGCTGCCATATCCAAGGGCGTCGCGTCGTACGCCCCCAATGCCATGGCTGGAGTCGGTTTGACCGAGGTGATTCCCGCAGCTTTGGCGAGGTCGGCTACTTTGTTGTAGCCCACTTCCTCCGCCAGTTTCACCGTAGCGTTATTCAGAGACATAGCTAGCGCGTAGCGGAGCGTCACCTGGCCGTGGTACTCCTCTTTGTAATTGCGCGGCTCGTAAATCTGATCACCGTAAGAAAAGGTCGTCGGCTGATCGTCAACCATCGACGCCGGCGTAAATACTGGCGGGGTCCCATCTATGGCCGTATTCAGGGCAGCCGCATAGACGAATGGCTTGAAAATCGAACCCGTCGGACGTCTCGCGCTCGCATGATTCAACTGGCTTAGTCCGTAATTTCTGCCGCCTACCAGGGCCAGCACCTCACCGGTGTGTGGATCCATGGCGATCAGCGCGAGTTGCGCCTGCGGTCCGGGCAGCACTTTGGTTTCGAACTTCTTCTTGCCAACCTTCACTCGCCTGGTGCGTAGCTTGGTTATCTGGTCGTCCACCAGCTTCATCCCGGTTTCCACCGCCTGAGCCGCGATTTTCTGCAGCTCGGGGTCGAGGGTTGTGTAGATGCGATAGGACTGGTCGTTCAGCTCACGTTCATTAAGTTTGCCAATGACGGTATCGCGGACCAGATCGACAAAGTAAGGTGCGTCGCTGGCTTCCACATTGGGTGGAGCGAGCTTCAACGGCGTGGCCTTGGCCTTCTCCACATCAGCCTTGGTGGCTGCGTGAGTCTCCACCATGCTGTCCAGCACTACATTGCGGCGATCTAGAGCGCGTTCCGGATGGCGATAGGGGGATAAGTAACTGGGCGCCTGCACGAGGCCCGCAATCAGAGCGGCTTCGGGAAGGGTAATGTCCTTGAGGTCCTTATTGAAGTACGCTTGCGACGCGGCAGCGAACCCACTAATCGTGAACGATCCGCGTTGACCCACATCCACGCGGTTGGCGTAAAACTCGAAAATCTGCTGCTTGGTGAACTTCTGCTCCAGCTCCATCGCAATCAGCATTTCTGCGATTTTACGTTTAACGGTTTTCTCCGGAGTCAGAAAGAACGCGCGCGAAAGTTGCATGGTAATCGTCGAGCCGCCCTGCTCATGCCGTTGATGAGTCAAGTCGATCCATGCAGCCTCAGCCAGACGCATGAAGTTCACGCCCCCATGCTGGAAGAAGCGCCGGTCTTCAATGGCCAGCACGGCGTCCACCAAGACTTTGGGGATTTCGTCATACTTCACCAGTTGGCGCTTGGAACGCTGCTCGGCATCGAACAGCGCCGTAATCATTTGGGGTTCGAGTTCATAGGCAGCCAACTCGCCGGATTGTCCCTTAATGCCCTCTACCTTCCCACCGCGAACGCGGATGGTGGCCGGTTCCGGGCTGTGATAGGAATCTGGCCCCGGCTTGATCTCGATTGTGTTATTGAGCAGATGGTAGCTGCCCATGAAGGATTGGCCATCTCGCTCCGCATATCCTGCACGGCGGAGTCGGGCAGCGATCTCGCGAGCCTCGATCTTCTCGCCGACCTGCACGGTCTCAGGTATGGCATAGATCTTGGCAGAGTTGCTGAAGACCTGCCCTTTGAACTTCTGATCAATGATGTGGTCGTATTTCAGGTAGTAATACGAAAACACGCTGGTGAAAACTACAGCTAGGGTAAGAAATACAATCAGGCCCGCCCTAACCACAGGGTCGCGGGGAAGCAGTCCTTTTCCGCTGCTCGTGCCCGTCGTACTGTTCGGGATTCTGATTTTAATGGCCACAGTTCGGTCGGCGGCGACGCCTCTCTACGATTAGACGATGCCGCGCGTAGATATCGTTACGCAAAGAAAAAAATTCTCCCTTGGCCAGAAGGGAAGTACCCAGCGCAGCCTTGATGCGCGGATAACCCATTTTAACCCGCCAGAGACTCTCTTGGATTGCTCGCCGGGTTCCCAGTCAGGTACGCCACCTCCGGTTCTGGACTGCTGCCGAAGAGGCGGACCGTGGGTAAAAGACGGTCCGAGGCGCAGTTTCCCGCTCAAGGGTACGTCTCTGAGGATGTTAGGGGGGCATCCATCCGCGGAACAAGGTTACCGAAGTACGACGATTCCGCTAGAAGGCGCCGCGGTTCTTGGTGGTTGGATGGAAATTCAGGTCGAGAGGATAGCCCGGCAGATCC
>MNDG01000164.1:6652-17940 GCA_001914815.1 Acidobacteriales bacterium 13_2_20CM_55_8
CAGCCGTAGATCACGGCCGCGATGACAACGAATCCCACAATCAGTTTTATAGTACCCATTACGCGCTCCGCTTGTGGCCGGGCGCTAATGGTCCTAACGCGCAGGCCTTAAAACTTGCTGAAAGTATCCGGTTATTGCGCCGATGCTAGCATCGTGCATTTCCCGTGTCGAGCGCCGAACCACCTCGACAGTACCTTCGGTAACCTTCTTTCCAACCGTCACCCGGTAAGGAATTCCGACTAAGTCGGCATCTTTGAACTTCACTCCTGGCCTCTCATCCCGGTCGTCCAATAACACCTCAAAACCCGCAGCATCAAGCTGTTGGGCGATGTCCTCGGCGACACTTTTTACCTTCTCGTCGCCCACATTCGTTGGCGTGACGACAATCTCGAACGGCGCGATCGGCGGCGGCAGCCAGAAACCGTTCTCGTCATTACTCTGCTCGATCGCGGCCGTCAAGATGCGCTCGATCCCGATCCCATAGCTCCCCATGATCGGCGTGACCTCTTTGCCGTTGCGGTCCAGCACACGCGCGCCCATGGATTCCGAATACTTGTAGCCCAGCTTGAAGATGTGTCCGATCTCGACCGCCGTGTCGATGCGTAAGGGCGCACTACAATTAGGACAACTCTCACCCGCCGTCACACTGCGCAAGTCCGCGTAAGCCGTAGGCTGGAAGTCACGTCCGGGAGTGACATTCTTCAGGTGATAGTCTTCCTTATTGGCGCCGGAAATCAGGTTAGTGCGTCCTTCGAGCGCGTTATCTACCAGCAGAATCGGGCGCTCGACTTGTCTCACATCCCTTGCCCATTCAATACCGATCGGCCCCAGAAATCCTGCCGGAGACCAGAACAATCGCTCGATTTCTTCGGCTTGCATGGGACGTGTCTCTTTGCCGCCCACGGCCGATGACAGTTTGGCTTCGTTGAGCTGGTGGTCACCACGCAACAAGACGACTACCGGACGCGGCACAACTTTGCCGGTCTTAGAATCCTTTTCGTCGACCATGAGCGCCAGAGTTTTAATCTTGTTTTTGGGCGAGACGCCCAGGAAGCGCGCTACATCTTCGATCGTCTTCTGCCCCGGTGTGTGCACTTCGAGTGGATTGCCGTCGCCCGTCGCCGCCAGATCCTCAACCGGCACGAGCTTCGATGTCGCTTTGTCCATGTTCGCGGCGTAATTGCATTTCTCGCAGCTCACGACCTGATCTTCGCCCGCCGCTGTCCGCACCATGAATTCGTGGGATTGCGAGCCTCCCATCGCTCCCGAATGCGCTTCCACTACCACATACTTCAAGCCGCAGCGGTCAAAGATCCGGCAATACGCGTCATGGTGTTTCTGGTAGGAAACGTCGAGGCCGGCGGCATCGATGTCGAATGAATACGAATCCTTCATCAGGAATTGCCGAACTCGCAGCAAACCGGATTTGGGGCGCGCCTCGTCGCGAAACTTGCTCTGAATCTGATACCAGATTTGCGGCAATTGCTTATAGCTGCGCAGCTCCTTGCGCGCGATTTCCGTCATCACCTCTTCTTCAGTCATGCCCAGGCACAAATCAGCGCCTTTTCGGTCCTTAAGGCGAAACATGGTGTCGCCCATGACGGACCAACGGCCACTCGACTCCCACAGTTCCCGCGGATGCAGTGCCGGCAGATAAAATTCCTGCCCGATCTTGTCCATTTCCTCGCGCACGATGCCGATAATCTTGTTAAACGAGCGTTGTCCCAGAAAAAGATACGAGTAAATTCCCGTAGCGAGCTGGCGGATGAAGCCCGCTCGGACGAGGAACTTATGACTCGCTACCTCGGCATCGGCCGGGGCCTCGCGGAGCGTGGGGATAAAAAGTTGGGACCAGCGATGCATAGTTGGGAGTTCCTAAATTGGGGTGATGAAACAGATATTCTACGTGGCCATGGAACAGTTGGCTACCGGACCTCCACGCAATATCAACTAAGTCGCTCATTTTCAATTCGCTGCGAAAAAGTACATTCCTTTCAAAAATATTATAATTGTATTTTACATTAATTCCTGGTACCATTAATATTTCTTGGAGGTTACCGTATGACCATACCTGAGAAGGTTGTAGGTTCCTGCACCGTGGCGAGCCTGGGGCTTTTTGTGACGACTGCATCCGAGAGGGATTGGGCCTGCCCAGAGGGCAGGAGGTTGCAATAGTTCTCTAACCCTCTCCTTGTGCCGCGGGTTCGCGCGGGCGTCAGGGAGTTGTTCCTCAAGGAAACATATCGGTGTACACGAAAAGTTGGTCATCCGAGCGCTCTAAATTCCAACCCAGGGGGCAAGTATGGCAGTCGCATCTGGAACTCAAATCAAGGTCGCCGACGAAGTCTGGCTCGCGACGGCGATGCTGCACCAGCGGTATTCTGAACGCGTGGACTTCTCTATTGAGGAAATAATGGAATTTGCTGGATCCGCGAAAGAACTCAGATTAATGGGACCACTGCGGCCTGGGTTTTACGTACACGTGGTGCAGCACTGCGTCGCCAATCGTCCTCCAAATCCGGGGCGCTACAGAATGCTTTTCGAGACAGCGCCGGGACGTCGACGCCTGTTCCGCCCAGGTGATTCCTATGATCCACACCGAGAAGGGGCGAAGACCTCGCCCAAACCGGAGGACCTACCCGAAAACTGGTTCAGAGGACTCCTCGCGTGGTATGGCGGTTGGTGTTCAGCGGCTGCGAGCCGACTTGAGGACGAAGATCCACTATTGGCTCTCTATGGTTCAGGAAAGGATCTTTGGGCGGACGAGCATGCAGACGAATACGTCCGTCGCCTACGCGAGGGCTGGGAATGAGCCGGATCTTCTGGGACACGAATCTGTTTATCTACTTCCTGGAAGGCAATGACGAAATGTCGCTGTCTACCAAACAGCTTCGCAGGAACATGCTCGCGAGAGGCGATCACTTGCTTACTTCAACCTTTACGCTCGGAGAAATTCTGGTGAAGCCTTTACAGGCCGGAGATAGCGCGCGATGCGGGGAATATGAGAATGTGATCAGCAGCGTAGCATTGCTCCTTCCATTCGATGCGAAAGCCGCATGGAAGTATGCCGCGATTCGCCGCGACCGCTCAGTTCGAGCACCTGATGCCGTTCAACTTGCCTGCGCTGCAACTGCGAACGTCGACCTCTTCGTGACCAATGATCGCCGACTTCAGGGGAAGCAAGTCGACGGCATTCAGTTCATCGTGGCGCTGGACCAGGTTCCCATTTAACGAAGTTACCCTGCCAACTGTTTTAAAATTTCTTTCCCCAGTTTCTGCGTCTCGCCAAAGAATTTCTGATATTCGACAAACAGCCGGTTCAGTTCCAGCGACTTGTCAGCATTGAGCCGTTTGCGAAGAATCATGTCGCGCACATGAACTGGGTTGGGAAGAGTTGCTTCTTCGGTCAATTCTTCGAGAGCCATATTGGGATCGTAGTGATACATGAAAGTTGCCTCATCCTGGCGCCGGTGTTGCCGACTTACATCATCTCCGTCCCCCACAAATCATGCAAATGCACAATGCCTTCTAGCCTCCCCTCAGAATCGACGACCACCAGCGATGTAATCTTCTTTTCTTCCATCATGGCTAAAGCGGTAGCTGCAAATTCCTGTCCAGAAATGGTTCGAGGATTTTTGGTCATGCACTCGCCTGCCGCCAGATCGAGCACGTCCTTACCGCGCTTTTCCAGCAAACGCCGCAAATCCCCATCGCTGATGACACCGACCAGCTTTTTGCCATCCACTACCGTGGTTACACCCAGCTTCTTGCGCGACATTTCGTAGATCACATCAGGCATCTTAGTTTTGGGCGCGACGCGGGGCACGGCGTCGCCGGTGTGCATCAATGCTTGCACTCGTGCAAGCTGCTTCCCCAACTTGCCACCCGGATGCAGGTTGGCAAAATCTTCTTCCTTGAATCCACGTTTTTCCGCCAGCGACATGGCCAACGCGTCGCCCAGGGCGAGCATGGTTGTGGTGGAAGCCGTGGGAGCCAATCCCAGCGAGCACGCTTCCTGTGCCACTGAGCAATCCAAAGCGACATCCGCGGCCGCCGCCAGTGTGGACAGTTTCGCTGACCGGCGCTTCGAATTCTTGTCTGCGACGGTGTCGCCGGTGAAGCTGATCAGAGTCACCTGCAACCGCTTGATGGTCGCCAACAGCCGCAGAATTTCTTCTGACTCCCCACTCGCTGATAATGCCAGCACCACATCACCACGCACTACCATGCCGAGATCACCATGCACCGCTTCCACCGGATGCATGAACAGCGCTGGACTCCCGGTGGAATTCAGAGTGGCGGCAATTTTGCGCGCGATGATTCCACTCTTGCCCATACCCGTCACTACCACGCGTCCGCGACAGGAGTAGAGCAATTCCACGGCGCGATCGAAAGCCTCAGCCATGTGGCCGGCAATCCGATCGGCGAGCGCACGCAGTGCCTCCGCCTCGATACGCACCACGTTCTCGCCGATGTGTTTCATGGAAGACTGGATGTTAGCAAATTGCGTGCGGAGAAGTTAACGGGAGCTTGAAATTGAATCAGAAATGTTCTTCCACTGACGGTGTATGTTCCATGGCAGTCCTCTCTTTGATCGCGCGGTCCCAAGGTCCGGCCTGCCAGTTGTCGCGCTTCTTGTCGGAATGAATCCAAGGTGGCAGATTGATAGCAAGGTTGCGCGCCATGGCCAGCACGTACGGTTCATAGAGTGTCCGCAGATAAGCCAACTTCTGTTCCGCCTCAGAGCTTATCCGCAAACGTATCCCGCGCGTTTCCAGACTTTGTCGTAGCCGCGCTAATTCAGGCGCGGGCAGCCGCTCGGGATGCCGGGGATCATAGCGGGCATTTACTACCTGTGACAGATCGACAACAGCGTGCCGCGCCATCGCGAAAGTGATTCGGGCCTGCTCAGGTCGGATTTGATCCACGCCCGCAATTACCAGGGCAGTCGCATCAAGGATAGTAGTCAGCGCTCCCAGCCACGATTGATTGTTGTGCTGCGAGCGGAAAAAACTTAGCACCGGATAAGAGAGATGACTCTCCAGTACCTCAGCCGCCCAACGTTCCCAATCACGCAGGATTTGATCCAGCACCTCCTGTTGCGGACAGTTGCCGAATCTCGACAGCAGCTCCGCCGCACTAGGTGGCGATCCCGCTCGAGCATCCAGCAATGAGATTTCGATCTCACGCCTGGAGAATGACGAATAAATCGTTGGCAGGTATCCAATGACCACGCCCAGGAAGGCGAAGCCCAAACCGGATTGCAGCACGCGACGTCTCCCAGCCCGAGCGTGAAGAACGTCTCCCCGCTCATATAAAGGACTGTCCAGAACGTGATCCGCTCATTGCCTAAATGCACGTGCTCGCCAATCCCGTGTTGCAGCAGGGCAAAGCCCAGAATTAATCCGAACGCCCAAAACATGAGTAGGAAGATCAGCGACAAAGGCCCGAAATACCCGAGAAAATTCTCCCGCCGGCTAGGAGACTTGATATGGCTGGTAATTCTCGACCACGGTCTCCACGTGTACCGATAAAACCAGGTAGTCAGACGAAATTGCCTGCGGATTCTGCGGGGAAGAACGACGGTTTCAAACGCATCCAGCAGGATGAGGAGAATGAGAAAAATCCCGGCAATGGCGGAAAGAATCATCATGAGACGAAGGTTTGCTACCGAGGCCGGAAATGGTAGCAGATTTAGCGCGGCGTGATCGCCGTCACATCTTTATCCTAGCTCCGAGGAACAGAATAAGTTTCCTATGTGGGCACTTCAGCGTCGGACAAGCACGGGCAAGTCCGGAGGACGAAACAATTTAGCCCAGCGCTTCAGCGCTGGGTAGGCAAGTCAACCGAGCAAGTCCCGGACGCACGACACCATGTCGCACTCATATTCAAACAACAGAATTCATGTAATCTTCAGCACCAAGGAAAGACACAAAAACATTTCCGACGAGCCACAACCGAAACTCTGGGCGTACATGGCTGGAATCGCCCGCAATCAAGGCTTCGAAGCCATGATCATAGGCGGCGGGAAAGATCATGTGCATGCACTTCTGCTCCTGCCGCCCAGCTTGCCTTTGTCGAAAGCAATTCAATTCCTGAAAGGTAATTCATCGAAGTGGTTGAACGAAACCGGGGCCGCAGGCAATAAATTTTCATGGCAAGAAGGTTATGGAGCATTCAGTGTCAGCGCGTCGCAAACCGCAGATGTGATTCGTTACATCGAAAACCAGGTAGCACACCACGCCCACAAAAGTTTCGAAGAAGAATTCGTGGAATTCCTCACCAAGTACGGCGTGGCCTACGATCCGGCGCATGTTTTGGGATGATTGTGCCGCCCCTCCGGGGCTTGCGACAAACTCTGCGGCTCACCCAGCACTGAAGCGCTGGGCTAAGTTATTTCGTCCCTGCGGGACTTGCGAGGATCCGCTGCGCGTCGCTCTTTACTCCTTGTATCCAGTAGATGAATTATTTCGTCCCTACTGGACTGGCGGCGATTACGGCGTCAGATGCGCTCCCGACAACGCCCCGTGCAGTGCCAGCAGCTCCTTCAACACCGCGCGTAACTTGGTCGACTCGAGCGCATTCGCCCCATCAGATTTGGCTTCCTTGGGATTGTCGTGCACTTCCATGAACACTCCGTCCACCCCGGCCGCGACTGCAGCTCGCGCCAGCACGGGGATGAACTCTGGTTGGCCGCCGCTCACCGCATGATCTCCATCGGCAGAGGCCGATGGCAATTGCACTGAATGAGTAGCGTCGAAAACCACGGGGACGAATTTACGCATGATGGCCAGCGAGCGCATGTCAACCACCAGATTGTTGTAGCCGAAACTCGAACCTCGCTCGGTGACAAACACTCTGTCATTTCCCGCGGTACGGCATTTCTCGACAGCGTGGCGCATATCCCAGGGCGAGACGAATTGGCCTTTCTTGATATTCACTACGCGCTCGCTCATGGCTGCCGCCACCACCAAGTCAGTTTGACGGCAAAGGAACGCGGGGATCTGTAGTATGTCGGCAACTTCTGCGACCTTGGGAACGTCCGCGGTTTCATGCACGTCGGTGAGCACCGGCACGTGAACTTCATTCTTCACTTTTTTCAAAATGCGAAGTCCCTCGACGAGACCCGGCCCGCGAAAACTTCGCATGGATGTCCGATTCGCCTTGTCGTACGACGCTTTGAAGATGAAAGGAAAATTCAGAGATCGGGTCACGCCCTTGATGACTTCGGCCATAAACATCGCATGATCTTCGCTCTCGATCACACAGGGGCCGGCGATGAGGAATAACCCTCCAGCACCGATCCTGACATTATCGATTTGGAAGGACGCGCTCATGGCTTAATCACAGAGCACACGGGGAGCACAGCGGAAAAATGCTCTCGAACTCCATATCTTTTCGATTCGAGCGCAGTCGAAGAGTGCTCTTATCTTCGGGCCACTTTCTCCGGCCGGTGAAACATTTCCACTTCAGCCGCCGCCTTGTCGGCGCGCCGTTTCAATCCATGCTCATAACTTGCGCCCACGAACGTCTTGAACAATGGATGTGGCTCCAACGGTTTCGATTTGAATTCGGGGTGGAACTGGCAGCCAATAAAATGCGGATGGTCAGGTAACTCCACCATCTCGACGTATGTCCCGTCAGGAGTCGACCCAGAAATCCGCAGTCCTCCCGCGGTCAGCGTGCTTTCGTATTCCCGGTTAAATTCGTAGCGGTGGCGATGACGTTCGCTGATCTCGAGCTCGCCATAGATTTTGTGCGCCAAAGTACCAGGCTCGATCTTGCAAGTCCACGCGCCCAGACGCATGGTGCCGCCCAACTCTTCCACGCCGCGTAGTTCGCGGAGCTTGTAAATGATCCGGTGTGGCGTGGACGGATCGAACTCGCTGGAGTTGGCATCCGTCAATCCGCACACATTGCGCGCGAACTCGATGCAGGCCGTCTGCATGCCCAGGCAGATGCCGAAATACGGAACCTTTTTCTCGCGGGCGTAGCGGATCGCAATCAGCATGCCCTCGATACCGCGTTTGCCAAAGCCTCCAGGGACCAGCAGTCCATCGTAGTCCGCGAGCTGCTCTTCGTAGGTGCGGTCACCGGTTTCGAGGCCCTCAGCTTCCACCCAATTCAGATTCAATTTCAGATTGTGCGCCAGCGCGCCGTGGACCAACGCCTCTTTCAGCGACTTGTAGGAGTCCTCATACTCGACATATTTCCCCACAATGCCAATCGTGACTTCAGCCTTCGGGTTGTATACCCGGCGCACAATCTCCTCCCAATCCTTGAGGTCACGATCCTTGGCTTCGAGCCTGAGATAACGAAGCACGAGCGTATCTACACCTTCACGCGAGAACACCACCGGCACCTCGTAAATGGACGCCACATCTTTGGCGGTGATCACAGCTTCTTCTTCCACGTTGCAGAAGAGCGCAATCTTTGACTTGATATCTTTGGAAAGGAAACGGTCCGTACGGCACAGCAAAATATCCGGCTGGATTCCGATGCTCAACAATTCCTTGACCGAGTGTTGAGTTGGCTTGGTCTTGAGTTCTTGCGCCGCGGCGATAAACGGTACCAGGGTGACGTGCATGAACAAAGTGTGATCGCGTCCCAATTCCTGGCGCATCTGGCGGATAGCTTCCATGAACGGCAGCGACTCGATATCGCCCACCGTGCCGCCAATTTCCACGATGGCCACGTCGACGTCCTGCGCTACTTTCTTCATGGCAGCTTTGATTTCATTGGTGACGTGAGGAATGACCTGCACGGTCTTGCCGAGATAATCGCCGCGCCGTTCCTTGGCGATGATCTGCTCGTAGATCCGTCCAGTGGTCCAGTTGTTATCGCGCGACAGCTTGGCGTGGGTGAAGCGCTCGTAGTGGCCGAGGTCGAGATCCGTCTCGGCGCCGTCGTCGGTGACGAAGACCTCTCCGTGCTGGAAGGGCGACATGGTGCCCGGATCCACGTTGAGGTAGGGGTCGAACTTCATCAGGTTAACTTTCAGCCCGCGACTTTCAAGCAAGCAGCCCATCGAAGCCGCCGCTAGACCCTTGCCCAGTGAAGACACCACACCGCCGGTTACAAAGATGTACTTTGCCGACATTGCTTCCTCACTCTGAATTGTCTTTGGAATTTTGTGCAGGCTGGGTGCACGATCAATTATGCCAGAAAAGGCTCTGGAAGCAAATGTCTCTATGTTCTTGTAACGCCTGCCCTATCGGGGATGCCGTCAGCAACCACCGTCGGCGCATCTAAATTAATACGACAGCTCCAATTTAGCGTCATAATTAGACATGTTTCGCATCCATTACAAAGCACGCCTTCTGCTGATAGCTGCCGGCCTTGCGGCGTGCTTGTGTCTGACTTCGCTTGGCGCCTCCGCCCAGCAACTCGCCAAACGCCTCATCCTGAAAGACGGCTCTTACCAGCTCGCTACCAAATGGGAAAAGAAGGCGGATCGGGTGCGCTACCTTAGTGCGGAACGCAATGAATGGGAGGAAATTCCCAACTCCCTGGTGGATTGGGAAGCCACCGATAAATACGAAAAAGATCGAGCCGCCGGGAAACCCGCTCCTGAAGCCGTGACTCTCGACAAAGAACTGGAGGCCGAGCGTCAAGCCGATGAAGCAAAGTCTCCTCATGTCGCGCCCGGTTTGCGTCTGCCGGATGAAGGCGGCGTGGTGTTGCTGGATAATTATCAAAACAAACCGGAACTGGTAGAGCTGCAACAGAGCGGTGGTGAAGTGAACAAGAACATGAAAGGAAATATTCTGCGCGCTGCCATCAATCCCATCGCCAGCGCCAAGCAGACGATTGAGCTTCCGGGCCTGCACGCGAAAATTCAGGCGCACGCCACTTTGCCGGCAATCTATGTCAACGTCGAGCAGCAGGATCAGGGCGCCGATGCCAGTACCCAAGGCCCGCAGCAAGCACAGCAACCGGAGCAGCCCTGGGATCGCTTTCGCATAGTCCGTCTGGATTCGAAACAGGGCAAGCGCATTGTGGGGGACATCAAGATCGCTGTCTACGGCAAAGTCAGCCAGAACCAGAAACTTATCCCAAGCACCGCGGAAAAGCTTACCGGCGGATGGGTGAAGGTGACCCCAACCACCACCCTCGCGCCGGGTGAATACGCCGTCGCTGAAATGCTGGGCAAAGAAGGCATGAACCTGTTTGTCTGGGATTTCGGCGTAAACCCCTCCGCGCCAGCAAACGCTATGTCCTGGAAGCCGGAACCCTCCGCTACTCCGGATAAGCCGAAGACGTTGGATAAGCGGCAGTAGTCAGCAATTAGCATTCAGCACTCAGCATTCAGTAAATGCCTTCATTGTCCACAAGGTTTGGTCATTGCTTGAAGCGAAGGGCTTCCCTCCTAAAATCGCAATGTTCCGTTGTTTGGCTGAGGGGTGATTGCTGAAGCTGATCCTGATTGCTGAATGCTGCTTGCTGCATTAAACTACCCGCGACTTCCCTTAAACTTTGTCCTCTAGGATCTGTCATTGAAAACTTATCGTTCCGCCCGCGAGTTGCTCGCTGAAGTGAAGCGTCTTCTGGCTACGAACAAGCCTTCAGCCCATCGTTCTCCGCTTGTGGACGTGATTGAACTGCTGTGCGAGGGACGTCACTACACCTGGATGGGAATTTATCTCCTCGTGGGACCGAACACGCCACAGCAGTTGCTGGAAGCTGGCCGTCATCCGAATCCCGGGCAATTGGCATTGCCTGAGACCCGATCCAAGATTCTGGTTTCAATGAAGCTGGCGGGACGAGAACTCGGCGTGCTTGACGTGGAAAGCGATCGCGAAAACGCCTTCGGCCCCGAAGATCGAGTATTGCTCGAGGACGTCGCCACAGCTTTAGCTCGGTTTCTTACCGGCCGCGGAAAATATGTTGTGAGAAAGGCTCGGGGAGCAGCGCCTCTGCCAGATTCCCAGCCCCAAGCGCGGGCGCCACAGCCGGCCTCGAGCAGGCCACTGCGCTCCGCCGCAGTTGGAGAAAAATGATTACTCCTTAGTTGCTAGCCAACGACCAAGGACGAGCCACCAACGACCAATTTACTTTTCCTGTCTTGCTTCTTCCTGAATCCTCTTCCACGCCCTTTCTACATGACGCGACATCGTGTTGGTCTGACCAACGCAGAAGCGCAACGTAAGCCGGTCATTCAAACGAGTGTGGGTTAAATAAAGATCCCCACTACGATTCAGACGGTCCATCAGCTTCTGATTGACTTCATCTCCAGCCTTATGGCGGAAGCAGACCAGGTTCAGAGGCACGGGCGCAGCCAGTTCGAA
>MNDG01000024.1 GCA_001914815.1 Acidobacteriales bacterium 13_2_20CM_55_8
TGTCGTACGAAGAATGGGCCCAAGTCGGAGAATTCTGCGCCAGCCAGGTTCCCGCCCGCGCAATCATCAGGTTGATACCAAAAGCAAAGCTCAGTTCTTTACCGCGAAACCATTTGGCGACAGCAGTAGTTACGGCCACAATCAAAGATTCCGCGCCCAGACCAAAGATCAAGCGTCCAGTCGCCATTACAGTAAGTCTCCCGGAAAGTACAGTTACCACCGATCCGGCAAAACATAGCGTGCCAAAGATGAAGATAGCTTTCCGCGTCCCAATGCGGTCGACAATGTATCCTCCGATTAGGACCATGAACACATTCGGAATACTGTATATCGCTTGCAGCAGTCCAATATTCGAGTCCGAAAAGCCAAGTTGCTTCGCCAGCAAGTCCGCTACGGGGGCGATGCAGTCGTACACGTAATAGTTTCCGAACATCGCCAGACTGATGAAGATCAAAACCATCCAGCGATAGAGTCGGGTGGGCTCATCACGCGGAGCTTCAGGCATCGACATGCTTTCCTGCGGAGAATTCAGATCCATGGCCGGTACGAAGCCAAGAAGATAGCAGATGAACGGTACTTATCAGTGGATTTTTGCCAACTGCGGCGAAGTCTTTGAGGTCGCTGCCATCCCGGAAAGACGCCAGAATCGTGGGCCAACGGCGACCGGCCAACGACGAACGACGCAAGGCATTACCAAAGTCCAATTACCACTGTGACCTTCCGAACTATCTGCTCGCAATTCAACAATACCTTTATCTCAAGATGGCGCAGCTTGACGTTTGTCATTTCAACCAGCTGCGTAAGGGGGTATACATGCGATCGAAGATCTTGATGGCCACAATCATGTTGGCTTCTCTGGCCCACGCCAAGGAACCAAAGCGCTTCCAAACCGGTGTCCTGTTGCAGATGGATTCGGCAGAATGCGGTTATGACGAAAAAAGTGGCAAGAGCTTTGCCGGCGAGATGCTTGGCACCGACTCCGGTCACAAAAAGACGCATGCCCTGCTCTGTCAGGAATACATCCTGCAAAGCGATCGCGTGACCTATCGCATTCGGCCGAAAGATGAGAAGCATCCCGTCCTCTTGCCGGTAGGCGAACAGGCTCAATTTCGCCTGGATAAAGACAAAATGATGTTGCGTGTCGAAGACCTGGACAGCAAAGAGCGGGAATACATTGTGGTCTCCATGACGCCACGGGGAGATAGCAAAACCTCAGACTCGATCTCTTCGAGAATTAATCATCTGCCCTGACCAATCCACCGATTGACAACCGGCGCGGGTCTTTGCTGAAGCTTCGATCTTCGCCGGAATTTCTTCCACAAAACACATGAAAATGCAGTAGTTACACCTCTCCGCCGTCAACAACCCCGACCCTTCGGACTCGCATCCAAAGAGCAGAACCCATTAACCAACTTCAGGCGTAATTCCATCTGCGGAAGACGACCCCACAGGAGAAAGAATCCCCATGAAACGTATTGCCTTTTTTTCAGTTCTGGTGTTGTGTCTCGTCGCACCGTCATCGATGACAGCCCAAAACTCCTCCGACTGGAACCATGCTGAGGTCGGAGTGTTCGCCGACTATTTTCGCCTCAGCCGGACCACTCCCGACATTAACTTTGTCGGCTTGGGCGGTCGGGCCGCCTTCAACATTCATCCCAATGTTCAGTTGGAGGCCGGAATGGCTTACGACTTTAAGCGCAATTTCACCAGCACTTTCTCGAACGGAATCAGCACGCAACTGGTAAATACCCGGTTGCGTCCTCTCACCGCCCTGTTCGGACCAAAGTTTCAAGCCGGTACTTCCGGTCCTTTCCGGGCATTCGTCACCGGAAAACTGGGGTTTGTGAATTTCAGCACCTCGGATCAGAATGCTGTGTCCGGTTTTAAAGGCGCGCTCGGAGGTGTGACCGACGGGAACACACAATTCGCAGTCTATCCCGGAGCCGGCATAGAAGGATTCTGGGGCCCCTTCGGCCTGCGCCTGGATGTGGGCGACGTGATCTATTTTGACGCTGGAGCGCAGAACAACCTGCGCGTCACTTTCGGTCCTCAAATCCGCTTCTAACTTTTCGAGTAGTTATCAGGACACCCCGCGGCGCGAGCCTCTGACCCGCGCCCCGGCATCCTGATAGGCCTGATTTTCCCTCAGGCAAGTTGCTTCCGCGCCCGGCGAAATACATGCTAAAGTGTTCCAATTCGCAGCCGGAGACTCGGCCTGTTAGCAGTCCGAGATACCGGCTCAGGAGCCAGTTATGGCGTTAGTCTACGATCTGGTGAAAGACCGCAAGATCTATTCCGTGGAGGCCGACCGCACCGTTTTGGAAGCAGCCCGTTTTATGATGGAGCACAAAATTGGCGCCCTGCCTGTGCTGCGTAACGGAGAACTGGTTGGTATCTTTTCCGAACGTGACATCATGAATCGCGTGGTCGCAGTCGGTCGCCTGCCGGGAACTACCAAGATTTCCGAGGTTATGACCACCAACCCCAAAGCAGTGAGTATTGAAGAAACCGTAGAAAATTGTCTCTTCCTTATGCGCGAGTTCGGCTTCCGACACTTACCTATCACGGATGGAAAAGAAATCAAGGGCCTGGTTTCCCTGCGCGATATCTTGTTGCGCTACTTTTCCCAGAAGGAAGCTGATGCGCGACGGATGGCGGTGTAATCTTTTCTCAAATCTCCGCTCTGCGTTTAGTTTTCGGGACGACGGCGCAAAATCAGGTCACCTTCCACAGGCGGTACGGTAAATGGGAATTCGAATGTCCGATTTCTTGTCGGTATCCGCAGCACGAAATCCTCACGTTTCTTCCAATCGCCGATCCACTTACTTTTCGTATTGAAAAGCACCCAGCCCTTGGTTTCCGGACTTTCGCGGTCAAGTATTCTGTGTCGCAAGCTGTGATTGTAGAGAAACTCCTGGATTTCGAGCAGTTCTAGCTGGTAAGCCTGCAGGATGGTCTCTATTTCTTGTTTCTTCTCGGGATGCTTCTGGATCTGATGTTCGTTCTCCTCAATCAGCGCGTCAACGTCATCCTGATATCGTGCCGAGAAATCTTCTGGATCAAGAGTGCTGTACACCACGTGGAAATGAGTCACGAATTCCAGAGTGAGGTTGTCATTCCTTACCTCGAGCACCTCCGGCCCTTTGTAGTGGAAGGTCAATTGGAACGCAACGAATGGATGCAGCCGACGTCGCGATCGCTGCAACTCCCGAGAGTCGACTGCGAGAGTGATGCCAACATCATCGGACCACAGTCCATATCGATATTTCCCATCTTCCCCTCGCTTGAAGGTGCAGCCCGGCTTGCCTTCTGCCCAACGGATATTGGACGGGCCAGCACCCTTGTCGTTGCCAGCCGGAGCAGCCCCGGCAGCCACCGTAAATAATAAGAAGAGGAGAATCTTGGCGGCGTGCAAGTAGGTGAAATGGCGCTGTGTTTTCATCCTGCTGAATTATCCGCTTCAATAAGTCTTAGCTGAAATCTCATTTCGTATTCTCTGCTGTCATTCTGAGCAGATTTCTCTAAAGCTCTGGCTCAGAAAAAACCGGCCGCATCTGCGGCCGGCGGCAAGCATAATCGCGCGAAAACCTACTGCACCGTTAATTGGATGACCGGCGTGCCATTATTGGTCACACCGCCCCCCGTGCCCTTCACGGTCACGTTATAGGTGCCCGGCGGAGTTCCCCTGCCGCCGCCTCCTCCACCCCCACCGCCGCTGCAGGCCGCCAGAAACAACAGGCCGGAGAAAACCAGACACCCGAGAAGCAGTGCTATCAGCTTTTTCTTGCGCGTCTGCCCGGAAGCAAAGCGGGCTCCAGAGAGTGCCATGCCCGCAACTGGCAAACACAGGGCATAGAACAGGCTAGAGTGCATGGATGGCGACAACTGCGCCGACGCAGCCATGGTGCTGATCGTGAGTGAAGAAGTCCCTGAGCCCCCTGCAACCGAGGTCGGGTTGAAAACACAAGACGCACCGGTTGGTAATCCCGAGCAGGACAAACTGACCGCGGAGTTGAAACCGGTCAAGGGAGTCACAGTAACCGTGAACGGCGTCGTCGTTTGCCCGTGAGTCACAGTCGCGCTTCCCGGGGAAACGGTGATGCTGAAATTTCCCGCGCCCGCGGCCGGAGCGATCTTGGCCACGAACGCATCGATGGCACCGCCATACGTTCCTTGCACAGCCGCAACCCTGGGGAAGTCTGCTGAAGAGGTGTTCCCCGTCACATAAATATTGCCAGCGCTATCCACAGCGATGGCGCCACTTGGGGCAGAGCCCGATAGAGTGTTCTCATTCTGTGAACCACCGAGGAAGGTGGAGAAGATGCGCTGCGAACCCGCAGCGTTAATCTCAGTCACAAATCCGTCGTTGCCTCCTCCTATCGTTGTTTGGGTCGGACTTGTGGTAGGGAAATCGGAGGAGGAGGTCTGGCCGGTCACGTAGGCGTTGTTACCGCTGTCCAGCGCGATACTGGTGCCTGCGTCCCCTAGTCCGCCGCCAAGAAATGTCGAGTACACCAACGCACTTCCAGCGGGGTTGATTTTGGTAACAAAGGCATCTTGGACACTTCCGCCGAAAGTGGGCTGCAAAGCCGCCTGCAACGGGAAGTCGGTGTTGGATTTCGTGAGCCCAGTGACGTAGGCGTTGGCGGCGTCGTCGACGACGATACCCGAGCCTTCGTCCGTGCCCGACCCGCCCAGGAAAGTTGAATAAACATAATTACTTCCGGCTGCATTGATGACGGTAATGAATGCATCGTACAAACCGCCATTGCAATTGCCATCGGTGCCGCACTGTATTTGGAACGCACCGGTGGTATGGGGGAAGGTGGGCGAAAGAGTCCCCCCGGTTACGAAAGCATTCTTCGAAGAATCCAGCGCAACCCCTGCCGCAAAGTCGCCATTGCTTCCGCCCAGGTAGGTTGAATATACGAGACCGGTTCCAGTGGGGTTCAATTTGCTGACAAAACCGCTGAGAGCTCCACCACCACTCGCTTGGATCGGAGCCATCGTCGGGAAATCAGCCGTCGAGGACGTGGCGCCCACGACATAAGCACTTCCCGAACCATCCACTGCAAGCCCGTTTGCGTTGTCAAAGCTAGTTCCTCCCAGCAGAGTGCTGTAAACCAGTGCTGAGCCGGTAGAGTTCAACTCCAGCACAAAGGCATCGGTGACACCATTGAAGGTTGTTTGGAATGCGCCGCTGGTGGTCGGGAAGTCGGAAGAACTTGTTCCTCCCGCGACGAATGCATTGCCCGAGCTGTCGACTGCTATGGGTGGAATATAGGAGGGACGAGCCGTCCGCAGCCAGTTTCGTCACGAAAACATCGAAGCTCCCAGTATTGGAGCTTTTATATGGCGTTCCTGCTGTCGGAAAGTCTGCAGATACGGTTTGCCCGGTCACATACGCGCTGCCAGTTGCGTCAGCTGCTATGGCCAATCCATTATCTTCCTGCGATCCACCCAGGAAAGTCGAATAAGTCAGCGTCGGATCGATCACCAATTCGCGGCTGCGGTCATAATTCCCCAGCGCAAAACCAACCCGCTTTCCCTCCACCACAAAACGGGCGTCCACCAACTTACGAGCGCCGAGGTTTTCCTGATAAGCCACCGGTTTATGCAGACGCAGATCGCCGGCAGCGGAGGCGAGAATGAGGTCCCCAGCAGCATCTGTCGCAATCCGTTTGGCGCCGCTGAAGCCCAAGCTGATCGGCGCAGGGTCTGCACCGGCAGCGACTATGAAGTCAAATTCCAACTGCTGTTGTGCGCCATGGAATGCCAGATTAATGCCAGGATAAATGTCACGATATCCAACTCCCTCGTACTGTGGAACATTGGTTTGCCATTTTCGAGAATCTTTGCCGACGAAGTAGTTGCTAATGCCGGGCAGATTCTCGTTGCCCGCGATCTGGGCATGCGGATTCGCTCCCGTGACCTGCATGCGGATCACGGCGCTCTCGTGCGATCGCCGCGACCTCATCGTTGATCGGGCAAATCGCGCAAGTCGGTTGGCTTTTTGCTTCGAGGCCGGGGCTGGCTCTGGCGCAAGCGACAGCACGGCTTCACTCGAGGTCAGAAATAACGTGTACCCGTTACCACGCGCCAGATACTTCACCTGTGGATCGGTTTGCCCAAGATTCGGCTCGAAGGCCACCGGCAGACTACTGAAATTGAGCCGCCGGGATTTCTCTGACGCTGAAGATAAAGCCTCGCCACTGCTGGCGTTCACTGGCCGTGGGGTCGCGTTCGACAGGTTCTGGCTGGCCGCTGATAAGAGACTCACAGTGCCACGTAATGACACACGATGTGGGGCGTGGGTGACAATCGTCAGAATCACACAGCCAATTAGGACACACGTCAGGGATAACCCCAGCCTACGCTTGGGCTCATTCATAAACTTCCTCCGGGGAGCCGAAATAGGTGAGACTCTGTTGTGGGGACGCCGTGGGCACAATTAGTAGTAGGTTACGGTATCCGAATGTCTCTGTTTACCCGACATTGGACATTTCTCGGAGTATGGGCTGGAACCGCAGGCTTGTCAACGCACGGAAGGAGCACACTCTTGATTCCACCCGGCCACACAAAAACTTGTCGCCGGGCTATGCAAAGAACATTAGTTGAATCGGGTGATCTTCCACAAAGCCGCCCCGCAGCCGGCCAGGAAAATCAACATCACGGCGCACAGTGTGGCAAGAGCACTCCAATTCAGTGTCATTTTTGGAACGCGTCCCAGGACCGCCAAATTAATAAACACTGCCGTGGCAAGCACAACTAACACCCAATCCAGCCAGTTCCGTCTGTGTTGACTCTCCACACCCTGTTGGAATTTTCCCTCCAACCCCGCCTGCACATAATTGGCGTCGACGCCGTAGCGATGGCTCTCACGCTGCGCTGCTTCATGCCAGCGCGCATGTTCTCTTCTGGTCACGGGAGAAAGCGCAATGGCAGCCGCGCCGGCGGCCATTAGAAGCGATCCTCCAATTACCTGGGCGTAGAGCGAAGATCCGCGCCCCTGCAACTCTCCAAAGACCAGAATGCCCCACAATAGGCCCCAGAGCTGGTTCGAATTTGACAACGGAATTCCTCGACTGATGCCAACGTATTTAGCCGCGTACTGCTGAAACACGTCCCCGATGACCCAGACAAACCCGCCCAGCATCAACCAGAAGAGGGCCGGCCGCGCATTCAGAAGTTCGCGCCAAAGAGCGGACGGCCCGCCTCCGTAGCCTAATGCCAGGACCGTCATCATGCCCAATTCTCCAATGGTAAAGAAAGCTACGAAAGAAAGTGGGTTCATGCCGGTTAGATAAGCTTTACGGTAAGGGATATACATCGTTCCCCACAATATTCCGGCGCACAATGCTGCCAGGATCCCGCGTGTGGAGTGCTCGGTCTCCATCTGTCCCGAAGAAGCAAGCGCTAAAAGCGCGGCACCCGCGAACATCAGAGCCGCACCACCAATCACACTCACCCAACGCAGCCGCCCGGCATCCCTCAGCTCGTTGAAAAGGACAAAACCCCAGAAAATTCCCAGCAAACTGTTTATGTTCCACAGAGGAAAAGCGATACTGAGTCCAATATCGCGGATCGCGAAGATGGTCATGGTGTTCGCTACCGCCCACAGACATCCTGCCAGTACTCCCCAAACAATCAGGTGTGGCGCCTCACGAACGTCCAAGCGAATCTGCCCAGTACCCCGGATCAGGGCTGGAAGACTCCAGCGCGCCAAGAAAACGCCAATTACCATAAGGAGCGACACTACAATCGGCGACACCCCTGCTTTCACCAATTTAGTTGGCGCCTCGGCTGCCCCGAGCCACGCTCCTGCACTGAATCCGCAAAGTACTCCCAAAGCTTGCAAGCTTCGGAGGCGAGATGCTTCGAGCGGCTGAGGAATCACTTGGTCGTTCAACACCGGCGGATTCGAAGTCAGCGGATCCAACGAAGCACCACCAATCCGCCAAGCAATACGATCGCGGGTACCCAAAAGTGAGGGTCGCGAAGAATTGTGAGCCACCAGGTTTTTCGTAGGATGGTTTGATTCACGTCCGAATGTTATTTGATTTGTTCCAGGTTGACGAGCGTACCCTGCAGCCGGGCCGTGTCGGCCGACAATCTCAGTTGGGACAGACTGCGGGTTTTCTCCTCGTACTTCCGCTTGTTCACAGCCAGACTAGGCAATCCGCTGTGAACTTCGCCCCAAGTACTCACGTAGGACCCGCTCGATGTGCTCTTGTAGCGCATTTTCCATGTTCTTTTTAGCATCTTCAAAACTGCCGCCCCGAACGATGACTGAGAGTCTCTCGCAGACTCCGCTCCAGCCATCATCTTCGAGCCAAAAACTGCAATCCAGCGGTACCCCAGCAATCACCGGTAGGGAAACTGCCTCGCTTTTCATCGAAAGATTCTCCTCTCGGCATTCTCATTGCAATCGATTACCAGCAATTATCGCGCAACTCAGTCCCGCCGAGACAAAGGAATTCGCGGACGCAGGCGTTATCTCCCTTCCGTCATTCTCCACCCAATACCTTAGTTCGAGAGCAGAATACCGCGTTACAACCGGGTAGCTAGATGATCTAGCTGGCAATTCCGGTCGTGCGTATAGGGGCAGACAGTCCCCGTGCAGGAGAGGTCACGGAAAGAGAAAAATCAATGATGTATTTAACCGTGCTCGAGCAGAACAGACAGAGTGTTTCAAGAACCTCAGGGTTCTGCTCTTTTGTCACATTCAGCGGGAAAGAACGCAGACATTCCGTACAGGTAATTACAATGTAAGGTATTCCATTCGAGTCTTTGCCATTGCGCGGAATCCAAACCGGAGCAGATTCCTTCTCATGGGCCCTGGCCCGCGCGGCAGAGGTCTGAATCAACTCAGCCACATTGTCGAGAAGGTTTTTAGTTTGCTCTTGTCCCTTGGCATGAAAAGCGTCGGCCAGCACTCCGGTCGGCACCACTTTGCTTCCATACGCTCCGCTACTGGCAATCACTGAGATCTTGGGGAAGCGACGGCGCACCACCGAGAGAAATTCAAATCCCGACATTTTGGGCATGTTGAGATCTGAGATGATCACATCGGGCAGAAATTTTTTAAGTTGCAGCAGGGCGTCAAAGCCGTTTTCCGCGGTAGTGACTTCGTATCCTTACTCGTTGCAGCAACTGCGCAAATACCACACGAATGCTTTCCTCGTCATCCACTACAAGAATGCGATGCTTTAGGGGTCTAGACATGACCCACCGCCCATAAATTAGACCAAATAGTTTTTCTGATAGGGAATTGTCCCATTCTGGGAATTCATAATCTGGTCAAAATTGAACAGCTCTGAATAGTTAACAGGTCTGGGCTTTTAGAATGAGAAACTTCCCGGCCTTGACTTGTGTCACAAACGGTGACAAGATTAACTTTCGTGTAGCGACCTTGAAAGATCGTGTCGTTCCGGCCGCTTCATATTTTTCATATTTCATTTCAAAGTTGCCGATAGTGCGTAACATCGGAAAGGAGGTTACTGGCCATGAGTCCCGCGGGAGCCGTTAAAAGGAAGCCGGGTTTCGACCCAGTTGCATTACTCGCAACTATTGGGAAGGGCCGAAAGTCTGTGTCTTTTCCAAAAAAGCAGGCCATCTTCGGGCAAGGGGATGCCGCTGACGCGGTGTTTTATATCCAGGAGGGAAAAGTAAGACTCGCGGTCGTGTCCAACAATGGCAGAGAAGCAACTGTAGGCATATTAACCGGCGGCGACTTTTGCGGCGAAGGCTGCCTTGGAGGCCAGGCTCTCCGCATGGGATCTGCGATTGCCATGACCGACTGCGACGTCCTGCGAATTGAAAAGAAAGCGATGATGGAAGCGCTCCACCGGGAACATGAGTTTTCCGACTTGTTCGTGGCCTACCTATTGGCGCGGAACATCCGTTACGAAGAAGATCTGGTGGATCAACTCTTCAATTCCGGCGAGAAGAGGTTGGCACGAGTGCTTTTGCTGCTCGCTCATTTTGGCAAGGAAGGCAAACCCGAAACCGTAATCCCCAAGATCAGTCAGGAGACTCTGGCAGAGATGGTGGGCACAACCCGGTCCCGAGTCAGCTTCTTCATGAACCGGTTCAGGAAGTTGGGCTTCGTTGAATATAGCGGCGGGGCCGAGCTGCAAGTTCACAGTTCACTTCTGAATGTCGTTCTCCACGACTAACATCTGCGCCGCAATCCCCAAGCACAACTCAGGAAGACAGGGATGAGGTCAGGCATTCGCTGGTTCTAATCCGGAGAGAGTAGCTATTCTCGTCACCACCAGCACCTCCAGCAAAGTGGCCGTGTTACGAACGCTTCCCGAGATGCCGAGCAGTGCTTCTGATACCAGAGGATGTTTTCCCGCAAGCGTATCAAGACGATCGCTCACATTGTAGAGTTGTTGAACTTCGTGCAGAATCGCACTCGGATGCATGGGGCACGCTGCTTTCCTGAGAACCTAAGGAGAGAAAAAACTTCAGATGGGCTGACTTAGTTCAGGAAACCTGAAAGAGGAGAAGGTCGTAACCACCTCAATTGCATCCTATCACCTGAAGCGGTTCGGAATGTCACGTGAAGTCCGTCAGCGCTGATTCGGCCGCGGCGAGGAAGCTGCGAGGCGGCAACGTATGCCAACGTCGACTCCCGTCTCGGCAGGCGTGGTAAATTAATATTGAGTTTCAACGAGTTGAATACACAGTGGGCGCGTAGCTCAGTTGGTAGAGCAATGCCCTTTTAAGGCATGGGTCGCTGGTTCGAGTCCAGCCGCGCTCACCACCCATCCATCTGAACCGTCTGCACTTGCAACGTCACCGGCGACGGGGAGTGGCATTTCGGAAATCTGATTGTGACCAGAATTGTGCCCACTCAGGCGAGACAAGGCTGTCAGAACTGCGTCCTCCGATGGGTGTACGTAACGACCCGACACGGCCACGGAACTGTGACCGGCGACACGTGCCAATGTCCAAGCATCGCACCCAGATTCTCCAAGTCGAGTTAGGAATGTGTGCCGGAGACTGTAGAGCACGAAATCACGAACGCCTGACAATTTAAGTGCCTTGACATGCTGCTTCTTATAGGGCCGGCGCATGGCC
>MNDG01000002.1 GCA_001914815.1 Acidobacteriales bacterium 13_2_20CM_55_8
GTCCGCAACCAAAATCCTGAAAAGGTTCAGCATTATGTCCTCCAAAACCAGAGTAGAACCTGCGCTGGAAGACTGACTTAAGCTTCTACTCTGGTCCATACATTGAATCCTGTAGATAAGAAACTGGGCTCAGGTAGACAAAAGTCTCCGCCAGTTTATGATTCACGGAGAATGCAACACCTCAAAGCGCTGGCACAGCCTTGGTGGGTCAACCTGCTCGCTCTGATTCCGTTTATCGCCTGGGCGGTGTGGAGAGGAAAGCGTCTGGTGATAAGTGGGCGGCAGCTCATTCTCTTGGCGGTTTTTGCGGGCGCTTTTGGTTTCGTGGAATCCTCGGTAGTCATTTATTTACGGGCGGCAACCGGTTTGCTCCCGGGCTATCACGGAACATTGTCAGACATTCGCCGGTCCTCGGCTGAAAGTTATGAGCAAGAAAAATCCATTAGCGAATTTCCAGAAAGCCTACTCAAGATTGAAGTCTTTCGTGAGGTGGCCACTATGGTCATGCTGACGACAGTGGCATTGCTCGGCGGGATTGGGACAAGAGAACGTTGTGCAATCTTCTTGTGGACGTTCGCAATCTGGGATCTCATGTACTATGCGGGCCTGTGGGCCACCGTTCGCTGGCCATCATCACTCAAAGATTTGGACGTGCTGTTCCTGATACCCGTGCCCTGGGTTTCTCAGGTTTGGTTCCCGATCTTAATAAGTGTCCTCTCGTTGGTCGCGGTTTTCGCTGCACGGAAGTGAGCAGGTTCAATTGGGCCGTTCATTTGACTTGCGCAGGGGACGAGGCTCTAGCTTGACCCTCGGAAAAGTAACTCTCTTCCGCGTTACTGACGAAAGTAACCATCGTCATCTTGCTATGAAGCATCCGCGCGTTCACACTGATGCAGGGCGATGACTGCCTTTTTTCGTTCAACCCTATGAGCGACGCCAAAACTTCTGCGCGGGGGGCGGACTGGACTCAGCTTCTGTCCGATCCCGACGTGGTAAAGCATCTCCGAAAGCTGCTCCAGACTTATCGCGATGCTTCGCCCGAGAAGCGCGACCAGGCCCTGTTTGAGGCCATGCGGGAGATTAAGGGCGGCGCAGGAAGTACGGTCGCCGCTCAAGGACGGGGGAAAGCTTCGACTGGATCCCTAGCCGCACCCGTGGCAACCTCGCCCGAAGCCTCACCTCCTTTTGAACCAGACATCTTTACACCATCCTGGGGACAGGACCGTAGACAGTATCCCCGGATGAAATGCTTTGTAGCGGTGGAGTTGAGAGTGCAGGGCTCGGCCACACCGATCTGGGGCAATCTATCGAACACCAGCCTGGGTGGATCATTTGTGGAAACCGCCACTCCCGTCCCTAGCGGTGTCCCTGTGGAAGTGGGTCTGTGGGTGGCCAATGGCAAAATCTGGGTGAAAGGCATCATCCTTAACGGCGTTGTCACCAAGAGCAATCCTACCTTCGGCATTCGTATCCGATTTGCACAAATGGAATCCACTGAGCGAGAGAGCCTGCGCGAATTCCTGAAATTTGTCGAAACCACCACCAAGGGCTATTCCAGCGAGCATGGATACTTGGCGCAGATGAAGCGCTAGTCTTCTCCTGATCCACAACGTTTCGCGTTTCAAACCACCCTTTGAATCCTCCCCGTGGTCTCATCATCCGATAAAGGGAGGCGTTTCGACGTGCCGTGCTGAATCCGTTCCGGCCGGAGGCGCGTCTTAGCAGAACTTGGTAAACTGATTGAAGAGAACCCGTTGCGGGTTCTGTCATATCTTCCAGCGATCCGCCTTGTGCATCCGTCGCGTTTCCTACCGGCCGGATGCCGTCGAAAGGGACATGCTATGGTGGCAAGCGAACAGACGTTGCTGACCAGCAAGCAACTGGACACCTTAAGCATCAACACGATCCGCACCCTGGCTATGGATGCCGTGCAACAGGCGAACTCCGGTCATCCCGGTGCCCCCATGGCGTTGGCGCCGGTGGCGTACTGTTTATGGCAGCAGTTCCTGCGTTATGACCCGGAAGATCCGCTCTGGCCCAACCGTGACCGCTTCGTGCTCTCGAACGGGCATGCCTCGATGCTGCTGTATGCACTCCTGTACCTGGCCGGCGTTCGTGCGGTGAGTTCCAAGTATGAACGGCAGGATGAATTCGCCGTCACTTTGGACGACATCAAGAAATTCCGGCAGATTAACAGCAAGACTCCTGGACATCCCGAATATCGCCTAACCTCGGGCGTGGAAACTACAACCGGGCCATTAGGTCAAGGTGTGGGCAATAGCGTTGGAATGGCGATGGCCGGCATGTGGCTGGCTGCGAACTACAATCGTCCCGGCTTCGAGCTTTTCGATTACAACGTGTATGCCATGTGCGGTGATGGCGACATGATGGAAGGCGTGGCTAGCGAAGCAGCATCCCTGGCTGCTCATCTGAAGCTACCCAACCTGTGTTGGATTTACGACAACAACCACGTGACTCTAGATGGTCCCGCGGAGTGGTCTTTCAGCGAGGACGTGGGCTTGCGTTTCCAGGGATATGGCTGGAACGTAACTCATGTAACTGATGCCAACGATCTGGAGATGCTCAGCGATTCCTATCGCAATTTTCAGCAGACGAAAGATCGCCCCACTCTGATTATTGTGGATAGCCATATTGGCTACGGCGCTCCACATAAACAAGACACCAGTGCCGCTCATGGCGAACCACTGGGTGAAGACGAGGTTCGGTTGGCCAAGAAGTTTTACGGCTGGCCTGAAGATGCCAAGTTCCTGGTACCAGGAGGAGTACGCGAACACTTCCGCGAAGGAATCGGAAGACGTGGCTCGGAGCTGCATCAACAGTGGACAAAGCGATTGAACGAATACGGCAAGAAATATCCAGATCTAGCGGATCAACTCAATCGCATGCAGTGCCACGAGCTGCCTGACGGATGGGACAAAAACCTGCCGACGTTTCCGGCGGATGCAAAAGGCGTAGCCACCCGTGAAAGTTCTGGCAAGGTTCTCAACATCGTGGCGCAAAATGTGCCATGGCTGATCGGCGGATCGGCTGACCTCGCCACTTCCAACAAAACCACTCTTAAGTTCGAGGGGGCCGGAGATTTTCAGGCGGGTCACTATGGCGGACGAAACCTCCACTTTGGTGTCCGTGAACATGGCATGGGCGCCGCTTTGAGCGGGATGGCGCTTTCGCTGCTGCGGCCCTTCGGCGGTACATTTTTCAACTTCAGTGACTACATGCGACCGGCCATTCGTTTGGCGTCCATCATGGAGCTCCCCGTCATATATGTTTTCACCCATGACTCCATTGGCCTCGGTGAGGATGGCCCAACACACCAGCCTGTAGAACAGCTGCCCGCCCTGCGAGCGGTTCCGGGGCTGGTATTGTTGCGTCCGGCAGACGCGAATGAGGTGGTAGAGGCGTGGAAAGTGATCATGCAGCTTCGCGAACAGCCGGCGGCTTTGGTGCTCACACGTCAAGCTGTGCCGACACTGGATCGAACGAAGTACTCTTCCGCGTCGGGTTTGGCTAAGGGCGCTTACATCCTTGCGGATGCGTCCGACGGGATGCCGCAAGTCATCCTTATGGGAAGCGGCAGTGAGATTTCCTTGTGCGTGGACGCCTACGAACAACTTAAGTCCGAGGGCATTAAAGCACGAGTGGTTAGCATGCCTTCTTGGGACATCTTTGAGCATCAAGATGTGGCCTACAGGAACAAGGTACTGCCGCCACAAGTAAGAGCACGAGTTGCTGTGGAGCAGGCTTCTACTTTTGGATGGGCGCAATATGTCGGTCCCACAGGTAAAGTCGTCGGCATGAAGACGTTTGGAGCCTCGGCTCCCTTGAAAGAGCTTCTGAAGAAGTTTGGGTTCACGCCGGATAAGGTAGTCGAGGCGGCAAGAGAGGCGATTGCGCGTTCGAAATAGTTTTTGATTTTGGGTTTGGGTCAAAGAAAATTTGTCGACAGAGAGGCATCCTAAATGCAATCCACCGGAATTCTCGAAACCGCCAAGGCTACTAATCCCGTAAGAGATCTCCAGAAGTTCGGCCAATCCGTTTGGCTGGATTACATCCGGCGCAACCTGATCACGAGCGGCGAATTGCAACGCTTGATCGATGAGGACGGCTTGCGGGGCATTACGTCGAATCCCGCTATCTTCGAAAAAGCAATCTCGGGCAGCAACGATTACGCGGACCTGCTGAAGTCGCTGCAATCGAAAACCGACCTCGACGCCAAGGCACGCTACGAAATTCTTGCCATTCGTGACATTCAAGATGCTGCGGATCTTTTGCGCCCGGTTTATCAAGAAACCAAACGTCGCGACGGATACGTAAGCCTCGAGGTCTCACCATATCTGGCCCACGACACAGAAGGAAGTATTCAGGAAGCGAGAAGACTTTGGAAAGCGGTGGCGCGGGAAAATGTAATGATCAAAATTCCTGGCACACCAGAAGGCCTTCCGGCAATTCAGCAACTGATCAGTGAAGGCATCAACATCAACATCACCCTGCTCTTCTCGCAGAAAGTGTACGTGCAGGTCACAGAAGCATATCTGGCCGGTTTGGAGAAGTTTGCGGGAAGCGGAGGCGACGTCAGCAGGATGGCCAGTGTCGCCAGCTTTTTCATTAGCCGAATCGATACGCTTGCGGATTCAGAAATTGAAACCCGTCTAAAAAAAGCGAAAGATGCGCGCGAGCAAGCACAACTGAAGAGCCTGCTGGGTAAAGTAGCGATTGCAAACGGTAAGCAGACGTACCAACTCTACCAGTCCATCTTCAGCAGTGCTCGCTGGAAGAATCTGGCTTCCCAGGGAGCACAGACGCAACGAGTACTGTGGGCGAGCACCAGCACCAAGAATCCTGCGTACCGCGACGTTCTCTACGTTGAAGAATTGATCGGGCCGGACACGGTAAACACGATTCCGCCGGCAACGATAGATGCGTTCCGTGATCACGGACATATACGTCAGAGCCTTACTGAAGACGTGGAATCTGCCAGAGAGACCATGGAAACACTGGCCAAGGTTGGCATTCCTATCGATGAAATAACCAGCAAGCTCACGGAAGATGGGGTTCGCCTGTTTGAAGAAGCTTTCGACAAACTTCTGCAAGCAGTAGAAAAGAGCACGAAATCCGAAACCAGTCCCAAGGTAAACCGGCAGACCTACAAGCTGCCGGAAACACTCACCGCTTCGGTAAAACACCACATTGAAGACTGGCGCGCGGGCGGTAAAGTACGCCGCTTATGGCAGCGCGATGCATCACTATGGACTGGAACTGATGAAGCCAACTGGTTGGGCTGGCTGAGCATTACAGAAGAGGAGATCGAGCAGGTCGAGAAGCTCCGTCGCACTGCGGAAGTAATTAAGAAAGAAGGATTCCGCGATGTACTGGTGCTGGGCATGGGCGGATCCAGCTTGTGTCCCGAGGTCTTGGCCCTGACATTCGGCCCGATTTCTGGTTTTCCCAAGTTGTACGTTCTTGATTCCACTGATCCCGCGCAGGTTAAGGCATTCGCGCAGAAAGTGGATCTGGCGAATACATTGTTCGTTGTGTCCAGCAAATCGGGAAGTACGCTGGAACCAAATATTTTCAAACAATACTTCTTTGAAAGCGTGAAGCAGACCGTGGGCGCGGAAAAAGCTGGCAGCCGCTTCATCGCTATCACCGATCCGGGATCGAAGCTCGAGCAGGTAGCAGAAGCAGATCACTTCCGACACATTTTCCATGGCGTGCCAAGTATTGGAGGACGATACTCCGCGCTCTCTAACTTCGGATTAGTTCCCGCCTCATTAATGGGCGTTGACCCGGTTAACTTCCTCGATCGCACCGAGGAAATGGTCGAGGCATGCGCTTCCTGTGTGCCGGTCGAAGAGAATCCCGGAGTCGTGCTGGGGATCATCCTCGGCGCGGCTGCAAAAGAGGGACGCGACAAAATCACAATCATTGCTTCGCCTCGTATTTCGGATCTTGGGGCGTGGCTTGAGCAGTTGCTCGCTGAATCCACAGGTAAGCAAGGCAAAGGCATCATCCCCGTAGATCGCGAAGAACTAGGATCGCCGGAGATTTACGGCAAGGACCGCATCTTTGCCTATGTGCGCCTGGAATCGGCACCCGATGCCGCACAGGATGCGAAAGTCGCCGCGTTGGAAAAGGCTGGACAAGCCGTGGTTCGAATTTCCGTCGATGATGTTTATGACCTGGGTCAGGAGTTCTTCCGTTGGGAGATCGCCACCGCGGTCGCAGGATCCATTATCGGGATCAACCCATTCAATCAACCTGACGTGGAGGCCAGCAAGATCGTCACTCGAAAGCTGACTGAAGAGTACGAAAAGACAGGTTCGCTCCCGGCCGAAAAACCTGTGCTCGAAGACAGCAGCATCAAGCTCTTCACTGATTCGAAAAATGCCGACGCATTATCCAAGATGACGGGTTCAGACAGATCGTTGGTCGCATATTTACGAGCGCACTTGAATCGCTTGAGCGATCACGATTACTTTGCTCTTCTCGCCTTCGTTCCGATGAATGACGAAAATGAAGCACTCTTGCAAAAAATACGTCACGCCGTCCGTGATAAAAGGCGAGTGGCGACGTGCCTGGGATTTGGTCCGCGCTTCTTGCATTCTACAGGTCAGGCTTACAAAGGCGGACCCAACACCGGGGTCTTCTTGCAGGTAACCTGCGATGACGCCGTGGATTTGCCGGTGCCCGAACAGAAGTACACGTTCGGAGTAGTCAAAGCGGCACAGGCGCGTGGGGATTTCCAAGTGCTGGTAGATCGTGGACGGCGAGCATTGCGAGTTCATATCGGTCGGGATCTCAAGTCCGGCCTGAGCACGCTATTGAAAGCGATTGAGAGAGCATTGCAGTAGTCTCGTTTCTTGATTTCCGTACCGAGTTGGATAAGCGGGCAATCGGCGCGCTAGATTAGTGCTGAGGAGCACCAAAATGCGTCTGGGGATGGTTGGTCTGGGCAGGATGGGCGCGAACATGACGCGCCGTCTGGTGCGAGGCGGTCACGAAGTCGTCGTTACCGATCTAAGCCCAGACAACGTAAAACAAATTTCCGGTGAAGGCGCTATCGCTTCCGCGTCGCTAGATGATTTCGTCAGCAAGCTGGCTACACCTCGCGTGGCTTGGCTCATGGTGCCTGCTGGCGGTCCTACCGAGCAAAGCGTTCAAGCCCTTGGTCAGCGTATGAAATCCGGGGACATCATTATTGATGGCGGCAATTCATATTTCAAAGATGACGTCCGCCGCTCGAAGCAACTGAGTGAAAAGGGCATTCACTATGTAGATGTCGGGACCAGCGGCGGTGTGTGGGGCCTTGAACGCGGCTATTGCATGATGATCGGAGGGCCGAAAGAAGTGGTTCAACAGCTCGACCCGATTTTCAAAACACTTGCTCCTGGGCGCGGCAATATTCCACGCACTCCAGGTCGTGAGCGTATAGGGGGTACAGCCGAAGATGGGTACATCTACTGCGGTCCTTCCGGCGCTGGACATTTCGTCAAGATGGTGCACAACGGTATTGAGTACGGGCTGATGCAAGCCTACGCGGAGGGGTTCGATATTTTCAGGAACGCCAGCACGGAGCAATTGCCGGAAGGCTATCGCTACGATCTGAATCTCGCTGACATCGCCGAAGTATGGCGACGAGGCAGCGTTGTGAGCTCATGGCTTCTCGATCTAACCGCGATGGCGTTGGCAGAGAATCCGACACTTTCCGAGTACACTGGTTTCGTTCAGGACTCGGGAGAAGGCCGTTGGACCATTCAGGCGGCCATCGAAGAGGCAGTCCCGGTGGATGTTCTCTCCGCCGCACTGTTCGTCCGCTTCCGCTCACGCCAGCAACACACTTTCGCGGAAAAAGTACTCTCCGCCATGCGGCAGAAATTCGGGGGTCACGTCGAGCCCGCCGCAACCGCGAAGAAGACAGCTTAAGACTTCCGACCCATTCGTTCACCAGGAAAAGAAAAAATGGCACAAGCCGAGGTGATGCCAGTCATGCAGCAGAAGCGAATCGGGAAACCTGGCGATCCTTGTGTGATGGTGATCTTCGGAGCGGCCGGCGACCTGACCCGCCGCAAACTAATTCCCGCACTCTACAATCTGGCTAAGAATGAGTTGCTATCGCGAGAATTTTCAGTACTCGGCGTGGCTCGCGCCAAAATGAATACCGAGGAATTCCGTAAGAAAGTCGCGGACGACTTGACCGAATTTGCCACCGGAAGCGTGGATTCCGATTTACGTGAATGGTTCGTGCGCCGCATGCATTACCTCCAGGGAGACTTCAAGGATAAGAACCTCTATTCGCAATTGAAAGAACTTCTGGAAAAGATCGATAAGGATCACGCCACGCATGGCAACTATTTTTATTATCTAGCCACCGGTTCAGATTACTTCGGTCCCATCGTCGAGCACTTGGCTGAAATGGGATTGATGGAAACGGAGAATCGGGGCTGGCGAAGGATCATCGTTGAGAAGCCCTTTGGACGCGACCTGGAATCGGCCCGCGCGCTTAACAAGCAGCTTCTACAGGTAGCCAGCGAAAAGCAGATTTATCGCATTGATCACTACCTCGGGAAAGAAACAGTCCAGAATATTTTGGCCTTTCGCTTCGCCAACGGAATCTTCGAGCCAATCTGGAACCGGCGTTACATCGATCACGTTCAGATTTCGGTGGCGGAAACCGTAGGGGTGGAAGGCCGCGGCACTTATTATGACCAGGCTGGCGCGTTGCGCGATATGGTGCCCAACCACATCATGCAACTCATCAGTCTGACCTCGATGGAGCCGCCCATTTCATTTCATGCGGACGCAGTACGAGATGAGCAAGCCAAGATTCTCCATGCCATCCAGCCGTTGAGCTCAGAGGAAGTGTTGAGCAGAACCGTGCGCGGCCAATATGGCGAAGGGGTGGTTGACGGGCAACGCGTGCCCGCATATCGCAATGAAGGCGACGTTCCCACGGACTCCCGCACCGAGACCTTCGTGGCTATGAAGCTGGCAATCGATAATTGGCGTTGGGCGGATGTTCCCTTCTATCTTCGAACCGGAAAACGGATGGCGGCTCGCCATACTCATATCGTGATTCAGTTTCGTCGAGCTCCATTCGTCCTGTTTCGCGATACTCCGGTTGAGAACCTGATGCCAAATCAATTGGTGCTGCACATTCAGCCCGAGGAAGGCATCTCCTTACGTTTCGCTGCAAAGGTTCCAGGGCCGGCCATGAGTTTGGGCGCGGTAAACATGAAATTCGAGTACGCCGACTATTTCGGATCACAGCCTAGCACGGGTTATGAGCGGCTACTGCACGATTGCATGATTGGAGACCAGACTTTGTTTCAGCGGGCCGACATGGTGGAAGCCGGTTGGTGCGTGGTGAGTCCGCTGCTGGATGTCTGGAAGGCTTTGCCTCCTCGCAACTTTCCCAACTACGCGGCAGGAACATGGGGGCCAAAAGACGCAGAAGATCTGATGGAGCGGGACGCGCGTCACTGGAGGAATTCCGAGAAATGATTCTGGCAGGCGACATCGGAGGCACCAACGCCAGGCTGGCCGTCTTCGATGTTCAGGATGGCCACTTCAGCCTGATCTCAGCCTCGGTTTTTCCTAGCCGCGAATACACCAGTTTGGATGAGATCGTTTCCAAATTTGTGCGAACTGCGAATGTGCGTCCCGACGCTGCGTGTTTTGGGGTGGCGGGCCCGGTGCGCAACGGACGTGTCGAAGCCTCCAACCTTCCGTGGGTCATCGAGTCCAAACGTCTCGCCCAAGAACTGGATCTCAAGAAAGCATTGCTCATCAATGATCTCGAGGCCAACGCCTGGGGCATCGCATTTCTTGATCCAGCCGATCTGGTCTCGTTGAATCAGGTTAAGGGGACTCCGGTCGGCAATCAGGCGGTGATCTCAGCCGGTACTGGCCTGGGCGAAGCTGGAATGTATTGGGACGGCACCAAGCATCATGTGTTTGCTTGTGAAGGGGGTCACGCTGACTTCGCTCCTCGCAACGAATTGGAGACCGAGCTTCTTCGCTACCTTCGCGTGCGTTTCGGTCACGTCAGTTATGAGCGGATTGTCTCCGGGCCGGGACTGGTCAACGTCTTCAATTTTCTGCGCGATACCGGGCGTGGAGTCGAGTCACAATGGCTGGCGGACGAAATGTTGCATTCTGATCCGGCGGCAGCAATCTCCCGTGCGGCGATAGACGGAAAGTGTGGACTCAGTGAGCAAGCGCTCGATCTCTTTGTGTCGATCTATGGGGCGGAAGCCGGGAACCTGGCTCTGAAGATCATGGCGACGGGAGGTATTTATCTCGGCGGTGGCATCGCTCCCAAGATGC
>MNDG01000141.1 GCA_001914815.1 Acidobacteriales bacterium 13_2_20CM_55_8
CGAAGAACGTTGCGCTCCACCATGCCGTGTCGATTTCCCACGGTTTCTCCACGAGTAAACTCTCCTCTGGTTTCGACGTCCACGTGCATTTCTTGAACTTTCACCAATGTTGGATCAATCGCCACCGCGACCGCGGAGGGATCGTACATCGGCGCTCCAGCAGAACCAAACGTTGCTGAGAGACTCACCAGATATTTGGCAACCGCATAAATGAAGTCATTGACAGGCCCATGAGTTTGTCCCAGTTGATCGAGGTATTTCTGTGTAAACAGCGCTTTGTCCCCGACTTCCAGGCCCACCATGGTCACGGGCCATCGGGCCTGAAAAACGATTTGCGCGGCTTCAGGATCGTTATAAACGTTGGCTTCTGCGGCGGCATTCACGTTGCCGCCACTGATTGAACCTCCCATCAAAATGACTTCTTTCACCAGAGGAACGATCGACGGATCTTTCTCCACGGCCAGCGCAATATTAGTAAGTGGACCGACCGGAACCAGGGAAATTTCATGCGGTGCAGCGTGAACCAGCTGGATGATAACGTCGGGACCGAAACGAGAATCAACTTTGCATTTACTAGCTGGCAATTCAACATTTGCTAATCCGTTCTTGCCATGCCAGAACTCGGCTGTGACCAGTTTCTGGAACAGGGGATGCTGCGCGCCCGCAGCCACCGGAATATCGCACCGGTTCGCCAGTGAGGCCATACGCAACGCATTCTCCAGACCCATTGCTGCCGTGACGTTTCCCGGCACCACAGTGATCGCGCGCACATCCAGTTCCGGCGAGTTGAGAGCCAGCATTAGCGCCAGCGCATCGTCACTCCCAGGATCGGTGTCGAAGATAATTTTCTTGGCGGCAAGAGCCGGCAGAGTGAACGCAGCCAGCACGCAGATCAAAAGAAGAGCAGAAACAGAGGGGTTCAGGCGTCGAAAGCTTAAAACTCCGACAAACTGAAGAATTTTCATTTGTCCGCGGAAAGAACAGCGCGTAGCCTAGCGTCGGGATTTGCGATGTGTCAAGACATAAAGTTCAAGGCCGGTCGGGTTCAACGCGACATCCAGCGAAGGAGACGATTCGCGGACCTGCACTTTCTTTTTCGTCATTGTGCCGTACAATTGCTTCACAACCGCGGTTCCGGCTGATCCTTCAATCCCCAGCCGAGTAAGCCCGAATCGCATTTCTGTCGGAGAACATCCAAATGTCGGTGGAAGACAGCAGACGTTACCGCACCGGCGACCACGCCACTGACGCTCCTAGTGAGGGGCTCTTCCAGGATTCCGACTCGCCTTTGGCAATGCTTTGCGGGCGCCCGCTTCTATCCAACAAAGGCATACCGCTCAATCGAGAGTGGATAAATCAGGTTCGAGTTAACACTAGTGCAGTGGAACGCCGGGCGCAGACGCATGTCGTGCGCCGGATGGTGAAAAAAGATTGGCAAGCGGCGTGGCTGCTGCGCGCGATTACTTGTATGGATCTCACGACTCTTTCTGGGGACGATACAGATGAGCGAGTGCGCCGCTTGTGCGCCAAGGCCATACAACCGATTCAGCAAGACCTGGTCAACCGCCTGGGAATAGCAGAACTCAAGATTCGGGTTGCCGCAGTGTGCGTCTATCACCGGTTTGTAGAAACAGCGCGCACGGCGCTTCAAGGCAGCACAATCCCGGTTGCAGCCGTTTCCACTGGATTTCCCGCTGGGCTTTCTCCGCTGTCCGAACGCATAGCCGAAATCCGACGCTCCGTCGAGGATGGAGCTCAAGAAATTGATGTGGTCATAACCCGCGCTCACGTTTTCGGCGGCAGGTGGCAAGAACTTTACGACGAAATTTCCGCTTTCAAACAAGCCAGTGGTCGGGCACACATGAAAGTTATTCTTGGAACGGGCGACTTGCTTACTCTTCGCAATGTGGCTCGCGCCAGCTTTGTTGCCATGATGGCCGGCGCCGATTTCATCAAGACGTCGACCGGTAAAGAGCCAACCAACGCGACGCTACCGGTTGGCTTCGTCATGGCCCGCGCCATCCGGGAATATGCGCAAGAAACCGGCATGGCAGTAGGATTCAAAGCTGCCGGGGGCATTCGCACCGCGAAGCAATCGCTGGAATGGCTGTCTCTCATGAAAGAGGAACTTGCTCTTTCCTGGATGAAGGCAGAACTCTTCCGCCTCGGGGCCAGCGGACTCTTAGGTGACATTGAGCGGCAACTAGAACATCACGTGACGGGTCGCTACTCGGCGGATTATCGTCATCCCATCGCGTAGCTTTCTAAAAGATAATGAGCATCGCTGAAAAATTCGCCGCCATGGAATATGGCCCAGCGCTGGAAGACGCAAAGGAGGCGCTCACCTGGCTCGACCAGCACTCGCGCCGCTTTGGCCACTTCATTAACGGGACCTGGCTGGAGCCTTCTGCTGGAGAATACTTCGACACTACCGACCCTTCCACCGGCGACAAGCTCGCGAGTGTGGCGCAGGGATCACCCGCCGATATTGATGCTGCTGTCAAAGCCGCACGTGCCGCGTTTCCAAAGTGGCAGTCACTCACGCCACATACGCGGGCGCGTTATATGTACGCGTTGGCGCGGCAGGTACAAAAACACTCTCGGCGTCTTGCTGTGCTGGAAACCCTAGATAACGGAAAACCAATTCGCGAGAGCCGCGACCTCGATATTCCGCTGGTCGCCAGACATTTTTATCATCATGCCGGCTGGGCGCAACTTCTGCCGCAGGAGTTTCCGGACTATACAGCTTGCGGGGTCGTGGGACAGATCATCCCGTGGAACTTCCCGCTGCTCATGCTGGCCTGGAAGATCGCCCCCGCTCTCGCCACCGGAAACACCGTTGTGCTGAAGCCGGCCGAGTTCACCCCGCTGACTGCCCTTGCATTCGCCGAGATCTGCCATGAGATCGGACTTCCCGCCGGCGTAGTTAACATCGTGACCGGAGATGGTTCCACCGGCGAGGCGTTGGTCAAACATCCCGATGTGGATAAGATCGCGTTCACTGGCTCGACGGAAGTGGGCCGCGCGATCCGCAGCGCGACCGCGCAAAGTCACAAGCGGCTGTCTCTGGAGCTGGGCGGCAAGTCTCCTTTTATCGTTTTTGAAGATGCCGATCTCGACAGCGCCGTCGAAGGACTAGTGGATGGGATCTGGCTCAATCAAGGACAGGTTTGTTGCGCCGGCTCGCGTCTTCTCATGCAGGAGAGTATTGCTGAGCCGCTGATCGCGAAGATACGCGAGCGCATGGTCACCCTCCGCGTAGGCCCCCCACTCGACAAAGCAATCGACATTGGAGCCATTGTTGCTCCTGTCCAACTAGAGCGCATTCAGCGACTGGTGAACCAGGGCATCGCGGAAGGCGCTACCTGCTGGCAACCTCAAACGGAAATGCCCTCGCGCGGGCTCTATTTCCCGCCGACTTTGCTCAGCAACGTTCATCCAACTTCGATGGTCGCACAGCAGGAGATTTTTGGGCCCGTGCTGGCCGCCATGACTTTCCGCACCCCCAGCGAAGCAGTGGAGCTTGCCAACAACACGGCGTACGGTCTTGCGGCATGTGTGTGGAGCGAGAGCATAAATGTTGCGCTCCACGTTTCGGCGCAGCTTAAAGCCGGGGTGGTGTGGGTGAATTGCACGAACCTGTTTGACGCCTCCTGCGGATTTGGCGGCTACCGCGAAAGCGGATACGGCCGCGTATCTTGAGCCGACATGGTTCAAAAATGCACCTGCGCTGCCCGCCGCGAAATCTATTTCAGGAGAAAATGCCAACAGCGAGCGACAAATCGCAAACCCCGCCCTCGATCCGACCGAGATTGATCGTACCGTAAAACTTTACATCGGGGGCAAGCAGGCGAGACCCGATTCCGGTTACAGCATGGAAGTACGGGGCAGGAATCGAGAAATACTCGGTGAAGTACCGCTGGGCAATCGCAAAGACATTCGGAATGCAGTCGAAGCTGCTCGCAAGGCCTCTGGCTGGGCCAAGACCACGGCGCACAATCGCGCCCAGATTCTTTTCTACATGGCAGAGAACCTGTCCCAACGTCGGGACGAAGTTGCTCATCGCTTATCGCATGCAGTAGGAGAGGCACAGGCTTCCGCCGAAGTGAACTCGGGGATTGAGCGCATCTTTTCCTATGCTGCGTGGGCAGATAAATTCGACGGCGCCGTGCACAATCCCCCATTTCGCAACATTGCGATCGCGATGAACGAGCCGATTGGAACCGTCGGCATCATTTGTCCGCAAGAAGTACCGTTGCTGGGCTTCCTTTCTCTTGTCTTGCCCGTTGTGGCTGTCGGGAATACCGTAATCGCTGTTCCTTCCGAAACTTATCCGCTCGTCACTGGAGATTTATACCAACTCTTCGATACCAGCGATCTCCCTGGCGGCGTGGTCAACATCGTTACCGGATATTCGTCACAACTCCTCAAAGTTCTTGCTGAGCACGATGACGTCGATGCCATCTGGTGTTTCGCTGACGAAGCCAGCGCGTTTGCGGCCAAGTCATTTTCGACCGGCAATTTGAAGCAGGTCTTTACCAATGAGGGCCGCGCCATTGACTGGTTCGACGTGAAGCAAGGGGAGGGCCGATGGTTTCTCCACCACGCCACTCAGGTGAAGAATATCTGGGTACCCTACGGGGAGTAATTCCGAAACCGCTCTCAGCCGCTTGAATGATTTCAAATCCATTGACAACAAACGCGAACGCTGACTAGACTCGGCGTTCTTCACCTTTGGAATCGAAAACAAAAAGTAAATTGAGTGAAAGAGCTCCGTGAATCCTATGGCGAAACGTCCCGGTATTGCAGTCGTCGGAAGCGCAAATATTGACTTGACCACCTTCACCGAGAAGTTCCCAAAAGCGGGGGAAACAATTTTCGGCCAGAAGTTCGATCTCGGTTTTGGCGGCAAAGGCGCCAACCAGGCGGTCGCCTCAAGACTTTGCGGCGCAGACGTTTTTATGGTCGCCCGTGTGGGCAACGATCTTTTCGGTCCCGCAACCATTCAAAATTTCAAAAAACTTGGAATCGATGCCACCCACGTAAAGCAGATCGAAGGAGTGTCCAGCGGAGTAGCGCCAATTTTCGTGGAGCCCAATGGCCAGAATCGGATCTGGGTGGTCAAAGGCGCCAACGATCTGCTCAAACCTGCGGACGTGGACGCCGCCGCCGACCTGCTCAAAACCGTCGATTGCATGGTTCTGCAATTCGAGATTCCTCTTGAAACTGTTTATTACGGCGTCAGTTTTGCGCGTAAGAACGGCATTCGCTGCATCGTCAATCCTGCGCCGGCTCAGCCTGTCGACTTGAATGCTCTGGCTGGTCTCGATTATTTCGTCCCTAACGAAAGCGAAGCCGAGACCATCACGGGAATGCCTGTACGCAACGTTGACGACGCGAAGAAGTGCGCGGAGAAGCTACTTTCTAGTGGGATCAAGCGGGTCATCATCACGCTTGGAGCAAACGGCTCGTTGCTGGCTAGCCGCGAAGGCATGGAGCACGTTGCCGCATTCAGCGTGAAGAGCATTGACAGCACCGGTGCGGGCGACGCATTCATCGGCAGCTTCGCCGTTTTCCTCGGGGAAGGCCTGCCCGAACGCGAGGCAGTCCGCCGAGCCAATCTCTATGCCGGACTCTCGACCACCGGAGTCGGAACTCAAAAGTCATTCTATGATCGAGCGCGTTACGACGCAGACTGGGCAGCACGGGCCAAATCCTAGCGCCGAATTCCAATCTCGTGCCGATGGCGTGGCGAACCGCTGGAATCTCGAGCCGCAACTGTTAACGTCACAAAGGAGTGTGACGGTTGCGGTTGACAAAGGGGTTAGTGAATAGCTATGGTTCTGCCCGCAGATAAATTTCAGATTTGCAATTCACAGTTGCTCAGCCGTCGCGACGACAACGAAGTCTCAGAAATCATTGACCGCAGGACTTTCGCACTCTGACAAAGTGTACGCTTCCGACTTTTCGTCTACAGAAATGGCCCGGGTCGTGACCAGTAGTCTGCTCTCCAGGGAGTGGGGAGTCCAACGTCACTTGATGACGGACCGCCAAGGGGGATGCTGATGCTGACTAAAAGGACTATGCTCGCACTTTTCTGTTCACTTGTTTTTCCCATCTGCCCACTGCTCTATGGCCAGGCGACGGGTAGCTTTTTTGGCACCGTCTCGGACAAAACTGGATCGGTCGTTACCGGGGCGCAGGTGACGGTCGCTTCCCAGGGCACGGGTGTTTCTCGCGCGGCGAAAACCGACGACAGCGGACATTATCTTGTCCCCTTGCTTCCCGTTGCGGAATACACCATTCACGTCGAATCGCAAGGCTTTCGGCCCGCCGAACAGAAAGACATTCGCCTGCAAGTGGATGAACAGCGCGAAGTGGATTTCATTCTCGCGCCAGGTTCGGTCACAGAGAGTGTTGAAGTAAGCGCGACAGAAGTGGCGGTGCAGACATCGAATCCGACGCTAGGTCAGGTTATCACCTCCCAGCAGGTCGCCCAGCTCCCTTTGAATGGCCGCAACTTCGTCCAACTGGCGACGCTGACGCCAGGCACAACGCAGGAAACTAATCCGCACAGCTTTTTTAATGGTGGCGGCAGCAGCGAAGTCTCGACTCGCGGATCTTTTTCGCTTTCAGTAGGAGGATCACGAGTCAGCAGCACGGATTGGCTGCTGGACGGCAATGACAATAACGAACTGACCGCCGGGGGCATAGCGATTTTGCCTTCCATTGATGCCATCCAGGAATTTAAAGTTCTGACGTACAACTACTCGGCGCAATATGGGACCCGCGCCGGCCCGACTGTGCTGTTGACGACGAAATCGGGTTCCAACGGTTTTCACGGGTCGCTGTTCGAATTCTTTCGAAATACCTCCCTCGACGCGCGCAGCTATTTCGCTTCCGAAAGAGAAAAATTTAATCTGAACCAGTTCGGAGGCGCGTTCGGCGGTCCCATTAAGAAGAACAAGACTTTCTTCTTCCTCGATTACCAGGCCAGGAGATCGCGGCAGGGAAAAACCTTTTTTGGCGGTTTCGTGCCCACCGCGGCCATGCGCACGGGTGATTTCACTGGCCTGAGCACACTTTTTAACCCTTACACCACACGCACTGACGGAAGTCGGGACCAATTCCAGTGCGATGGTTCTGGCAACCCTACTGCCGTGAACCCGGATGGAAGTCAGGTACCGGGTGTCAACTGCAACAAAATTCCACAAGGACTCGTCAACCCGGCCGCTCAGCAAATGATTAACTTTTATCCTCTGCCCAACCTTAGCGGCAATAGTGCCGGAAACTACGTTAACTCCCCGGTGAAAAAGCTCGACGAAGGTGAATTCGACGTTCGGCTGGACCACAATTTCTCCACTAAGGATTCTTTGTTCGCGCGCTTTAGCTACGATCAGGCAACAGTGTTTCTCCCAGGGGGCTCACCGGGATTTGCCGAGCCGGATGCCTTCGGGAGCACTCAAAATATCGACAACCACGGACGTAATGTATCGATTTCCGAAACCCACATTTTTTCCCCCAACAGCATCAACCAAGTAGGCTTCGGCTACAACCGGATTTTCAACCATATCCGGTCTTTCGGCAGTGGTACGTGCATATCGCAGCAACTCGGTATTCAGAACGCGAACCTGGGCTGCACCCCTTCAACCCCGCCGACGTGCACTGGTATCAGTTGTGGATTGACTTCAACCATTGTAGGTGGCGGTTACTGGTCGCTGGGCGATCGCGGATTTGCTCCCTTTACCGGTGGAACCAACATTTTCCACATCTCGGATTCGTTCGACATGATTCGCGGTAAGCACGATATCAAGGTCGGGGGCGAGGTTCGTGTTAACCAGATGAATGTGAGGACCAACGCTTTCCAGGACGGTTTCTGGGTATTTACCCCTTTATGGACTCTTGATAGCGGACCGCCCTTTCTTCCTGGCGGCGATAACATGGCGGATTTCCTGTTGGGCCTCCCTGATCTAGCTTTCCACGATCAGACTTTCAAGGGCGAAACTACCGGCCGCCGCTGGAAGTTGTTTCGCCCGTACATCCAGGATGATTGGCGGGCGACCAGTAACTTGACGCTAAACCTCGGTCTTGCGTGGGCTCTAGTCACACCCATCACCGAAGCGCAAGATCGCCAGTCTAACTTTGACTTTCCGACAGGCAGGTTTCTGATTCCTGGGCAGAATTCTGACGGGCGGGTCGGCGTCCAACTGGACAAGACGGCATTCGAGCCGCGTATCGGACTCGCCTGGAAGCCGCTCGGGAGCAATACGACCGTGGTCCGCGCAGGGTACGCGATCTTCCACGATTCTTCCTGGAATCAGGGCGGGCAGGGGCTGTGGGAGAACCCGCCATTTTTTCAGGAATCGGCCTTTTTTGGATTCTCCTTTGGAGGCTGTCCGACCAAGGCTGCTCCCAGCGGGGCAAACTCCGCCTGTTTTACCAACGGCGTAGCGGTCCCATTTGGAACAGGTAGAACCATGACGGAGGGATTCCCTCTTCTTACTCAGCCGACCAACGATCCCACTACTTTCGGGGGGAACATTTTTTCGCAAAACCTCGATTTTAAACAAGGAATGGTTCAGCAGTACAACCTCAACGTTGAACACCAGATCCCCGGCGATGTGGTGCTAACCGTTGGGTACGCAGGTTCTCGCAGCACACACATCCTGGTCGACCAGATGAACTTGAACGCGACATCCCCCACCGCGTGCGACCCGACCAAACCCAACTTCGTTCCTGGATACACTTTTGGCTGCGGGCTTGGTAGCACGCCACCGTATACCCAGTTCGGAAATATCCAGAATATTAATGATATCGGTTCGGCTCGATACGATTCCCTTCAGTTCAAGGCTGAGACGAAGAACATCAGGCACGGCCTCTATGCCCTAGTGGGCTACACCTACGCCCGGGCTTTCGACACAGGGTTCTCCGATGGCTTGGGTAGTGGCACGGGCGCGACGTATTACCCGCTGCCGGGTACCGCGAAAGCGGACTGGGCTTTATCTCAAATCCAGCTCAATCACAACTTCACTGCCAGCTTGATCTATGACCTGCCATTTGGCAAGGGCAAGGAGTTCGGGGGCAACTGGAGCGGACCAATCAGCGCGGTCTTGGGAAATTGGCAGGTCAATGTGATTCAAAAAATCACTTCAGGATTTCCAATTTTTATTGTGACGAGCAACAACAACTCGGGAGTAAATTTTACGAACAATACCGTCAACTATAACCGCCCCAATCAGGTTTGTAACGGCCGGCTCAGCAACCACACGGTGCAGATGTTTTTTGATACGAGCTGTTTTGTCGACGCGCCCAATGGAGAACTTGGAAACGCGAACCGCGCCCCGCTCTACGGTCCTGGTTTTGTGAACACTGATTTTTCACTGAACAAGCGGTTCCCGTTATCATTCCGCGAAGGGACCGAGGTGGAATTCCGGGCTGAGTTCTTCAATCTGTTCAACCATGCGCAGTTCTACGTGCCCGTCGCGGACAAAGCTGCCTCCAATTTTGGGCAGATTACGGAGACGGTGAACAACCCCCGTTTGATTCAGTTTGCCCTCAAGCTTCGTTTCTAGGGCAGGCTGATTGGTAGACATCTAACTTTGGTCACACCGGGCCGACCAGAAAGCGCCAGTTGGTTTCAGTGTTTGGCAAGGGTCCCTCGACCCGCGCCGCAGCAAGCGAAATCTTTACTTTCGAATAGATCGGATGGGCCGAGCAGCGGCGCAAGGTCATCATCGACCAGGACTGTTCCGGACCAGGCGGCAGCAACATGCAGACCCTGCTGCTGCTGATTCAGTCTCCCGAAGTCGAAGTTCTGGGGATAACTGTGGTCAGCGGAAACCAATGGCGCGACGAGGAAGTGGCTCATACCCTGCGTCTGCTCGAGATCATTGGCCGCACCGACATTCCCGTGGTCCCCGGCGCTGTTTTCCCTTTAGTGCGCCGGCATGAAGAAACTCAGGTGTGGCAGCAGCGTTATGGAAAAGTGGCCTTCGCGGGCGCGTGGGATGAGCGATGGTGGCATGAGCCGTTCGTCGTTCCAACTCTCCCGGAAGGGCGGCCCGTGACCAACCCTCTCGACGAAGACGCCGCGCATTTTCTGATACGCAATGTCCGCCAATACCCGCATCAAGTGACCATCTACGAAGGCGGTCCGATGACTAACCTGGCACTCGCCACCTCAATCGACCCCGAGTTCCCCAAGCTGGCGCAGCAACTAGTCTTCATGGGGGGAAGTCTGAGTCCCCAGACCGACGATCCCGAGTTTCTGAATGCTCCGCGTCACGAATTCAACTTCTGGTTCGACCCCGAGGCCGCGCACATCGTATTGCGCGCGCCATGGAAAAAGATGGTCTGCACCATAACCGACATTTCGGTCAAGACTCGCCTGACGCGAGCACTGATTAATCAGATTAAAGCGAGTGGAACACCTCTGGCACGCTACGTCGCCAGTTTTTTCCAGACGGGACAGGGTGGCGAATATATGTGGGACGAGCTAGCGGCGGCGGCATGGATACGCCCGTCCTTGATTACCAAGCGAGAAACTCGCTACATGGGTGTGAACCTCGACCGGGGTGCGGGATATGGCGACACACTGACTTGGACTGAGAAGGATAAGAAGTGGATCTGGATACCGACAGTTTCTATCGGATGTTTGTGAGCTTGATGAGTGCGCCCACGCCGACTGCTCACTGACTGAATTCCTTTTATTGCGGCTGCGCACCGGGGGTCTGATCGCGCAATTTGTACACAAACTGCTGAATTTGACGCCGCTCGCGCTCGACTTCCTCTGCTCTCTTCTTGGATAACTGATCGAAGACTTCAAGCTCCTGTTGAGCCTTTAAATTCTCTCCGCTCCGCTTATAGATCCGCGCCAGGCGATAGTGCGCTTCTTCCATTTGCGGACTGGTCTCGATGGCTTTTTGATAAGCCAAAATTGCTTTACGAAAATTCTTTTGTTCCGAATACAAAATACCCAATTGCAAATAGCCCAATCCGAGTTTGGGGTCGAGACGCACGGCTTTTTGCAGCAGCGATTCCACTTGCGCAAAATTTCCGCTGTCTTCTGGGCCCTTTCGCCGGTTCCAAAGAATCAGCGCGTAGTAATAGTTGGCCTGGGCATTGTCAGATTGCAGCCTGACGAACCGCTCCAGTTTCTCCACTAATCTATCTGAAGGAATGT
>MNDG01000014.1:0-17831 GCA_001914815.1 Acidobacteriales bacterium 13_2_20CM_55_8
ACTGCCTTCGTCGTCGAAGCCGTGGGTAAGTTCGTGACCGATGACAGCACCGATGCCGCCAAAGTTCATGGCATCATCCGCCTGATTATCGTAAAACGGAGGCTGGAGAATTCCCGCTGGGAAGGTAATGTTATTTAGTTGCGGATTGTAACTTGCGTTCACGGTGCTGGGTGGATACGGCCAATCATTTTTCTCCACCGGCTTACCGATTTTATTGAGCTGACGCTGGAACTCGAACTCATTCGCCCGTAACGAATTGCCTAACGCATCGCCGCGCGCAATCTTGAGACTGCTGTAATCGCGCCATTTGTCTGGATATCCGATGCGATTGCTAATCGCCTGCAGCTTAACCAGCGCCTGTTTCTTGGTTTCTAGGCTCATCCAGGAGAGACTTTGAATGTCCTCTCCCAGGGCTCTTTCTAAGGCCTGCACCATTTTTAGAGTGCGGTCTTTTCCCTCAGCGCCGAAGGTCAGTTCTACGTATTTCTGCCCCACCGCTTCTCCCAAATCGCCATTGGTATAGCGCACGCAACGCTTCCAGCGCGGGCTCAATTCCTTGGTTCCGGCTAATGTCTTTGAGAAAAAATTGAAATTTTCATTCACAAACTTGGCGGGAAGTAGGGCGGCATTGCCGTGCACGACGTGCCAACGCAAATAGGTTTTCCAGTCATCCAAAGAAGCGGTTTTCAGAACTGTATCCATCTGTTTGAAGAAATCGGGTTCGGTTACATTCACCACTTGGGTGGCGGGAGCACCAATTCCCGTTAGATAAACGTTCCAATTGAAGTCGGGACTCAAGGCTGCGAGGTCTTTGGCTTCGAGCTTGTGATAGACCTTGTTGGGGTCACGACGGCTGACTCGATCCAAGGCTCCTTTTGCCAGCCCAGTCTCGATGTCCATCACCGATTTAGCCTCTGCCGCGGACTTAGTCGGACTATCGCCCAGCAATTCAAACATTTTCTGGACATGATCCACGTATTGCTTGCGCAGTTCCACGGACTTGGGATCGTCTTTGACGTAGTAATCACGATCGGGGAGCGCCATTCCTCCCTGATCGGCTTCTGCGATGGTCTGGGTCGCGTCCTTGAAATCCTGATCGGAGGTAAAAGTGAAAACAGCACCGACTGCCTGACGGTGAAGCCGAATGATTTCTTTCGCCAAGTCGGCTTTCGATTTGAGGCCGTCGATGGCCTTGAATTCGTCTGCAAGTGGTCGCGTGCCGGCTGCTTCGATCGCGGCTTCATCGATGCAGGATTGATAATAGTCGCCGATTTTTTGCTCTACAGGGCTGCGTGTGGAATCGTTCGCAGCGTACTTTTCCAGGATTCCGCGCACGGTTTGCTCGCCGCGTTCCTCCAACTCGTTGAAACGCCCCCAGCTTGGATGGTCGCCCGGGATCGGATTCTGCGCTTGCCATTTGCTGCAAGCGTAGCCGTAGAAATCTGTGCAGGGGTCGATATTCTTGTCTAGCATGTCGGCGGTAAAGCTGACATGGCCAGTCTTTGGCTGGCTGGCAGGAGCTCCAGATTGAGCCAGGGACAAACTCAAGAAGGCAAGCAGGAGTAAAGAAAGCACGAGTGAAGTAATTTTCAAGAAGCGCATGGTTCCTCGCATAACAAGATTTTGTGTGCGCAGAAAAAGCCTGCAGATTAAAAGCGGCGTGGCACGATACTAGCCAGGCGAAATCCAGCGCGCCCCAAGGCACTTAGACGTTCCGCACTCGGAAACGTCACCCAGAGGACGGAGTTATTAATGCACTAGTTCCTCAAAAGACTCTGAAATGGATAGTCAGATACTTTTTCGGATTTTCGCGTATCGACTTCACCAGTTGCCGGGTTTCCACCAGCATCTGATCGGCGTTGTTGAACAGCGCCGGGTCTCGAAGCAGCTTGCCGGCGGTGCCTTCCCCGGCTTCCAGGCGATCGGTCAGCACCGAGATCTTGTTCATGGTGTTCTGCAACTTTCTGGCAAACTCTTCGTCCTTGGTCATTATGCCAAGCGCTCCTTTGCCAGCGTTTACGTCATCCGTAAGCTTCTTCACGTTGGCGATAGTCTCGTTGGCATTGTTGTAGAGTGCCGGGTCCTTAAGGAATTTGCCGGCGCTTCCTTTGCCAGCATTCAAGTCGTCGATCACTACATTCAGCTTGTCGACCGTCGCATTGGCTTTTCGGTAAAGCTCATCGTCATTGAACAGCTTGCCCAGGGTACCTTCGCCACGGGCGACTTGGTTGACCAATCCCTGAAATTCGGCGACCGTCGAGTTCAACTGCTTGTACAGCTTGTCATCGTAGATGAGCTTTCCGATGGATCCCTGGCCACTCTCCACGAAGGCGATAATGCGGTCAGCCCGTTTCAGCAGTGCATCCATGTTCTGCAGCGTGCTTTGGCCGGAGCGGACCATGTCCTGGAAATCCGGACGCTCCTTAATGGGCAAAGAATCCCCGTTCTCAACCTCTGGGCCCTTGGCTAGAGAACTGTCAATATCGATATAGGTCTCGCCCAGCACGCCTGCAGTCGAGAGCAAGGCCAGCGAGTCCTTGCGCAGGTTGAAGCGGTACTTCGAGCTCACCTTCATGGTGACCTCAACCGGGGTAAGCTGCTTGTTTTTGTCGCGAACAATACGGATCTCGACCACGTTGCCGATATCCACACCGTTCAAGCGTACGGGCGCACCTTCGCGCAATCCGCTGGCGTTGTCAAAATAGGACTTGAGAAAAATTTTCTTGGTGAACAGTCCAGCTGTCCCGCTCATCAGAAAAATCAGCACTGCCAGCGTGATGCTGGCAAATAGCACCGTGACCCCGACCTTCAGTTCGGACCACTTCAACTGCTTATTGCTAGGCACGCGTTCTCCCAAGCAAAGTCATCGCGACGGAATCCCCCGGTGCTGCATGGGATACAAGTAGATTTAGTCATGAATAATAGCAGACCGCTGCCTGCACCTCACGTTTCGGCGGGCTGTAACTGTAGCGTCCTGGTCAACATTAGCGCCAGCAGATAGGCCCCTGCGCCACATGCCAACGTGATGTTTAGACCGAATTCAATTGCAATCACCATCGCCAAAACCGAGCCTAGGACGCTGGCAGCCGCATTCATCGCCCAGGCCCATTCGACTGTGTTCTCTCCTCCATTGTTCGTTTGCAACTGGAGAACATCTGCTGAGACGCTGGCGAGGGCCCGGAGACCGGTAGGAAAGGGCATTCCCATGGCGAATCCCAGAGGAACCAGCAGCCCAGCACTGATCAGTAGCTTCGCTATGAAAGCCACGCCTACCAGGGCATTCAGAAGTCCCGGCAAAATGAATACGTAAAGCAGCAAAGCGGCTACTATGATTGTCAATGGCAGCCATGCGCTGCGGTTTCGCCCGAGCCATCTGCGGGACGCCAGGCTACCAGCACCGCTCGAAAGCAGGAGGAGGAAAACGACCACGGTCAGTGCGTATGTGGGATGTCCGAGAAATAGAACGAAGCGCTGAATGAAGGCGATTTCCACCATGATGTAGCCCAGTCCCACTGCCACAAAATACAGGAGGCGCACCGAGCGTTTATGCCTCCGCTGCCGCTTGGCCAAGGGCATCACCAGGAAAGCAAGCACAGCGACGACTGAAATAATCAGAACCATACCCAGCACCGCCACTCCGAGGTTTACTTTCCAATCGATTCCCTGTTGTATGGATTCGGGGCGCAGTATCTGGCCCAGCTTCAAGGTAAAGAAAAAGAACGGAGCGTTATCGTTCACCGGGGCGACATTGTAAGCATATTGGCGCGCAAATTTAGAGGGATCGTTGGTTGCGATCAAAGCGGAGAATGGATTGGCGCCGGGATCAGACGGCTGGTAAAGCGCCACCAGTGCGGGATAGCGGTTCAGATGGTTTTCAACTGCGTCTTCTTCTTCCTGCGTGAAAGCGCTTTTTTTTGCCAGCACGACCACGGGGAGGCCGTCTTCATCCAAATCTCCTTCGGAAACGACGATGAAGTTCTTCGCCGGATTTTCCACGCCCAAGCGGTGCAAAGCTTCCATCGCCACTGAAACCACACGCAGCGCTTCGCGCGGCTGTTGGAACTCCCATCGGGTGATGGCGATCATTCCGTCGGGCTTCAAATGTTCGAAATATTCCTGGAAGGCTTCGACCGTGTAGAGACTGTTCTCACTTAAGGCAAAGGCGCCGGCAGCGGTGGAAGCCCATGTGTCTACCAACGTCATCTGGACCACATCATATTGCTGCTTTGCGTTGCGAACGAAAGAGCGCCCATCCGTGACATGAATGTGCACTTCCGGACGCTGGTAAAGGTGATACGAATAATCGGCGTATCGGTCACGCATGATGGTGTTGGCAATGATGGGATTGATTTCGATTCCGGTGACATCGGAACTGCCATTCGCGACCGCACGCAGCACGTCCACACCTCCGCCTGGACCGATGATCGCGTAGTCCCCGTGCGGCCGCAGAACATTGACCAGAGCGGGCGGGGCGGACATCAGGTTCCTCTGCCAGGACGTGCCTTGCCACTGTTTGGGATCTGAATTCATGATGAAGGTGTTGGCGTCGGCATCGATCACAATCACTTTGGCGTCATCCTGGCGATCAACTTCCACACGCGAAATTGCATTCCAGCGGGCGAACTCAACTCGTGCGGGATCGCGGAACGCACCCTTGGCATAGACGACATCAAACAGCCTTCCCGAATAATTGGCTGCAATCAGCCCCAACAAAACGGACGCAAGAGTAAGAGTGACTCGGCGCACACCAGCGGTGGTGGCCCACACGCTACCGGCGACGGCGGCAACCAGCGCCGCAAATAGAATCGTGTTAGGGCCGCCGAGAAAATTGAGCAGCGGAACAATTCCCAGACAAGCCAGCGCGCCGCCGCTGAGGTCTGCACTATATAAGTGGGGGATGTGTCCGCACTCGCGCGCAAAAATGACGGAGAATTGCAGGCCCGTGAGGAAAAAAGGAACGGCGGAAGCCACATAAATCACAGTCAGCCGAAGGAAATTTGCCTTGGACAGCTCCAGCGAGACTGGCGTGTGCAACACAACGTCCAAGACGGCTGGTATGAGTAGTGCGTTGGCGACGCATAGCCATGCTGCCAGATTGCGAGTCTCGAAACGCATCAGCCAACTTTTTTTGAGATAAGCGAAGACGCCGCCTGCGCCCAGTCCGAGCAACGCGATCGAAATGGCGAGGAAGGCGAAATGATAAAAGAGAACAACGGAAAACAGGCGGGTAAGGGTTAATTCAAGAAGCAATGCGGCAAAGCTGCTCAATCCAAGGCCGGCCAGCAGGGCGCGATTCCCGGTTTTCCTAGTCGCAGAGGGTAGAAGCACGAGTGGAGTCTGACTCATTGCGAGTGATCGGGCGACAGTCTAACAGAAGGAGATGGTCAGTTCTCCAGAATGACTTGTGCGATGGCTTGGTCGGCGGTGTGCGAGAGCGAAAGCGCGATGTGCACCGCGCCTAACTTCGAGGCAAACTCCGCCGCTTTGCCATGAAAAGAAATCGTGGGACGGCCTCCGGGCTGGCGCGAAACCTCAATATCACGCCAGCGCACGCCATGGTTCCATCCGGTTCCGAGGGCCTTCATAGCGGCTTCCTTGGCAGCGAATCGTGCCGCATATCGCTCAACTCGATTTGCTTTGGAATCGCAGTAGCGCATCTCTCCTTCGGTGAAAACTCTGTGCAGAAAACGGTTGCCGAAACGCTCCATGGCTTCCGCGACGCGATGCACATCCGCGATGTCGATACCGGTACCGACAATCATGCGGAATTAAGTTAGCACAGGCGAGTGTGCGGCATTAAAGTAGTCGATCTCCACGATAAATTATTTGGTTTTCGACGACGCGCGCTTCGGCCATTAGCTTATGTGGTTTTGCCGGGCCGATGCCATCAATGTGCAGGACTTGATGACCGTGGCCCACCAGCCAGTCCGAAACCATCATCCGATGACAGCGAAAATAGACTCGCTCCGCGCACATGTAGGCGGTGGGAGATTGTTCGGCCAGTTCGATCAGGGAGGCTATGGCACCTCGAAATTCTGCGGTCAGCATGTAATCGGCGTAGTTACGAAAACTGGGGCTGCGGAGGGCGATGTGCGGCGAGTCATCGCGGATTTTCTTACGACGTCCGCCGAGATCTTTCATCCACACATATCGGACCCCGGCTTCTGCCAAGGTTTTTTCGAGCGATTCGCGGTTGAAATGCGGCAGGCGGCGCGACATGGGGAGAGAGCGGATGTCGACCAATGTCTGAATTGAATGGGCGCGGAGGATTTCGATTAGTTCATCGAGTGTGCGGGTGGAATGGCCGATGGTGTAGAGAGTGGACATGGGGCAGATTGTTGATTGTTGATTTCAGATTTGCTGTAGTGCCATCGTCACCATCACATCTTGCTCAGCAAACACAGTGCGCAGGTCGAGGAGAACCTGGGCATCTTCTACGCGGGCGATGATCGGCGGATTGGAGGCGCGTAGGCGCGCTGCCAATTCGTCCGCGGTCAGAGTCTTACTGGTGACAGCCACCAGGGTTGTGGGCAGCACGGCAGAGGGTGCGGCGCCGCCGCCGATGACAGATTCGCCATCCATTATGTTTACAGATAAGTCAGGCCGGCGAATTTTCTCTACAATGACTTTCGCCCGCTTCCCAATGTCTTCTTTCGATAGTCGCATCATTCGCAGAATTGGAATCGCATCGTGATCGTGCTTCACATAAGCGAGGAGCGTGGCCTCGAGGGCGGCGTATGTCAGCTTATCCACGCGAAGGGCGCGAAAGAGCGAATTGGCACGCATGCGGGTAATGAGATCGCGCCGGCCGCTGAGAATGCCGGCTTGGGGACCGCCGAGGAGTTTGTCTCCGCTGTATGTCACTACGTCGACGCCTGAGCGGAGACTTTCCAGGACACCCGGCTCGTCGTTCACGCCAACCGAACGCAGATCGAAAAGCGCCCCACTACCGAGATCTTCCAAGAGAGGAATATTGCGCCTGCGCGCTAATGCCACTAATTCTTCGACCCGTGGCTGTTCAGTGAACCCGGTGATCTGGAAATTCGAGCGGTGTACACGCAGCAGCAACCGGGTCTTGTCAGTGATTGCGCTCTCGTAGTCTGCCAGGCGGGTGCGATTGGTGGTGCCGACCTCCCGCAGAATTGCATTGGACTTTGTCATCACCTCGGGAATGCGAAACGAACCGCCGATCTCGACCAGTTCGCCACGTGAGACGATGACTTCGCCGCCCTCCGCCAGCGTGTTGAGGACCAGCAGAACGGCAGCCGCGTTATTGTTGACCACGATGGTGGAAACATCGTGTATGGGACTGGCTGCCGCAAGTTCTTCGCTCAATAATCTGCGGAAAAGACGATCAACGTGGATGTCGCGCCGACCGCGCGCGCCCTTGTCGATTTCGAACTCCAGATTCGAGTAATTACCGGCAATTTCGTGAATATGCTGAAACGCCGAACCTGGCAGCGGAGCACGGCCCAGGTTGGTGTGAAGGATAACTCCGGTCGCATTGATGACAGTTCGCAGCGAATAAGCTAGAGATTGCCGGAGTTCGCGCTCTATCGCGGAAATAATTCCAGAGAGGGCAAGATCAACACCCTCTGCATCCAGCCGCCCGGCAGTAATTTCCTCGCGGATACGGGCCAGCACGGCGCGCGCGGAGTCATTGACGGCCGACTGTCCTTCCTGCGAAACCAGGGAGGCCAACTCCTGGTTGTGGACTAACTCATCTAGGGACGGCAATTTCCGGTAAAGATCAGTTTTGGAGACGGCTTTCATCAAGTGATTATCCCACGCAAGAAAATAACAAAAAAGAGTTCGCTCTAGGAATAGGAAGTGGTCTTGGCGTTCCTCAAAGAACAACGTGGCGTACGACGAGAAAATACCTTTGGGGATAGTTTCTGTCGCCCCTTTGGGGCTTCTCCCTCGTTTACAACGCCACCCACGGCTGGCGCCGTGGGCTGCATTCTTGCGCCGCTTCGCGGCTGACGGAAATGATTATCCCACGGAGAGATTTACGATCGACGATTTTCGATTGACGATTGAAAACCGCGCTGCGAAAGCTGCACGCTCCCTCTTCATCCCACTTCGACCAAGCCGTACGTGCGCTGCCAACGCGTCCGCATATGACGTACGGCCTTATCAATTTCTGGCTGTGTAATGTCGGGGTTCGGTCCGGCAAGGACGGCGGCGGCCTCACGCTGGGCTACCTCCAGCAGTTGGCGGTCACGGACGAGCCTGGCCACCTGAAAGCTGGGCAACCCGGCCTGGCGAGTTCCGAAAAACTCTCCGGGACCGCGAAGTTCGAGATCAAGTTCGGCAATCTGAAAGCCGTCGGTGGTACGAACCATGGCATCCAGTCGCCGTTCACCTTCCTCAGAAACTTTGCCGCCGGTCATGAGAATGCAGTAGGACTTGGCGGCGCCGCGTCCGATGCGTCCTCGAAGCTGGTGGAGCTGGGCGAGCCCGAATCGTTCCGCATGCTCGACTACCATGATTGTGGCATTGGCCACGTCGACTCCCACCTCGATGACAGTTGTGGAGACCAGCAGATCAATTTCACCTTTTTGGAAGAGGCGCATGACCTGATCTTTCAGCTCCGGCTCCATCCGGCCATGCAAGACGGCTACGCGCAAGCCGGGAAAAATCCGCTTGCTCAATTCCTTGTACATTTTCATGGCGGCTTTGAGCTCGGACTCTTCTTTTTCCTCGATGACGGGATAGACAACATAAACCTGGTGGCCGCCTGCGATCTGCTTACGGACGAAGTCCCAGACTTTGTCGGAGCTTTCATCCGATACGCGGCGAGTGACAATTGGGCTGCGTCCCGGCGGCATCTGGTCCAGAACGCTCACATCAAGGTCACCGTAGAGAGTGAGCGCAAGTGTGCGGGGGATCGGAGTTGCGGTCATGACCAACACGTCTGGCTCGGCATTCTCTTCGGAACTGCGGTCGGTCTCGCCGGACTGAAGAACAGATTTACGATCTTCGCTATCGGAACTCTTTTTCATTAATTTGAAGCGTTGCAACACACCGAAGCGGTGCTGTTCGTCCACAATCACCAAGCCGAGTCTGGCAAACTCGACTTTTTGCTCAATCAGTGCGTGCGTTCCGATGACCAGTTGCGCATTGCCTTGCGAAATATGGCGGCGAATCTCGCGCTTGCGATCGTCCTCGAGGGAGCCTGTCAGCAGCACAACCCGGTATCCGGCATCTTCGAGAATGCGACGAGCGGAAAAGTAATGCTGCTGGGCGAGAATCTCGGTAGGCGCCATCAGCGCGACCTGGTAGCCATTCTCCATGGCGATGATGGCAGCTTCGAAGGCGACGATTGTTTTGCCAGAGCCGACGTCCCCTTGCAGCAGGCGGCGCATGGGAAACGGTTTTTCCATGTCCGAGGCAATCTCTTTGAGCACACGCTTTTGCGCGTCCGTGGGATGGAAGGGCAGGATTTTTTTGATAGCTTCGCGCACCCGTCCTTCGAGAGAGAATGCGATACCCGTCTTGGTTTTCTGTTGGCGGCGCTTTAGTTCGAGTCCGAGCTCAAGGAAAAATAGTTCCTCGAAAATCAGGCGAATATGGGCAGAGCTGCGAGAAGACTGCAGATCGTCGAAGCTTTCCCCGGGTTCGGGCCAGTGAACTTTCCATAACGCTTCGCGCGGAGAGACTAGCGAGAGGCGCAGGCGCACGGCTTGAGGAATCAGATCAGGAATCTCGGGCGTCAGGTTGTCGAGGGCGGTGCGGATGATGCGTCGAAACCAGCGCGACGTAAGCCGCCCTTGCCCGGCAGATTCGTAGATGGGAACGATGCGCCCGATTTCGAGTGAGTCGGCAGCCTTTTGTTCGGCCGCGTCTGTAGAGCCGTCCTCTCCGGAGTCACCCAGAATTTCAAACTGAGGCTGGATGAGCTGCAAAGCGTCGCTGTGGGAGTCTTCCTCCACCTTGCCGTAAAGAGCGACCATCTGTCCCGGCTTGAACTTGTCCCGCAAATAAGTAGCGTTGAACCAGATGCACTTGAGCCGCGCTCTGCCCTGGCCAGCCGTCATCTGAAAAATTGGCATTCGCCTGGTGCGGAACAACCCTGAAGTTCGCACTTCGGCGATCACGCTAGCCATTTCGCCCGGCTGTAGTTCGGCGATACCCTTGGGATTTAGCCGGTCCTCGTAACGAAAGGGCAGGTAATGAAGCAAGTCGTCTACGGTCTGAAGGCCCTTGGCCGCCAGCATTTCGGCCAATCGTGGGCCGATACCCTTTACGTATTGAACGGGGGTAGCCAGTTCCAGCATCTCAAGGGATGGTAGCAGGAGGGCAAAGGCAGCACTCAGCATTCAGCACTCAGCATGCTGAGTGCTGAATGCTGAGTGCCGGTCGCGGAGCCCCCTGGCGCTGATCGGAGATACAGCGGTGTCAAGACCCGCAATGACGAATTTCGTTCAGGCTTTGATTGCCGTTCTGGCGGGAAATGCGATCTACTTTATCCTCATTCCTTACCTGCCGCCAGGAGCGCGACACGTGCCAAACCATGTTGACGCCGGATTGGCGGTTGATTTCTGGTTCTGCCTAGTTGTTTTCGGAATCATCAAGACGGTTGCAGGACTACGAAAAGGGGAATCCAGAATGCACAAACGTTAGGCGCGACCGACCCTTCAGTTCGATGGTTACTTTGGACACCTCTGCTACTCCCGGCAGGGCGGAGTAAAATCCGGCAGCTACATGCAAAAAATCGCCATTCTTTACGACGCCAGCCAGGCGGTATTGTCGACGTTTGATCTTGATGAAGTGCTGCAGCAAATCCTGATCATCGCGCGCGACTACTTCCACCTGCAGAACGTTGCCATCCTGTTGCTGGACAAGGAGACAGACGAACTCTATCCCCGCTCTCAGATTGGCTGGGACGCGGGGCATGATGCAGTCCGGCTGCCGGTTGGGACCGGAATCACCGGCTCAGCGGCCAGGCAAAAGCGTCCTATCTACGCTCCCGACGTGCGCAATGATCCACGTTATGTCGAATCGGCCAAGAGCACACTCTCGGAGTTGGCAGTCCCTCTAATGGTGCGGGACGAGGTTGTGGGCGTGCTGGATTGTCAGAGCGAGAATGTCAACCACTTCGACAACGAAACCATTGACCTGCTGACGCTATTTTCGACGCAGGCTTCTATGGCCTTACAGAATGCCCGCCTGCACTCGCTGGAACGGCGGCGGGCCCTGCAACTGAAAGCCATCAACGCCATTGCCCAACAGACAACCGCAGTGCTTGACCTGAAAGAATTGCTTTCCAAAGTATGTTCATTAATCAAACACGCATTTCAGGTGTCTCATGTTTCTGTGCTGTTGAAGGAAGGGGAAGAGGACGATCTGTTTCTGCGAGCACACTATGGCGACCTGACCCCGCGCATTCCGGAAGACGGGCGACTGCCCGCGGGCGCGGGATTGTGGGGACAAGCCCTGGGCAGCGGAAAAACGCTGCTTGAGAACGATGTAAAAAGCAATCCTAACTACATCGGGTTCTACGTGGAAACGGCTGCTCGTATGTGTATTCCATTGGTTGCGTTCGGACAGACCCTGGGAGTGCTAATCCTGGACAGCTCGCAGCGAGGTGCGTTCAACCCCAACGACACCCAATCACTGGAGTCGGTAGCCGATATCTGCGCTACTGCTATTCAGAATGCATACTATGTGGAACGAGTCAAACAGCTGGCGTATCTGGACGGTCTCACCGGAATTTTCAATCGCCGCTTCTTTGAGTTGCGCATTGCCGAAGAAATTGAACGCGCCAGGAGATTCGGCGCCGGCATGGCCGTGATCATGGTTGATATCGACCAGTTCAAGCGCTTGAACGACGAATTTGGACATCTGCTCGGAGACGAAGTCTTGCGGCAAGTGTCCTCCATCTTCCACCAGCAATTGCGGAAGTTTGATGCGGTATGTCGTTATGGAGGGGAGGAATTTGCCATCCTGCTCTCGCAAACCAATCCACAGCACGCCTCGGCAGTAGCGGAGAAGTTGCGGCGATCAGTCGAGATCTGGCAGTTCCCGGGGGTTCCGCGGCCGGTCACTATCAGCGCCGGAACCGCGATCTATCCTGACCACGGGAGCACCCGTGATGAACTCGTGAAGGCGGCAGATGCGGGGATGTATGCTGCCAAGCAGGCAGGACGGAACCAGGCATGCATGGCGCCGGGGCTTAGCATTCAGCACGCCGCAGGCAGCACTTAGCATTCAGCACTTAACATTTAGCCATTACGGGCTGGGGGTGCCAGTCCAGAGTTGGTGCACAATCGTTGAAGGGCTAAGTGCCAAGTGCTAAATGCTGACCCTCAGATCTCGCTCAGTCCCTTCAGTTCAATTCGCAGTTCATTCTGCAGCTCCCGCTGCTGATCGAGCAATTCTTTTTGTATTTCCTTGCCCTGTTTCTTGAGCTCTTCCTTATGCTTGCGCAACTCTTTAGTGGCCGTCCGGCTGGCTTGCTGCACTGCCAATGCAATTTGCGGCCTGACGCGCGCTAGTTCGGATTGCACCTGGCTCAGATTAATTCGGGTCTCGGCATCGATTTCTGGAAGCTCATAGCTCTCTTCGAATAGATCGGATCGTTTGCGCTCGGGCAGAGTCAGACTCAAAGTCTGTTGTTTCTTATCACGAATGATACTGACGGTTGCGGTGTTTTCTTTACGGCCATTGAGAGCGTGACTGAAGTCGCCGACATCATTGATGGTTTCTGCATTTACCCTGACAATGACATCGCCGGCGTGAAATCCTGCCTTTTCCGCGCGACTACCCTTTTCCACCGAGCGCACTAGAACCCCCTGACCGTTCTTAGCGCCGAAGAAATCTCCCAATTGGGGAGTCAGGTTTTCCACCATCAAGCCGCTTCGCGTCGATGAGTGCACCACTACAACCGAAACCGGCACATCGATGTCGGGCATCATTGGCATCGCAGGCATAACCGGCATCGCGGGCATCGCGGGCATAGCAAACTTAAATGGTTTTCCATTGGGCGCCATGGCAAAGGTCTTTTTGCGATCGGCGAGCTGAGCTTTGAAGGTAAGCGGCTGCCCATTGCGGCTAATGCCCAGCGTCACCATCCGTCCGGGCGGGATTTCGTGGATCATGCGGCGCAACTGCTCAACGCTTTCCACTGTAGTTCCATTCACGCTGAGGATGACGTCGTGCTCCTTGATCCCGGCCTTGCCGGCGGGAGCATCCTGGTCAACGGTGGTCACTTCGACGCCATGTTCTTCTTTCAGCTTGAGCTCTGCCAGCCGGTCGGGAGTGACATCACGCGTGTCGACGCCGAGATAGGAACTGCCCCCGAAAAAATCATCACTTGAAAATCCGTAAGCCTCGTTGGAGGGCTGAAAAGCTACGGTCCAGGCGGCATAGGTTGCAATCAGCAGAAATGACAGAACGAAAATGATTGATTTACGCATGTTCGTACCTCTCCTCAGTAAGAGCTGCCTAGCGACTGGCGCGGCGCAGCCAGATATCTCCGGTGGTAGTGCGCACCTTGAGCACCGGGCCACCACCGTTCAAATTTCCTTCGCCAGTAATGGTTTTGGGTTCTCCCTCGTCCCCTTCGGTCGTAATTCTGATCTCGGGAAAATCGGAATGAATCTTGTGGCCGTTAGCCATCTCGATCGAAGCGCGAATGGTGATGTTCAAGTTCGAAACCACGTAAACGGTAATGTCGCCGGCCGAAGTTTCCAGAATTGAATCTGTGTGTTCGCCGGTGGAAGGGACGAATTTCGCCACGATGCTGCCCCCGCCGGTCTCTGCGCGGGCCGAGGGTACGCCGTTCAATTCGATGCTGCCCCCGCCGGTTTCAGCCCGGACCGGGCCTTTGGCTGAGGCCAGGCGGATACTGCCGCCCCCAGTCTCCATCTCGACCGCTCCGCCAATATCGCCCAACTCAATGCTTCCGCCACCCGTCGTGGCCTTGAGCTGGCCAGCGCAGCGCTCCACCTCGATGCTTCCGCCGCCGGTTTCAAGTACCGCTCCCTGCATAACAGAAACGACCCTTACGCTCCCCCCGCCGCTCTCGGCATTGATCTTTCCCTTCGCCGCACTAACGTTAATGCTGCCACCGCCGGTATGCAGGTTCACGTCAGCGCCGACTGTGCCGACCTCGATACTGCCGCCGCCGGTTTCCGCGCTGGTGGCGCCGCCAATGTCATCAAAGTGGATACTTCCGCCTCCGCTGGTCGCATCCATCCGCCCGACAATACCCGTGCCTGTAACAGCGCCACCGTCAGTCTCAACTTTCACGGAATCAATGTTGCGTGGAACATTCAGCACAAAGTCGCCGGAGAACTTGCGCGGGCTGTTGCCTTCCCATTCCGCCACCACGAACGCAGTGTCTCCGCGAACGTAGGCGCTGATTTTGAAAGCGTCGAATTCGCGGCGTGCCCTATCTTCCGACGATGTGTAGGCACGGGTGTGGATCACGTAGTCGATGGCTTGCTGCGAACCGCCCTGTACTCGTACTGAGCCAACGTCGACCTTGACCTTCAGATTCCGGGCGGCGGTCAAGGAGCCAGTGATCTCCTGGGCCCAGTTTCCGCCTTCGCGAAACACACGGGTTTGCGGCTGCTGCGCCGTGGCCAACGGCGTGAGCATGATCAGCAGCGTTACTAGTTTGGAAAACGTCTTCAACTCTTCCCTTTCTCTCCTCGTCGAAGACGAGGTTGAAACTTTGTCGTTTCACAAGCCGATCGCCGAAATCAGTCAGTCTTTATCAGTCAATCTCGGGCAATTGAGCCAACACGCTACGAGCCTGCGTGCGGATGTACGGGCTCTGATCATTCTGAGCTAACTTCTGCAGCACCACCCGCACGCTGCTGTCCGCGCTTACCGGCTCAAGCAGATGCAGTGCCTGGATACGAAGGCCGGCGTTGGAGTCGTTCATCAGGGACTCGAGGACAGCATCGCGCACCCGAACATCATTCTTTACGTAAGGCCCCAAAGCTCCGAGAGCTTTCAAGCGCACCCCCGGATTGGGGTCATAGCGCAAGCCGTACATCAAAACCTCACGAACGTGGGTATCGTCGGGCTTCTGGGTCAAAAGATCCACCGAATCCATACGCACGCCGGAGTTGTAGTTGTTGCGCGCGGCGAACAACAGTAATTGCTGGATGCGCTGGTCATTCAGCGATCCTTGCGCTTCCTGTGTGGAAACGGTTTGATACTTGATGCTGATCTGGTTCGAGCCAGGCTCCTGGGAAACAGAGCTGATACCGCTGATGGAGGCCTCCGCCGGCTGATTTGAGGAGTTCAAGGCCATCGGGATCGCAAAACCTACGATAAAGATCACAGCCGCCAGTGTCGGCGAGAAGCGGACTTGCCGCAGCCAGGCTGCCGGATCGAACATCAGACGTTGCCAGAATCCGCCCTGCTCCGCAGTTTCCAGTGCTTCCTGAAGACGCATGCGGGAAGCCGCTAGCAGGTTGGCGGGCGGCTCCTCGACCGGAAACTGGGAAACCACGGCGTTGAACTTCCGGCTGGCCTTCAGCTCAGCGGCACAGTCAGCACATCGCGCCACGTGCTGTTCCAGCTCATAACGGGCATCGTCCGCCAGTTCGTTATAGACGTAGAGCAGAATGTTTTCCTGGACCCATTCGCATTTCATGATTGCACCCCCGCATTGGGGCGAAATGGCGATTTCATCGCATATCCGCCAGCGCACCACGCAATTTCTGCGTGGCGCGGAACAAAGTATTTTTGGCCGTTTCTTCCGTCGTATTCAATATCTCGCCTACCGTCCGCAACTTCAGTCCCTGATAATGCTTCAACTCGAAAACCATACGCTCGCGTGGTGTCAATCGGTCGAGAGCGTGGTTGATGCGTTTGCCCAATTCTCGGGTCATTAGTTCGCGCTCGGGATTTGAGGCCGCGCGCCCGTCCGGAACCTGCTCCAGCACATCGTACTGCTGTCCTTCGGCATCCACCGCGACCGGCGCATCTTCCTTGCGTACGGTTCTTTTGCGCAAGTGATCCAGGCAAAGGTTAGTCACGATGCGATAGATCCACGTGTAGAAGGAACATTCAAAACGAAAATTGCCCACGCTTTTGTACGCCTTCAAAAATGCTTCCTGGTAAATATCCTGAGCTTCGTGATCCGACCCGGTCAGGTGCATCGCCAGCCGAAGCACAGCCCCGTCGTAATGCCGAACCAGCTCCTCGAAGGCGGCGCGATTCCCGCGCTGAGCTTCGCGGACGAGTAGCGTGTCGTCAATACGACCTAGCATGTGCCCAGCCATGTGGCCCCGCACTGAGGGGTCCTGGGATCCGCTGCCTTTTTCCAGCTCGGCGCGTCTGGCGCCGGTATGGGAACAGCCGCCAACCGCAAAAGATACTGCCCACATATCGGCCGGCATGATTCTCGTTGTCCTCGATTAACCAGGTGCCTTGCCGTTCTTCCCGGTTGCATAACTATGGACGTGTCAGGTTGAGAACCGTGAGCAGGATTATAGGAGGCTTGATGGTCGCTTTCAGTTTGCTGATCAGGAGGATAGAAGGCGGAGTCCTGGGTACGTCCCGGAATCCGCCCCAAAACTGCACTCTATTCTACGGCTTCCTTCTCGATGACAACCTTCAAATGCGCTGTGACGTCCTTATGTAACCTGATGGGCACGGCGAACTCGCCCAGGGTTTTGAGCGGCTCGTGAACCTGGATTTTGCGGCGATCAATGTTGAAGCCTTTCTTGATCAACGCATCCGCGATGTCACTGGAGGTTACTGAGCCGAAGAGCTGCTCCTTTTCTCCGGTGCGACGCTGGAACGCCACCGAGACGCCATCGAACTGTTTGGCCAGTGCTTCCGCCCCAGCCTTCTCTTTGGCAAAGCGGCGCACTGCCGCCGACTTCATCTGCTCGATGACAGCTTTATTCCCCGCCGAGGCCTCGATCGCCAGCTTGCGGGGAAGCAGGTAGTTACGCCCATAACCCTCGGCAACTTTGACCACGTCGCCTCGTGAGCCGAGCTTGGGAACATCTTCCTTCAGAATGACTTCCATAGGATGACTCCGTTTATGAAATTATGTCGGGCCGCGGACTTGCGCTTGACGGCCCCGCCGAATTAGACAACGAAATTCGGGCGAACTGTTGCGGATCCTACGACGCCCGTCCTGCAAATGGTAATAGCGCGATGTTGCGTGCCTGCTTGATCGCGCAGGACAGCCGCCGCTGATGCGGGGTACAATCACGTCCTTGTAATTGATGGCCTCGATCTTCTCCACGCAGAACTTGCAAACTTTCTTGCGCCGGAAATACTTGCGGCCGCCTTCGCGCCCACCCGGGCCTCCCGGCCCGCCAGGACGCGGTGGACGACGTTCTCCGCGGTCGGGGCGATCTCCGCCCGAAGAGCGGTCTCCGCCGGAGGAATGTCCTCCCGGTGGTGATGTTGCTGTAGTTTCGTCAGCCATGTTGCTCCTTCAATAAACTCGATAAATTTTCGCTGCGCTTACGGCGGTTTCAGAATTACGCAGTAACAGCGGCAGTTTCGCCGCCAGTTTCGGCAGGCGTCGGTGCAGGCGCGGGCTTACGGCGTGCTTCGCGTATTTTCTTGATCTTGTCTAACCGCTTTTGTTCTTCATCGATGCGCACCGTCAGGAACTTGATTACCGGTTCCGTGACCCGCAGGCGGCGCTCCAGTTCGTGAATCAGGGCGCCTCCGCCTTCGACCGTAAGCAGAATGTAGATGCCGTCGTGGAAGCGGCGAACGGTGTAGGCCAGCCGGCGTTTGCCCATCCGTTCCATGCCCTTAACCTTCCCACCCGAGGAGCTTACGGCGGATTCCAAAGTAGAAATCAGTTTGTCCTGCTCTTCTTCCACCATGTCAGGGCG
>MNDG01000014.1:17856-19776 GCA_001914815.1 Acidobacteriales bacterium 13_2_20CM_55_8
CTGCGGCTCGTCGTCTGTCTCATTCTTGCGGTTGAAGCGATTCATCGCCGCAGCCGGACCCTCTTTCAAAATTACGTTTACTGCCTCAGCGGCGGTATCGAGCACTTCATCCACCACCTTGAGTTCCTTCTTGCGAAAGGGCGTCAAAACGTACTTCACCCCGTCACTGATCTTCCGGTCGGGCGCAATTCCCAGCCTGATTCGCAAAAACTCCTGTGTACCCAGCGCGCCGATGAGGGATTCCATCCCGTTATGCCCGGCCGAACTGCCACGCTGCCGAATGCGAATCATGCCCAAGGGCAAATCCAGCTCGTCATAAATGACGATTAGGTCTGCCTCCGTCCGCAACTCGTGCTTAGCCACCAACTCGCGCACCGAGATGCCGCTGAGGTTCATGAAAGTCTCCGGCTTGGCCAGCAGAACCGGTTCTGAACCAATCACAGCCCGGGCAGTAAGCGCACGGCACTGACGATTCCTCACTTCAACGCCACATTGCTGCGCAATGCGGTCAATGGCGAGGAAACCCAGGTTGTGGGGCGTGAACTGGTATTCGATGCCCGGGTTGCCCAGCCCGACAATCAGTTTCACGCCGTCGTCCAATTTGTTTTACAGTGCCGAGTTTTGTCTGGCGGACTAAAGATCCACCATGCGGTCTTACTTCTTTTCCTTCTTCTCGGCCTTTTCGGGCTTCGCGGGTTTCTCGGCAGCAGGCTCTGCGCCTTCTTCTCCCTCGACTTCCTGCTTGCCCTTCTTGATGACTTCGGGCTCGGCAGGCACGGCGCCAGCTTCGGCAGCAACCGCTTCCGGCGTCGGCGCGACTTCTTCCTTCACCGTGATCACGTGGGCCACGGGCTGATTCGGATCGCTGAGGAACTTCAGTCGCTCGCCGTGGGGCAGATCGGCCACGCGCAACACTTTGCCAAAAACCAATTCGCTGACGTCGGCCTCGATATGGCTTGGGATATCGGTCGGCAAACACTCAATTTCGACCTCGCGCAAAATCTGTTCGAGAATGCCACCCTGCTGTTTCACACCGGCAGCTTCACCCTTGAGCACGATAGGAACATTCACTTTCAACTTCTGATCCATCGCAATGCGCTTCAGGTCAATGTGCAAGAGAGCACCTTTGATGGGCTCGTATTGCCAATCCACGATCATCGCCTTGGTGCGACTGCCATCGAGTTCGAGTTCGAAAACGGTGTTGTATCCGGTTTCCGAGTGCAGGATGCGCGAGACTTGTCGTGGATCCAGGCTCAGCGCGAGCGCGTCCTTGCCGGCGCCATAAAGCACGGCGGGAATCTTGCCTCCGCGGCGAACGCGGCGCGCCTCGTTCTTGTTGCCCGCGGTACGCGGCTCGGCTTCCAGAAGGTTCTTTTCAACGACTTTTTCTTCAGTAGCAGTTGCCATAATTTAATTCCTATTCATAAAAACAATTTGCTGACGGACGTCTCTTCGTGAATCGACTGGATCGCACGTCCGATCAAACCAGCGATGGAAAGTACCTTAATCTTGGGTTCTCGTTTCGCCGCCGCGGTCAGTGGGATGGTATTGGTCACCACCACCTCGATGATGGGAGACTTATTAAGATTCTCCACCGCCGGATCGGAAAGCACGGGATGCGAGGCGCATGCATAAACGCCAACGGCGCCGCTCTCCAGCAACGCATTCGCGGTTTTCACCAGCGTGCCGGCGGTGTCGATAAGGTCGTCGATCAATAAGCAGGTGCGGCCTTTCACGTCACCGATCACGTGCATGACTTCCGCGACATTCATTTCCACTCGCCGTTTGTCCACGATAGCCAGAGCCGAGTCCATCTTCTTGGCAAAGAAGCGGGCACGCTCCACGCCACCCGCGTCCGGAGAAACAACGGTCAGGTCGGGAAGGTTGAGCCGCTTGAAATAATCCACCAGCACCGGCGAC
>MNDG01000089.1:0-5836 GCA_001914815.1 Acidobacteriales bacterium 13_2_20CM_55_8
TCACGTGCTATCTCAACCGGACATATCATGTGCTAACGACATGGTACAAGCCTGCCGTTGCCGCTCCTTGATTTCTGTGCTAACGTCGCGCGTTGGTCGCTGTAATGCACATTCTGTTCAGTCACGAACCGCCCGCCCAAACGCGGGGAGTGCCTGTCCAGTCAAAGGTCCCCGAGCTGCATGACGCAGCGGTGGCCGCGGTTTACTGCAGCCAGCGGATGGGTGGTGACTTCTATGATTTCCTGCGGGTTTCCCCTGACCGCGTGGTCCTCGGCCTACTGGATGTGGCCGGCCGTATTGAAGACAACCACGCCATCGTCTCCGCTGCCCAGCATACATTTCGTACTTTGGCACCCGAGTTATTTGCGACGGAGGACGTCAACGAAGCGGATGCTATGACCAAGCTCTGTCTTGCGCTCAATCGCACGATCCTGCAAGCCCAGGGCAGTATCCGATCGTGCCCGGCATTCGCCGCTTGTTATAACGAAAGCCTGGGCACCGCTTGCTACTTCAATGCCGGCCACACTCCCGGACTTCTTCGGGATCGCACCGGCATCACTGCACTGCCCGCCACCGGCTTGCCTCTGGGATTGTTTTCCCATGCTACTTGCGAAGCCCCAATGGTTGCTTTGGAGCCCGGAGCCGCTCTGGTGCTCGTCTCTCGAGGAGTGTTGGAAGGCAAGTATAAAGAAGAAGAATTCGGATTGGACCGCTTAAAAGACATGTTTCTACATGCCACCTCCGACGATGCCGGAGAACTTAGCCTAGGCATTATCGATAGTGTGCGGCAGTTCATGCGGACCCCTCCCACCCACAACGATGTGACCGTACTGGCGCTGGTCCGCGCCGCCACCTCCAAAGCCTCCGCTGTAGCCGGTTGAACCCTATTCAAGGCTCCTAAAAAGGAACCTAGGCACTGGCTCACTCTTCAGTTCTAGAGGTACAATTTACTAGGGTCATCCTTGCAGAAAACTGAGTCCAGATACTGCGGTATGGTCTCTGGAATTCCTATGCGAACATTTTTTCCTTATTTGTTGCTTTGCCTTTTTGCGGTGCCCCCCTTTCTCTCCGCGGATACCGTGGTCGAGGAGATCATCGCCCGCGTCAACAATCAAATCGTTACCCGTACTGAATATCAGCGCAGCAGAGAACAGCTGAAGCAGGAGGCGCAACAGCAGGATCCCGCCAACGCTGACAAATCGTATTCCGAACGTGAAAAGGACGTTCTTCGCGATCTGATCGATCAGCAACTATTGCTCGAGAAAGGCAAAGATCTTGGCATCACCGCGGACACTGAACTGATCAAGAAACTGGATGAGATGCGCAAAGAGATGAAACTGGAGAGCATGGACGACCTGGAAAAGGCCGCTCAATCCCAGGGAATCTCATTCGAAGATTTCAAACTAAATTTGCGCAATCAGATCATCACTCAGCAGGTGATCGGCCGAGAAGTTGGCCAAAGGATGTCCATCCCTAAGGAAGAAATTCAGAAGTTTTACGACGAGCACAAAAGCGAAATGGAGCAGCCAGAACAGATTCGTCTAAGTGAAATTCTGGTCTCCACGGAAAAGAAAGGCGACGCGGATTCACGCGACGATTCGCAGCGGCTGGCCGCGGCAGAGACCAAAGCGCAGGACTTGCTCGCGCAAATCCGCAAGGGAAGTAGTTTTGAGGACGTCGCCAAAAAGAATTCCGATGGCCCTACTGCCGCCCAGGGGGGCGACCTCGGAGGCTTCAAGCGAGGCACCCTGGCTAAGGAACTCGAAGACAAGACTTTTGCCATGAAGGCGGGCGATGTCTCCGACATTATCCGCACCAAGCAGGGCTTCGTCATCCTGAAAGTCGCGGAGCATCACAACGCCGGCGTGCCACCGCTGAGTGAGATCGAACCCCGTATTCAGGATGCGATTTATATGCGCAAGCTTCAACCCGCACTGCGCGCCTACCTGCAAAAATTGCGCGAGGATGCCTACATCGACATCAAGACTGGCTACGTGGATACCGGCGCGAGCCCCAATCAAACCAAGCCAATCGAGACCATGGCCAAGGATGCCACTGCCAAGCAGCTCAAAAAGAAGAAAAAGTTGGGAGTGTTTTAGTTTAAGCTGTAAAAACAGTGGCTAGTGGCTAGTTGCTAGTCAGAATCACTAACCACTAGCCACTAGCCACCGCGATGCCCTGCCGCATGAAGGTCCAAGATTCCTATGAAGGATTTTTTCTTATCGGATTGTGCTCAGCACGAAAATAAGGTCCTCACCTCCAGCTTCGTAGTCGTTTCCAAACAGGTCAAGCCCAAGAAGACCGGAGAGCCCTATCTCGCGTTGACCCTCGGCGATCGTACCGGACAACTGGAAGCCAAAATGTGGGACAACGTCGCAGACGCCTTGGACGCCTTCGAGCAGGACGACTTCATCAAGATCAAGGGCCTGCTCAACAAATATAAGAATCGTTTTCAAATTACCATTCACAAACTGCGCCGCCTGGGTGATTCGGAAGTCGACTTCGCGGATTATCTTCCCAAGACCACCAAGGACATTGGTGAACTGTGGCAGACTTTGGCCGGCTTCGTGGCCACTTTTCAGGATCCCAGTCTTAAGGCTCTGGTCGAGGCTTTCATGAGCGATCCCGATATTGCTGAAGCCTACCGCACCGCCCCGGCTGCCAAGACATTGCATCATGCCTATATCGGTGGCCTGCTCGACCACGTAGTGTCACTTTTCCGCTCATGCGATTTGATGTGCCGAAATTATCCCCAGATCAATCGGGACTTGCTGCTCACGGGAGCTTTCTTGCACGACATCGGAAAGATTCACGAACTGGCGTATAACCGCTCCTTCTCTTACACCACCCGCGGCCAATTGCTAGGGCACATGGTGATCGAGTTGGAAATGGTGCATGCCAAAATCGCGCAGATTCCGAACTTCCCCAGCGAACTCAAAACTTTGGTCGAGCACCTCGTCATCAGTCATCACGGTCAGTACGAGTTCGGGTCACCTAAGCTGCCGATGTTTCCCGAGGCCCTGGTCCTGCATTATCTTGACGATCTCGACTCCAAAATGGAGAGCATGCGCGCCCACTTCGCACGCGAAGTATGTTCCGAGGGCGTATGGACTGGATACAACCCTTCTCTTGCTCGTCCGCTCTTAAATACGGCCAAATTTCTGGAGAAAAAACCCGCGCCCGCGGCTGAAGTTCAATCCCTCGAGCCTTCCCAAATGCAAGCTGCTGTCACGATGCCTGAGCCGGAGTCGTCCGAACAAACCCCGAATAGGGATTCGATGGCTGCCGCCGCTGGCCCCGAAAAGATTTGATGCCCGAATGTGGCTAATCGCGATTACGCGTCCGCGACGCGCTTCATACGCCAATTGCGCATGGTCCTATTTTTCTGATAAACATCCCCAATGGAGGTAATCGTATGCGATCCCGCTGGATAAGACTCACCCTGGGCCTCTATCTATCTCTCGTATTGATCGCTTGCAGCAACAAAACTCCCGAATCGACAGACACCAATCAGCCCGGAACCTCTACTACCGACACTAGCAAAACTCAACCAGCCAAACCGAAAGTAGAAGCTCCGACTGTGGTTGTTCCGTCAGGAACCGTGCTGACCGTGCGCCTGGGCCAGGCTCTGGGTTCGAAAATCAGCACACCCGGACAAACCTTCGTCGCCACCCTGGCGAGTCCCGTGACCGTCGGCGGGAACACCGTTATTCCTGCGGGTGCAAACGCTTCGGGCATCGTTGTGGATGCGAAGCCTCTCGGAAAGTTCAAGGGCGCTGCCAGTCTACAACTCAAGCTGACTTCGATTAACGTCAACGGCATCGAACATAATGTTGAAACTTCGGCCCTGGTCCGCACCACGAAGGGCAAAGGAAAACGCACTGCCACCATGATCGGCGGCGGAGCTGGGCTTGGTGCGCTCATCGGCGGATTAGCCGGTGGAGGTAAGGGTGCTGCCATCGGCGCGGTGGCTGGCGCAGGCGCCGGCACTGCCGGAACCGTCTTCACCGGCAACAAGGACGTTGTTCTTCCGGCTGAGTCTGCGATCAGCTTTCGACTAAATCAGCCGCTGGAATTGAAATAGCGGCTTGCGGATTTAAATAGCCCACGGCTTGTGCCGTGGGTTAATTTTTTTACTACTATGCTCGACTTAGGTCGTTTCAAGGTTCTGACTTTCGACTGTTACGGCACTTTGATTGACTGGGAAACCGGTATCTTCTCTGCGTTGCGTCCTATCCTCGCGGCACACGGCAAGCCCATTACCGACTTCGCCCTCCTTGAGATGTACTCCACCCTCGAAGCTGAAGCTGAGCGGGGAGAATTCCAACCCTATCGTGAAGTATTGCAGTCCGTTGTCCGCGGCTTCGGACGACGTTTGGGATTTACTCCCACCATTGCCCAGATGCGCTGTCTCCCGGAATCGCTCGCCACCTGGCGTCCCTTTCCGGACACCGTCCCCGCGCTTCGCGAATTGAAAAAGCGATATCAGCTTGCAGTGATTTCCAATGTGGATGATGATCTGTTCGCCACCACCGCGCCACAACTCAAAGTGTCTTTGAACCACGTAATTACCGCGGGGCAGGCTCGCTGTTACAAACCTTGTCTTGAAATCTTCAAAATGGCTCTAACCCGGATCGGTGTTCCCGTCGGCCAGGTGCTTCACGTCGCTCAGAGCGTTTATCACGATGTGATTCCGGCCAGATCGCTCGGGATCTCGACCGTCTGGGTAAATCGGCCTTCGTCGAGACCTGGTGCCGGTGCATCCAAAGCTGCTTCGGCAAATCCTGATCTGGAAGTCGCCGATCTAACTGCCCTCAGTGAGGCCGTTCAAACTGAGAACTAGGAACCAGCATCAGAGAACTGCCTTTTCAAAATCCCCATGCCTCCTCGAATACCTTTTCAGGTCACTCCGGTATTAAACTGCTGTTGTTTTGATTCACTCTGATTGCCGCTTTTAAATTGGGAGCCGAAATGTCAACCACCACTACACGCATCAATCCTCTTTCCTACCTCACCGAACAGTTGGACGATCTCAAGGCCAAGGGCACGCACTTCCGCCTCCGAGTACTGGAAGACGAGCAGGCGCCGGTCTGCACCTTTGACGGCAGGAAAGTGATTAACCTGGCGTCCAACAATTACCTGGGCTTGACCACCCATCCCAAGCTGCGCGAAGCCGCGCTCGAAGCCACCCGCAAGTATGGCGTGGGATCAGGCGCGGTGCGCACTATTGCCGGCACCATGAAAATCCATATGGAACTGGAAGAGAAAATCGCACGCTTCAAGAATGTCGAAAGATGCGTGGTTTTTCAGTCCGGCTTCGCCGCCAATGCGGGCACGGTGTCGGCCGTACTGGGCAAAGACGACTTCATCATCTCGGACCAGTTGAATCACGCGTCCATCATTGACGGAGCACGTTTGTCCAAAGCAAAAATCCTGGTCTTCCGCCACAAAGACATTGGCCACGCCGAGGAACAGTTGGCCAGCGTCAAACATCAGCCGGGCAGAAAGTTGCTGATCTCCGACGGCGTCTTTTCCATGGACGGCGACATCGGTCCTCTGCCACAACTTTGTGATCTGGCAGAAAAATACGGCGCCATCATGATGGTTGACGATGCCCACGCGTCCGGAGTGCTAGGCCGCAATGGCCGCGGAACTATCGACCATTTCAAGGTACACGGACGTGTGGATATTCAGGTGGGCACGCTGTCGAAAGCCATCGGCGCTCTGGGCGGATACGTTTGCGGCTCCCGTGATCTGATTGACTTTTTATATCACCGCGCGCGCCCGTTTCTGTTTTCGACATCGCATCCGCCGTCCGTGGCTGCTACTTGCATTG
>MNDG01000089.1:5911-16633 GCA_001914815.1 Acidobacteriales bacterium 13_2_20CM_55_8
CACGGCCGCCAGCGAGACCCCGATCACACCAATCATCATCGGCCAGGGCAAGCTCACCATGGACTTCTCTCGCGAACTATTCCAGGAAGGAGTCCTGGGCACTGGCATCACCTTTCCCACAGTCCCGGAAGACAAAGCCCGCATCCGAACCATCATGACCGCAACACACAAGAAAGCAGAACTGGACCAGGCGTTGGAAGTGCTAAAGAAAGTAGGAAAACGAATGGGAATATTGTCGTGATTAATGACTAGAAGCTATATTCGCAATCAAAAAGAGCTGCCCGGCAGCAGTGCCGGCGTCCCGGCATGTTCCACGTGGAACATTAGGACGATTTGTAGCCCCGTCTACGCCCTGTACTGAATGACCCCGCCTACGATTGTTGCGACTACTTTCCCCGTGAGTTGCCAGCCATTGAAAGGTGTGTTGTGTGATTTGGAAAGAGACTTTGAGGCGTCGAATGTCCAGCGCTTCTTGGGATCGAAAATGGTCACATCGGCGTAGCTACCGCGGACGAGCGTGCCGCGACCTCGCAAGTCGACCACGCGCGCCGGACCCGCAGTGAACAGCTCCACGATTCGCGCCAGCGGAATCTTCTGTTCACGATGCAGGCGCGTGATCGCGATTCCTAACGCCGTTTCCAAACCTGTAATTCCAAAAAGAGCGCGTTCGAACTCGATGATTTTTTCATGGGGCGCATGCGGCGCGTGATCGGTGGCGATGGCGTCCACCGTACCGTCGGCCAGAGCCACGAGCAGCGCCTCGCGATCCGATATCGAGCGCAGCGGAGGATTCATTTTGAAGTTGGTGTCATATTCGCCGACATTTTCATCGATCAACGTAAAGTGATGTGGAGTAACCTCGCAGGTGACACGTGTCCGACCGCGCTTCCCGCGCCGCACCGCCTTGAGCGCGTCGGCGGTTGAAAGATGAGCAACGTGCAGCCGCGCACCGGTGAACTGCTGGGCCAATTGCACATCGCGTTCTACGATCGTCGCTTCAGCAGCAGCTTTCATCCCGCGCAGTCCTAGCCGGAAGGCAGTCGGTCCATCATTCATTGAACAGTTTTCGGTCATGCGAGTATCTTCCGCATGCTGAATCACCGGGAGGTTAATCTCAGCGGCGACCCGCAAGGTCTCGCGCATGATGTCCTCACTCAAAATGGGCCTGCCGTCGTCAGTAACAGCCACAGCGCCTGCACGCTGCAAGCCGCGAAAGTCGGTAAGCGCCGCACCCTTGCTGGCATGGGTCGCGGCCGCCACTGGGAAAACGTTGACCACCGCGCCACGCTCTGGCTGCTGCGCCCACGTGATCCATTCGGACGAATCCAGAACTGGGTGCGTGTTTGGCATGCAGCAGACAGAAGTGAATCCGCCAGCCGCGGCGGCTGCGGTGCCGGTGGCGATGGTTTCTTTGTAAACTTGCCCGGGCTCGCGCAGGTGAACATGCAGATCAATAAAGCCGGGAGCAATGATAAGATCACGAGCATCAAACTTTTCGTCAGCGCCCCCACGAATTTTATTGGGTAGAGCGATTTCAGCGACGCGTCTTTGCGGCAGGATCGATGACGCGACCGCCGCGGATCAACAGCGAGTTGGATTTATCTCGTGCCATTCGACAATGAAATTTCTATCTCGCTCTTCCTAACGCTTTCGCGAGGATCGCCATGCGTACCGGTACGCCGTTTCGTACTTCCTCGACGATTACCGATTGCGGACAGTCGGCTACTTCCCAAGTCAGCTCCAGACCGCGAATAATCGGACCGGGATGCATGACCAGGGCGTCACGCTTCGCCAACTTCAGCCGTGTCATGGTCATCTGATATCGCGCGATGTAATCCTGCAGTCTGATCTTCATGCCGGCGAGCCGTTCTTTCTGCACCCGCAGCACCATGATCACGTCCCCGCCTCGTATCGCGTCTTCCGCAGTGCGCGTGATATGCAAGCCGGGAGCCAGGCTGGTGGCCACTTCGGGCAAGAACTCAGGTGGTCCACACAGAGTGATGCGCGCGCCGAATTTACTCAGCAAATGAATTGCGGAACGGGCCACGCGGCTGTGATAAATATCTCCGACGATGGCGACTTGCAATCCCTTGATCGACTTTTTGTGACGCAGGATCGTGTAAGCGTCGAGCAACGCTTGCGTAGGATGTTCGTGCATGCCATCCCCGGCATTGAGGACCGGAATATCAAGATGGGTGGCCATCAGCAGCGGAGCACCGGCATGCGGGTGCCGGACAACGATGAGATCGGCGCCCACGGCGCGCAGGGTGTACGCGGTATCCAGCAGCGACTCACCTTTTTCTATACTCGATCCGCTGGATAGGACCAGCGTGGTCATCGCTCCCATGGACTTGGCGGCAATTTCAAAGGAGCTGCGTGTTCTGGTAGAAGCCTCGTAGAACAGAAGAAGCACGCGCTTGCCCCGCAGCAAAGGGCGGGGCTTCAGAGGATTCATACGCCGCGCCAGTCGGAGCAGGCCCACGATCTCCGCCACTTCCATGTGCTCGATTCCGAGCAGGGAACCACGCGCTATCCTGTTCATGGTTTGCCTGGGCTTCTAATGAAAGAAACGCTTACCGGACTTACATTCAGCTTTGCTTCTCGACGAGCAAGACTTTTTCACTCTGGTCGGTCTCGCGCAACTGCACTTCAATGATTTCCTGACGACTAGTTTGCACTTTGCGTCCGACAAATGTCGCCTCGACCGGTAACTCGCGGTGGCCGCGATCAATGAGGACACAGAGTTGCACCCGCTTGGGGCGTCCCTGACGGAACAGGGCGTCGAGCGCAGCGCGCGTGGTGCGCCCGGTGTAGAGGACATCGTCCACCAGTACGATATTTTTGCCAGTGATGGGAAAACCGATTTCGGTTTTCTGCACAACCGGTTTCGAACCTAGAGTGGAAAGATCGTCGCGATAAAGTGTGATATCCAGCGTGCCCACCGGCACCGGACTTTTTTCGATTCGCTCGATGATCTGCGCCAGACGCTGCGCCAGCGGCACGCCTCGGCGTCGGATTCCAACCAGGCCCAGGTCAGCGGCCCCCTCATTTTTTTCAGCGATTTCATGGGCCAAGCGAACCAGAGTGCGCTCGATTTCCGATGCGGACATCAGCTGCGACTTCTCTCGCAGATTGGGCTGGCGCGGAGACGATCTCGCAGTCATGAACGCAGCATCATACGTGGGGAAACCATCGGCGGGCAAGGCAAAGTGCGGCACTTAGCATTTAGCACTTAGCATTTAGCCCCTGAACCATGGTTTGGACCAACGCTGACGGAATCCCCGCCGGCCGGTAATGGCTAAGTGCTAAATGCTAAGTGCTGACTTTCAGTGTCGATCTTTGCGTCGCAGCAGAGCGGCTGCGAGTGCGCCTCCCAGGCTGGAGAAAATTAGAAAGGCGAGACCCATCATAATGAAGCCCAATACCATCATGAGCGCGAGACCTTGTGGGCTCTTAAGATATTCAAGTACCTGTTGCGCCTGCGGGTCGGAGCTTCGCGCCGCGGATTGCTGAATGGCTTGCAACAGGGCGTCGCGCAATTGCCCACCAGAGCGGAAGATCAGCATTTCGATTGCAGTGAAGATCGCGAAGACGCCGAATCCAAGTGCTCCGCTCAGCGCGCCTAGCCGTGCGCCCATGCCGGGTGCGACATCGGCGGCGGGATTCCGGCGGCGATAAAACATTACTGAGAGCGCTCCGGCGGCTAGCATTCCCAGTCCAAAGGCGCCGACGGGAATCATCATCATTACGGCCGCGATCAGTCCCGCCGAGGACTGTTTGCATGGGATCCTGGGGTCTTGATTTCTAAGTCGGAATCAATGGCAGGGATGGTAATTGGCTCGCCCACAGTGACTCGAATTTGCGGGGCATTGCATTGCGGACAGAAAGTTATTCCCTCGTCGACCGCAGCGCCACATCGATAGCAGGAGTGTTCCACTGAAGTTCAAGTTACAGCAGGACTGACGCTCAGGCAAGAAAGCAGACCGGCGATCGAGCGAGCACGGGTCGATGTGTAGTAAATTTTGTAGACGGTGGATCCTCATCCGCAGCTATGAAGAATTTCATTTGTCGTTGCGGGCGCTGTGGTAATGGTGATTGCGGTGGCGGCCACCCTGATACCACTCACCGACAAAGGCCGCATTCGCAATACAGATTTCGTGAACTTCTACGCTGGCGCTTCGATCGTACATGACGGAAATGGCGCGAGACTCTACCGGAGAGAGACCCAAGATCAAGCCTTAGAATCGATCCTGTCAGAGAAATCTACCCGGTACTATCTTCACCCTCCTTTTGAGGCGGCAGCCTTGGCCCCGATGACACGCCTGGGGATTGAGCGAGCATTTGGTTGTGGACGCTCGTCAATGTCGCTCTGCTAGGGTTGTTGCCGTTGGTTTTGATGCAGTGCATCCCGCTTGTGAAAAGGCGTCCCTATCTCGGGTGGGTGGGATTTTGTTTTTTGCCAGCCCTCACTGCGTTGACTCTCGGGCAAGATTCGATTCTGTTGCTCTTCGTGATCAGCTTGTCCTACATGCTGATGCACAAAAAAAGGGATGGAGCTTCGGGAGTCGTGTTGGCGCTAGCTCTCATCAAGTTCCAGTACCTTGTGATTTTGGTTCCGCTATTGCTTTTATCGCGGAGAGTGCGAGTGGTTGCAGGATTCGCTCTCGGGGCTATTGGTCTGACATTGGCGTCATGCATGGTTACGGGTTGGCGCGGGTTACTGGAATATTTCCGATTCCTGCATGATTTCAATATCCATTCGGGGTATGGCGCCTTGAACACGGCTCTGATGGTTAATTTTCGTGGGTTCCTCCGAGGTATGGGATGGGCGTCTGAATCCCCGGTCTACACATTGGTGGCGGGCGCAATTCTCTTTTGCGTGGGAATTGCCTGCTCTCGAGTTCCTGACCAAGCAAACAAGAGCGGCTTGATATTTGCGGTTTACATCGCGATTGCGCTGGTGGCAGCGCCCTACGCTCATTTCCCCGATATGACTCTCCTGCTGCTTTCTGTGTTGCTTGCCTTGGACTGGGTCGCAGAAACTGGAAGAGAAACCATTCGGAGAATCCTGATTTCCCTGTGTTGTACGCTTCTGTTTGTATGGCCGGTGGTGTTGTTGATCTTGCACGGTCATTACTGGTGGAACAGCCGGATTTATTTGGTGTTCCCGCTAATAGTCTCCTGTGGCAACTTTGGCTGGGGCGCTTCTGCGGTCTGATGACAGCCGGACGACCTCGGCTGTGGCTGGGCAGACGGCGGTCGGTTAGTTAAATTGTGTCCTTCCCACGTGTCTGCACGTAGACCAGCGCGAACGTGGAACCCTTGCCCTTTTCCGCGGGCTGGACGGCTACGATGTGCTGGTTGTCTTCAGTTCCTACTTTTAGTTCGACTTTGTTGCCTTTGTTGTTGCCGTCACACTTGAGCTGTTTCGAATCCTTTGAGTGGCGCTGGTTCACCTCGACATCATCATCGTTGCTGCTGCCGTGACACTCGAGCACGCTGCCGTATTTCTTCAATTGATCGGTGTAATAAGAGATGAGCTTTTCCGGCGGGTCATCGGATTCGTATTCGATGGCGACTACCTTCAGCCCGAAAAGGCCGCTTGAGATATTTACGTTTGCACTTTTCTCCTCGCCGTCCCTGTCCTTCTCTTTCTTTCGTGCGCCGGGATAAACCGGCAGCCCAGTGTCGCGGACGTCCGCATTCTTGCTGACGTGCAGTCCTCCGACGGGAGTCTCGATATCTACTTTCTTGTCCTCGCCATTCTCATTCTTTTTTACGTTGATGCTGCAGGCAGACATCACCAGGGCAGCAGCGCAAGTGATAATGAACCCGAGTTGCAAGTTAGTGGACAGAAGATTGGTATTGCGCATGTTGCGAACCTCCAGGTGCGACGTATGCTTGCCGGTCAATTCCGGCGCCGCGGCGGGCGACGTTGGGTATGCTGACCGGTAAGCGGCCGCGGATTGCAATTTCACCAAACAAAGCTTTGACCGCGCTGATTTCAGAAACTGTGGCATTAGAAAACGCACAAATATAGTTTTGCATGGCGGGGAAATCCTGCGCCACATACGGATTGCCCATCGCCAACACTGCGGTCCTTGGTGCGGCGTGGTCCAGAAGCTTTTGTAGCAGCATGCCGGTCGCATCGGCCAAGCCTACCGAGTTCTGAAGTCCACCGGCGGGCCTGGTCCACGGCACGCAAGACATCGTCCGACAGAGCCGCGGCAATTCGTGGATCCACGTAGATGACATTGGCATCGGGCACACGGCTGCGAATCTGGCGTTCCAGCATGCGGCCAGCCTCTGTGCGGACGTCGTCAGTAAAAATAATGACAACCAAACGGTTCCGCACTTCGTCCACTCTCTGATACGGAAGGCCGGGGTTAACAGTTCCCATTTGTTTCAGTGGGAGAAGCTTTCCGTTATCACGAACCAGGGTAACGGCATCGTCGGCCATCTGCTGGCCAAGGGCGAGGTTTGCAGGCTCGCCAATCAGATTGGAAAGCGCTTCCACATTGACCAGGCGCGCCTTCTGAAGATTTAGCGAGGCCTTGGCTTTCAATATTTTGAGAACGGACGCGTCCAGTTGAGACTGCGGAATTTCGCCGCTACGGGAGGCCGCGAGCACGGCTTGATAGGAAGCATCCAGGTCAGCGGGAATCAACAAGAGATCGTTGCCGGCTTTGAAGGCGTCTACCGCGGCTCGGCCAATGTTGGCGGCGTAAAGACGAGTGAGTCCTGCCATGTCGAGAGCATCGGTTACTACAAGACCCTTGAATCCGAGCTGAGTTTTGAGCAAGTCGTTTACGATTGCAGGCGAAGTCGTGCCCACGCGTTTGGGATCGGGTTCTCAATGGCCTTCCGGAAAGGCGGGAGTTCCACGGATTGCAATCGAGCCAGGTTGCCGGTCACCTGGGCCACGCCGAGATGGGAATCAGTTGCAGTGTCACCATGGCCGGGAAAATGTTTGGCGGTGGTCAGCATTCCGTTGGCCCGTGCGCCGCGGATGTAGGCGGCCACCAGATCACCAACCTGCTGCGGGTCTTCACCGAATGAACGGGTATTGATGATGGGATTGGCGGGATTGGAATTCACGTCGGCAACGGGGAAGAAATTCCAATGCACGCCGATAGCACGAGACTCCTGCGCAGTGATGCGTCCGAAGGCTTCGGCATAGTCCAATTTCCGGGCGGCGCCGAAGGCCATGGCGTGGGGAAATACCGTCGCCCCATAAAGGCGCATGGAGACGCCGCGCTCAAAATCCGCCGCGATCAGCAGAGGCAGTTTGGAATCCTGCTGCAGACGATTGAGCAGCACCGCGGCCTCATAGGGCTGGTTCCGGTATAGAAACGGGCCTTCGGCGCGCACGGTCATAGCGAAGGAGCCGACGTGGTATTGGTTGATGCTGTCACGCAACTGCAGGTATTCGGGACTATTGACATTCAAAAATTCGGCGCGAACCCAGATCATAAAAAGCTGTCCGACTTTTTCCTCGAGCGACAGTTTGTGCAGAGTTTTTTGTGCCCATTTTTCGCCGTTGCGATCGAGTTGGATAGGACGGGGCTGAGAGAATTTTTCTTTAGCGAAGGCGGGAGGCAGCAGGGAGAGAAACAGCATAAGACATAGAGCACGGGGGAGCATCAGCAGACGATAGCACGGATGGCAGGTCTGGGGTCAGAGGGGGTGAATCCCAGTTCTGAGGTCTTGGTTCTCAGTTCTCCGTCACATGGTCTCTACTTCTCAGGTCCAGCGTCAGCAAACATATTCTCAACTAACTTTATCGCTTTTCCCTGGATTTCCGTTTCATCCCCAAAACCTGTGAGCCACATTACGTGCGGCTCCCGGCGGAACCAAGTCATCTGGCGTTTGGCATAGTTGCGATGGGCCTGCTGGGCGGCCTGAATCGCGGTATCACGATCAACTTCTCCGCGGAGTAACTGGACTGCCTGTTTATAGCCGAGGGAAGAAAGCGGGCTGGCGGAGTCTCCGTATTTTTCGAGCATGATTCTGGTTTCTTCCACCAGGCCGGAGTCGAACATCTGTTGTGCACGCTGGTTGATGCGCTCGTAGAGCGCGGCACGATCGGGATTCAGGCCCAGGCGGAGAATATGGAAGCCCCTCAGCGGGTCGCGGCCTTCTTTCCACATCTCGGACATTTCCCTGCGCGAGGCCAGGCAGACTTCGATGGCACGAATCAGTTTGGGCGTGTCATTGGAATGGATTTTCGCAGCCGCCGCCAGATCAAGACGTTGCAGCAACCGGTGGAGATAATTCTTGTTTTTTGCACGCTGTCGCAGACGACCCCGTAATTCTTCCGAACGCTCCGGCCCCGTGAAGAGACCTTCCAAGAGAGCCTGAAGGTAGAGTCCGGTTCCGCCAACTACGATGGGCACGCTTCCACGCGATTTGATTTCTTCCAGCACCTTTCGAGCCTGACTAGCGTACTCTCCGGCCGTGATGTAAGCGGTGGGATCCACAGAATCGAGTAAGTGATGAGGGACACGACTGCGTTCGGCGATAGTCGGCTTGGCGGTGCCGATCTCGAAGTCGCGATACATTGCGACGGAATCGCAATTGACGATCTCCCCGCGGAAATGCTCGGCCAGCGCCAGCGAAAGGGCGGTCTTCCCGCTTCCTGTGGGGCCTATCACCACGACTAAGAGGGACGGACAGGACACAGTCAGCGCGCACCCCAGGGGATGTAGCGCCAGTAGCGAACCAGGGTGAGAATCAGAAGCAGTATTGCGATCACTAGAATGCCGGTGGCTTCCAGACTGTGTATGGAACGCCTGGAGTGTGTTTCGGGCGCAGGGTCAGGAAGTTGTCGCTTTGGCTGGGTGGCAGGCACTGTGACATTGTAGCGCCGGAACTCGAGCGAGACTTGAGCCGCGAAAACGCTGGTGTCGAGCAAGTAGTCAGGGTGTAAACTACGCGGCAGTATGGCGACGTCACACGCCGGTCGGACAGCGCGGATTGCACGCTTTGGTGTCTTTGAGGTGAATCTAGCAGCCGGCGAACTTCGAAAAAATGGGGCGCGAATTGGTCTTCAAGAGCAACCCTTCCAGTTGCTGGTGCTTTTGCTGGAGCGTGCCCCAGATGTAATCAGCCGTGAGGAGATCACTAAAAAGCTATGGAGTCCCGACGTCTTCGTTGACTTTGATAAGAGCCTGAATACTGCGGTGAACAAGGTGCGTGAGGCACTGGGCGACTCGGCAACCAACCCGAAATATGTCGAAACTCTGGCTAAACGAGGGTATCGGTTTCTAGCGCCAGTAGTGTGGATCAGTGGACCTGACCCAGTGCCACCCTTCCGGCCGCCTCCGCGTAGAGTTACTCGAGCCCTGTTCGAGTTAATCCAACTCATGTACCTGATTTTTTATGTGGAGGCACTCTTTCATTTGCGTGAGATCGACCGGGTGGCGGATACATTTCTACCCGGGTGGGCTTCCTTCGCCATCGTGGCGGCGACGATAGTAACCGCGGGGGTGGGAATTCCAGTGCGCTGCTATTTGCTCTCGACGGCGGCTTTCGATTACAAGCTGCTGGGAGAAAAATTCCAGCAGTTGTTCCTTTTCATACTGATTCTTGACGAACTGTGGGGCATCGCACCTTTCCTGATGGCGCAGAAGATCGGGTTTGGCGCGGCCTTCGCGGCTACATGCGGCCTTCTGTATGTGCCTTTTTCGGAGAGGACGCTGATCGAGATGGCTTACCCGAAGATGCAGCTAACCAGCAGTGGAGCGCTGGGCTGAGCTATTTCCCTGTGTCTATGCGGGGACGGAACTGGGCTCACCAAATTCTCGTATCAACGTCTGAAGAACGAGGGCGGAGGTGTGTCCTCGGGATGGGGAGTGATTCTATGCGACGCGTCGCTTTCTTCGTTCTGGTCATATGTCTGGGGTTCGGCTCATCGGCATGGGCCGAGGAGTGGTCGAAGACTTTCACTCTAACTGGCAAGCCGGAGCTGCGAGTGGAAACCTCTGATGCTAACATCCGGGTGGACACCTGGGAGCAGAACACGATTGAAGCTCGTGTGACTACCGAGCGCTGGAAGATTGGTCCGGGCGAGATTCAAATCTTCGATCACCAGAGGGGCGATGCCGTGCAACTGGAAGTGCGTTTTCCTCAAAACATCGTCCACTTCAACTTCGGGAGCAACCGGCGGGTAGACATAGCCATTCACATGCCAAGAGACGGAGCGGGGACGGTCATCAAGAAATCGATGCCGTGGAAGGATCATTGCGGGCTCAGTCGGGTGATGGACGCATTCGTGCCGCGGGACGATTCGATCAGCTGGAAATCAGCAGCGGGGACGGGAGCATCGACGTCCGCGCGCTGCCCGGTTCGGCTGCGGTTTCGAACTGGGACCTGCACGCTGGCGATGGCAGCATCAGCCTGGAATTGCCGGACACATTTGCAGCGGATGTGGACCTCCACACCAGCGACGGGCATATTAGTCTGGACATGCCAATCACCGTCGAGGGGCGGCTAGGCCAGAACAATATTCATGGGAAGTTGAATGGTGGCGGGAAGTTGTTGACCATCCATACTGGAGACGGATCGATACGCTTGCAGAAGTCCATCGGCACGGCCTTCAAGTTCCAGCTTGAGGAATTTCCTGCTGAAGGAAACGCTGGTGTGGTAGGAGCCTACCGCAGTTCGGCTCTTTCTGGGTTGTAGTAAAAGTGGAATCGCAAGGCAAGGTACTGGCCGCCGAAC
>MNDG01000034.1:0-7739 GCA_001914815.1 Acidobacteriales bacterium 13_2_20CM_55_8
ATAGCGGCAGCCTCTCCCGATTCGATCTCGATTTCACTATTCTCGGACTTAGCGCCGGCCCTAATTTCTCAGACGACCCGGAGCTTGGCGGGAAGCTGTGCAAGATCGGCAGCACGCACGGCGTATCCGTCGCGCGTTGCCCGCCGGAAAGGAGGGAAATTGCGGTCGGCGGCCAACTGCTCCGCCAGAATGCGTCCAGCACTGTCGAGCAACTCCAATAACTCCTTGCTTCGGGGACGCAAACGCGAGGCATGCCCTTCGACGATATGACGGGCTTCCTCAAAAGTTACAATCGGAGGCGGCTCGGGCACAGCAGCCATACAGCAGATGATACGGGAGAAGACGGAAGTTTCGATTGCTGTTTTTGATTGTTGCTTGCAACCGGGAAGGATAACAATTTCAAATCTACCACGGAGATCAAAGACATCTTATTTCGCCAGCCTCTTTTGCAACTCCTTCGGATCGGCCGCGCAGGCCAGGGCTATGGTCAGGTTCACCACCCCTGCCCGCACTAGTTTCTCGATCTCTCCGTCAAGATGCTGTATGCCATCGGCAGCATTTTCGTTGTTCATTTCGAGCGGTGCATGGATTGACTGACTATCCTCTTCGCATTCCTGAGCCCGCGAGTTTCCCTTAAGAATCTCCACCACCGCCATACGGCCGCTGCTGTCTGTCCTGGGGGCGAGCTTGCGCCAGATAACGTAGCGGAGAACTCTGGCCAAGCGGCTTCGCGTCGCTGGCTGTTCTACGGGGGCGAAATTGGTCACTATCCGCTCCACCGCCTTGGCGGCGCTCACGCTATTCACGCTGGAGAGCACGAGGTGTCCGGTTTCCGCGGCTTGGAGCGCCATTTCCATGGTTTCATGGTCGCGCAACTCGCTTATCAGGATGACCTTGGGCGCCTGATGCATGGCGGCACGCAACGCCAGCGGGAAGCTGGGCGCATCGCTGTGCAGTTCGCGTTGGTGAATGGTAGCGCGCTTGTGCGTATACAAAAACTCAATCGGGTCTTCAATGGTGAGAATGTGGCAAGTACGATGTTCGTTAATGCAGTCCAGAAGTGCCGCCAGTATTGACGATTTTCCGGCACCCCGCGTGCCGGTCACCAGCACCATGCCGTCGCCGAGCTTTGCCACGTCTCCCAGATGCGCAGGCAGCCCCAGCCAGGCGAAATCAGGAATTGTGCCTGGCATGACCCTCATCACCACCGCACAGCTGCCACGCTGGAGGAACACATTCACCCGGAAGCGCGCCAAGCCCGGCAAGCCGAAGGAGACGTCGCATGAGCCCTGCTCCTGCAGCATTGTGATTGCCCGCTTATTCTGTCCAATCAGGTCGGAGGCAAGACGTCTTGTATCATCGGCGCTCAACAGATCAAGTCCTGGAGCCTGGACTGCAACCAGTGCTCCGGATACCTCGATTTGCGGCGGTCGTCCGGGCGAGAAGATGAGCTGGCTCACCTGATCGTCAGCGTGGAGCATGGCGGACAGAAGCGACTGCGTTGCCGCCGATCCTGTGCCGGAAGGCGGATCGATCAATACCGTTCTTGGAGCATTGCCGGCGGCAGCCATAAGTGGGATTGAGGAGTGCGTCACAATACGCGAACAGCGGGAAATTCAGCCACTGTTCTTCCTGACACACTTTGCCTGTACCTTTCCCTACTTTAGCCAAAGTGGCTGCCTGTTCCTACGAAGAAAAGCAGGTGCATAGACCTTCGTAATGAGCTGCGGCAGTGGGGTAAGAGCCACATGTGCTACGGGGAGAAAAAAGGCGGCTCGGAGGCCGCCTGGATTGGAACTGAACAATGTTGATAACCGATATTGAGCGCCGTTTTATTTTTTTGTGCTCTTTTTCTTTCCGAAACTGGTCTCCACAGTAGCGCCAATGCTGGCCAGCATCTGCTTGGCGGGTTCGGCAAACTGGCCCGTAGGTTGGAGTTCCAGATACTTATTGAAGGCTTCAGAAGTTCCATCTGGCGCGACCATCTTGTCGCCCTTCAACGTGGCCTTCCCCATCAGATTCACACCTTTGAAGTAGTAGGCATCGGCACGGGTAGGATCGGCGGCAATGGCCTTGTCGAAAGCGGCAATCGAATCGTCCATTTTGCCGACATTGGTCAAGACGGCGCCTAAGTTGAAGTAGTACATGGCAGCACTGGGCGGATCCAACTGGGCTGCCTGCGTAAGAGCTTTTGTCGCCTCCTCGCCCTTGCCAGCCCTGGCATAGGCATCGCCTAGATTGTTGTAATAGGCGGCGAGTTGTTTGTTGGCTTCCGGAGTCTTAGGCGCGGCCTCCGCAGCCTTCTGCTTGAGATCTATGGCTTTCTGATAGTCGGCAATTGCAGTCTCCAGGCGTTTGGTCTTTTCTGCCGGATCGGTTTGCTTCGGTGCCGACGCACGATAAGCATCGGCCAGTTTGAACCAGAGCAGGTCCCGCGTGGAGTCCATCTCTGTGGCTTCTGTCAGAACCTTAATCGCTGTGTCATAGTCGCCAGCGGTCGAAGCTTGAGTAGAAGCAGCAAGCTTCTCATTCAGCGCCTTCACTGTGTTCGTTTCTTTCGCCGCCTTTTCTTGTTGCTCCTGGATCTTCTTCAGCTGCTCTGGGGTCATCCCCTGTTGCTGCGCTCCCTTGGCTTGTTCTTTTTGCAAGTCAAAGTCAACTGTGACTTCGTCCAAACCCACAGGTACGTTCGCGTAGTGGAATAATTCTTTGCCATCCTTCAAAAGCGCGACGTTGTACTTTCCTGGCGCAATGCCCAGGGAAAAATACTCGCCCTTGTTATTGGTTTTCATTTCGTACTTGCGGCCAGTCTCCTGGCTCGTAAGCTGGACCACGGCGCCAGTAATTGGTTTTCCTTCAATATCCTTGCACACGCCTTTTATGGTGCCCGTGGACTGAGTAAAGGCTGGGGTTGCAAATAATGCCGCCGCAAACGCGATTAGCACCAGGACACCAAGTTTTTGCTTCATTTTGGCCTCCGACTGAACCTGATTTACGATTCTCAACTCTCAAGTAGAACGCTTTGGGTCAAAGAAATTTGGTATCTGGAAAAACGAAAATCCCTGTCAAGCTCTTTGGGCCAGTTCGGCATAGCGAATCGGATCCGCGGCCCCTGCCTCATGAAAGGCCCGAAGACGCAGCACGCAACTATCACACACGCCGCAAGCGCTGTCCTCCCGGCTGTAACAAGACCACGTTAAATCGAAGGGCGCGTTCAATTCAAGGCCGAGCCTGACAATGTCTCTTTTGCGCAGGCCGATCAGCGGAGTGACGACCTCTATTTGTCCCTCCTTCGTGCCGGCTTTTATGACCTCGTTGTACGCACGATAGTAGGCGGGGCGGCAATCGGGATATCCTGAACTGTCCTGTTCTACGGCTCCGATATATATTTTCTCCGCTCCCAAGACTTCCGCCCAACTCACTGCCACGGCCAGGAAGTGCGCATTGCGGAAGGGTACATATGTGACCGGGATTTGCGCCCTCTGCTCTCCAAATACTGTTCCTGCCGCCTCGGGAACCGCAATGAGGGCATCGGTTAGCGCCGAACCGCCCACCGCCCGTAACGCCTCAGTGCGTACAACCAAGCGATCGGAGATCCCTAACCGCTCACAGATCGCGGAAAATGCCAGGCGCTCGCGTTGTTCCGTCCTTTGTCCATAACTGACGTGGACCGCTGCCGTCGCGTAGTCACGGTTGGCCAACGCGGCACATACGCAGGAATCCATGCCACCGCTAAGCAGGACAACCGCGCTCTGCTTACTCTTTCCCATATTTAGATGCACGACAGAAGGCCCAAGTCAGAGGTCAACATTCAATAGCACCGTGGAAAGCGGACCTTCCAGGGCCCTAGACGCCCTTCAGCGCCGGATCCCAGATGAACTTATGGATTTGCAGCCCCAATCGGGCCGTCAAATTGTCCGCTAACATCCATTCCGCCAATTCCCGAGGATCCAAGAGACAATGTGAACAATCTCGCGCACCCTCCGCTTCCTTGCTGAAAGCTGGTCCAAAGTGTGGAGGACCACGAATTCGCGAGCGAACTCGTAGTCGGTCCGGTCGCTAAGCACGAACTTCACTTCATCCTGCAGTCCTAGGGCCTCCAGATTCTCCATGTGAAAGCTATCGGGCTCGCCGGAGTTCGGGCACTTCACATCCACAATCTTTATCACCCCGTGCGGCACACGCGTCAACGGACGCTCACCGCTGGTTTCAAGCAGCACGGTATAACCCGCATCGAGTAGGCGCTGCATCAGGGGGACGACCTCACGCTCCTGCAACATAGGTTCGCCACCAGTAATCTCGACGAGTCCGCCGTCTGGGCTCAATCGTTCCACTTCTTCCAGCACCTCATCGAGCGCCATGCGGTGTCCACCGGTGAAGGTGTACTCGCTGTCACACCAGGAGCAGCGCAGGTTGCAGCCAGTGAGCCGGACGAATACGCACGGCAACCCCGCATGTGTGGACTCACCCTGGATCGATTTATAAATCTCGGTAATCTGCATGGTGAATGATTATCTGACGTCCCTTAACTCAGACGGAATAAGTCGCGGTGGTGGTGTCAGTCTCATAGACGGTGACATTCTTTACCCGCACCCGGCCACGGCTACCCTGATCCAGTTTCAGGTTGGCCTGGTCATAGAAATATTTGGCCAAATTTTCGGCAGATGGATTCAACGAAGTAAAAGGCTCCAAATCATTGATCATCTGATGATCGAGCCGGTCAATGACATTTTTCATTACCTCACGCAGTTCTTTGAAATCGAGCAGCAGGCCGGCCTTATCCAACTCTTCACCGGCCAGCGTGACCCGCACTTTGTAATTATGCCCGTGCGGATTCTCGCACTTGCCTTTGTAGTTGCGCAGGTAATGTCCAGCGGCAAAAGAATCTTCGACGGTGACTTCGAACATGCACCCTCTTTGGCGGCCGCATCAATACCAGCCGGACCGCAGGCTATGCCGTAACAGCTTATTGTACCGGGGCTGCGGCGGGATGTAACCCTCAAGAAATATGGTTTGTAGGAACTCTTTCGGTTTTGGAGGGCTGGGCCTGGTCTTCCCCGTTGCCGCGAGATCCCCGACGGTCCGAATATAATCTTTTCGTTATGCCCGTCGCGAGTAAGGATCTGTCCAAAAAGATTGAAGACTTACGCGAGAAGATCCGTGATCACGAGTACCGCTATTACGTACTCGATGATCCCCAGATTTCGGACCCAGAATTCGATCAGTCGATGGACCAACTTATCAAGCTGGAAACTGAGCACCCGGATCTGGTGACAGCCGATTCTCCCACTCAGCGCGTCGGCGGAAAACCTCGCGAAGGTTTCCTGAAGGTCAGGCACTCCTCGCCCATGCTCTCGCTCGACAATACCTACAGCGAAGACGAACTGCGCAATTGGGAGCGTCGTGTACATGAGCTGAGTGGGCAGAAGGAAATTGAATATGTTTGCGAACTGAAGCTCGACGGCATGTCCCTGGCCCTTCACTACGAAGGCGGAAAGCTGGTACGTGGCATAACTCGCGGCGATGGCAGCGAGGGCGAAGATGTAACTCTGAATGTCCGTACCGTGCGTTCAATCCCTCTTTCTATCTCGAAGGAAGCGCTCAGAAAGGCGCGTATCCCTGCGGACTTCGAGGTGAGGGGCGAAATGCTGATGCCCATTGCCGCTTTCAAGAAAATGAACGAGGAGCGAGAAAAAAATGGCCTCTCGCTGTTCGCTAATCCACGAAATGCCACGGCCGGCACCGTCCGCCAACTGGAGCCGAGTATTACCTCGCAACGGCGGCTGGATTATTTTGGCTATTCCCTGCTTCATAACGGACGAACCTACTTCGATCGGCACTGGGAAACCTTGAATGCGCTCGAATCCCTCGGTTTCAAAGTAAATATTCGCAGAACCCTCGCGAAGAATCTCGACGCTATCTGGACATTCGTACAGGAATGGGAACCGAAGCGCGAGAATCTGCCCTATGAAATTGACGGCATCGTCGTCAAGGTGGATCGCACGAGCCTGCAGCGGGAACTGGGTTATACGGGGAAGGCCCCGCGCTGGGCGATTGCGTACAAGTATGCGGCACGATCGGGCATCACTCGTGTCGAAGACATCATTGTGCAGGTCGGTCGCACTGGCAAATTAACACCAGTTGCAATGCTGAAGCCGGTGCCTATCGGCGGCACCACTGTCAGCCGGGCCACGCTACATAACATGGACGAAATTGACCGTCTCGGTCTGAAAATCGGCGACTGGGTGGAAGTCCAGCGCGGTGGTGATGTGATTCCCAAGGTTACACGCGTCGTGGAGGACAAGGCGCATCCACGTGGACATAAATCTTTCCACATGCCGGAGAAATGTCCGATCTGCGGCACCAAGGTGGTTCGTACGGAGGGCGAAGTCGACCACCGCTGTGTCAACGCCAATTGCCCAGCCAAACTGCGGGAAACGATCCTGCACTTCGCCTCACGCCACGTGATGAACATCGAGGGCATGGGAGACGCGCTGGTCAATCAGCTCACCGATCGTGGTCTGATCAAGAACGTTTCAGATATCTACAAACTCACCAAGGCGGACCTATTACAACTCGAACGCATGGGTGAGAAATCTGCGCAAAATGTACTGGACGAAATCGACCTTTCAAAAAAACTTCCACTCGAACGCGTGATTTATGGCCTCGGCATGCGCTTTGTGGGAGAACGCACAGCCCAGTTTCTGGCTGAGCATTTCGGATCCATGGAGGTTCTCATGAACGCCACCCAGGAGCAACTGCTGGAAGTGGACGAAGTCGGACCACGCATCGCACAAAGCATTGCGGAATTTTTTCAAGAACCGAAGAACCGCGAACTTGTGGAGCGTCTAGGCAAAGCTGGTTTGACTTTCATCGGCAAAAAAAGACACCGCGGAACCGCACTTGCTGGCAAGACGTTCGTATTGACCGGCACGCTGACCCGCTACGCCCGCGACGAAGCCAAGAAGATGATCGAAGATGCGGGAGGACGTGTGTCCTCGTCGGTCAGCAAGAAGACCGACTATGTCATCGCTGGAACGGACGCAGGTGCAAAGCTAGACAAAGCAAAAAAGTTAGGGGTAAACGTGATCGGTGAAAAAGAGATGGAAAAGTTACTGGACAGGGCCTGACGTTAGGAGTGTTACCGCTTAAGACTCCGTTGCCATTGCCTTTTTAATTCTCTCGTACGTCATCTCCAAAGTCTCCGGCAAGATTCGAGTTTCGCCAATCACCGAAACGAAATTCGAGTCCGCCAGCCAGCGCGGCAGCACGTGCATGTGGATGTGCCCTGCCACCCCCGCTCCTGCGGCTTTACCGATATTCATTCCAAGGTTAATTCCGTCGGGTGTGTAGAGGACGCGCAGCAAATGTTCCATCTTCTGTAATAGATCCATCATTTCGTGTGCGGTGGCGACCGGCAGTTTTTGCAGCTCATCGAGATGCGCAAAAGGAACAATCATGGAGTGTCCCGGAGTGTAGGGATAGGTGTTGAGAACTATGTAGCAATGCTGACCGCGATACACGATGCGCGCTTTTATATCGTTGCCGAGCTTAGGCAAATCGCAAAAAATGCAGCCGGAAACCCTTTCCGCGCCGGTAACGTATGCATATCGCCAGGGAGTCCAGAGATAGTCCATGGCACCGCAGAGTAGCAGATGGCAGCAGCTTTCCGGAACTTAGGCTTAAGACGCGGCTGCCTGGTTCTGGCAGCCGCACAGGCACCGCCACATTCGAGGCGG
>MNDG01000034.1:7759-13455 GCA_001914815.1 Acidobacteriales bacterium 13_2_20CM_55_8
GGAGCGGGTTCTTTTAGCAGTCCGACCGCTGGGATTGTCCTAGTTCGTTCGCCAGGACGGGCTCAACACAACCTAAGACTCACGCCAGCTGTCCGCACGAAAATAGCCCGCATTTGTCTCGCACGATGTGCGAGGAATACTGCAGAAAGGTCATCAATCTTGTTCGACGACAACAGCGCCCAACACCAGGAGTCCTCGACCTCGGCAACGCTTGCCGAGCACGGTACGGGCTCTCCTGAGGGCTCAGCCCCAGAATCCGCCATTCCCCGTCAACAGACCGCAATGGCTCAGCATCAGGATGACAAACCAGCAATGACAGCTAGCGCAGAGGATTTCGCCTCGGCCTTGGAAACTTTCACCACTGAAAGTGAAGAAGCCGCGAGCGAAGATAACGTCCTCAAAGGCACTGTCCTAAAGCTTACTGCGACCCATGTCGTCGTAGACATCGGCGCCAAGTCGGAAGGCATGTTGCTGCTAGGCGAGGTGCTGGATCACGAGGGCAAGCCCAAGTTCCAGCCGGGTGACGAAATCGATGTGATGCGCGATAAGGGCGAAACCGAGGAAGGATACATTAATCTTTCCCATCAGAAGGCGCAGCGCCTGCGCGCCTGGGACGAGATTGAGAAGGCTTATAACGAGAAGAAACCAATCCAGGCCACGGTTGTCGAACGTATTAAAGGCGGTCTGACGGTAGACATCCTCGGGGCCAAGGCTTTCCTGCCCGGATCCCAGGCAGACCTGCGGCCGGTGCGTAATCTGGATGCCGTCAAAGGTCAAAAACTGGAAGTTGCGATCATTAAGCTCAATAAGAAGCGCGGCAACATTGTCGTGTCGCGCAAGCAGGTGCTGGAAGAAGAGCAGACGGAAAAGCGCTCCAAAACTCTGGAACACCTCGAAGAAGGCGCCGTGCTGACCGGCGTGGTCAAGAACCTGACCGAGTATGGCGCGTTCGTGGACTTGGGCGGAATCGATGGCCTGTTGCATATCACCGACATGTCGTGGGGACGACTGACGCATCCGCGAGACCTGGTGAATGTAGGCGATCAGATTCAAGTCAAGGTGCTCAAATTCGATAAAGACAAACAGCGCGTCTCGCTGGGATTCAAACAGCTCACTCCTGATCCTTGGCTGGATGCATCGCATCGCTATCCTGTGAGCGCGCACGTAAGCGGACGCGTGATCAGCGTCACTGACTATGGCGCATTCGTCGAGCTCGAGCAGGGCATCGAGGGGCTGGTGCACGTCAGCGAGATGACGTGGTCCAAACGAATGAAACATCCTTCGAAGCTGGTAAACGTCGGAGATCAGGTGGATTGCGTAGTGCTCAGCGTAAATCCGCAGGAGCGCCGCATCTCGCTCGGCATGCGACAATTGGCCAGCAATCCTTGGGACGCCTTGCATGAGAAGTATCCGGTCGGAGCGACCGTAGAGGGACGTGTACGCAACCTGACCGATTTCGGCGCATTCATTGAAATCGAGGACGCCATCGATGGCCTGGTGCACGTCAGCAATCTGAGCTGGACTAAGCGCGTGAAGCATCCCTCAGAGGTATTAAAGAAAGGTGATCGCGTAAAAGCCATCGTGCTGGCGATCGAACCCGACAAGCGGCGCCTGTCCTTGGGAGTGAAGCAACTGCAGCCGGATGTATGGGAAACCTTCTTCCAGCAACGCCACGTTGGCGACGTGCTGCACGGGAAAGTGTTGCGTGTGGCCAGCTTCGGTGCATTTGTAGAAATCGCCGAGGGGATCGAAGGACTCTGTCACAACTCCGAAGCAGTGGACGCCAACGGACAACCGATTCATCTCGAGCCTGGCCTGGAGCACGATTTCAAGATCATCAAGATGACTCCGGAGGAAAAGAAAGTCGGCCTCAGCATCAAGGCGGTAGGCGAAGAAGCCTCGCGTACCGAAGTAGAAGCGTACAAGCATCCCGTCTCCAGCACGGGCGGATCAACCATTGGCGAGCTGGTCTCGTGGAAGCGCGCAGGAAACGAGAATAACTAATCCGCAGTAGACCGGAGCCCCGGCATCCCGCCGGCATCCGATACAAAACCAAAAGCCGCCATTTCTGGCGGCCTTTTTCTAGCAATTGATTTCGTCCGTTGGGGAAAACTACTTCGCATCAATCTTCAGATTGATGTTCACCTGCTGCCGATTATCAAATTGGCTCACGGTCTTGGTGTCGCTTTTCCGCCCGTTGTACTGCGCGTAAACCTCGTAGTCAATGTTAGGGGACAGGGCCGGGAAGCGATAGACACCATCCGGACCGACGATATACGTCTTCACCGCTCTGCTGCGCGGATTCGAGAGGTACACGACGGCAGACGGCAAGGGATTGTCCCCATGATCCAGCACTTTGCCCATCAGCAGGCGTCCAGCATCGCCCTTGTCTTTTTCGTAATACGGGCTCGCCATGGCGGCAAGGCCGGCCATCAGAAACATGACGACCGCAACCACCCGATAAGTTTTCATGAGGTGTCCTCCCCCAAATGGCCTCAGCTCCCCAAGCTGTGGTTTCTACTATCTTAGATGCAAACCAATGTAGGCTCTCTCGTCATTTTCGATGTGCACCGTGACCTCGGTACCCACTTGTAACTGCTTGTTATTGTTGTACTTATACCCCTTGAGGTCGGCCCATACCACGTAATCGGCCTTGCCGGCAGGAACCCGCTGGGCGAACTCGCCATTATGGTCGGAATATAGCTCCCAGCGCGGTTTCTTGTCGTCCGCACGGCGAATCTTAACCCTGACACCATACAGCGGGTGGTTATCCGGGCTCCAGACGGTGCCAAAAATCAGGGCGTAAGGCTTTTCGGATTTCTTCTCTGCAGCCGGCGCGGGGCGCACGGCGATAGCAGTTCCAACGAAAAGCAAGAGTCCAATCAGGACAAATCGGCAAGCCAAGCGGGAAGGCAGCAGTGGGAAGGGGAGGATTAGGCAGCATCTACGATAAATCGCCGTCTTCAGCTTCTTCCTCCTCCTCATCATCATCAAGTGCTTCCTCTTCGACGGGTTTCAATTCAATCGGATTAATAGTGATGATTTCGAAGTCAGTGCCACATTCCGGACAAGAGACGACTTCTCCCTCATCGACCTCGTCTTCTTCGATATCGAGATCGGTCTCGCATTCAGGACAATTAACCATGATTGCCTCCGCTCTATAAGATGTCCCTGCTAATATTTAGTTTCTTCCCGGGCTAAGGTCAAGCGTCTCGATCCCATCGGCGTCAGATGTCGATTGACGGAACTTGGCTGTACCGTAACCTGGGAAAAGCTCGAAAGAAACCATGTAGCTTATATGAATCTTGCTTTCAAAGATATGAAGACATCTTGCCTGCGGCGGCCTGGGTGGATTTTGCTGATTTTGGCCGTTGCGCCGGCATCAGCCCAAACAACTGCAAGTAGTGCCGACCCGCAGATTGCGGCTGCGTTGAAGCAGATCTCAGCAGAAACGATCCGAGCCAATATCGATAAGCTGGTCAGTTTTCAGACAAGATCAACTCTTTCCGCGCAAGATCAGGCCTCTATCGTGGCACGTCGTGGCATCGGCGTAGCGCGAGAGTGGATCAAGAACGAGTTTGAACGTTACTCGCGCGATTGCAACGGATGTCTCGAGGTAAAGACCGACAGCTTCACCGAGGGCCCCGCCGATCGCATCCCAAAGCCCACCATAATCACTAATGTTTATGCGGTCCTCAAGGGTAGCGATCCCGAAAATGCTAAACGCATCGTCCTGGTCACAGGCCACTACGATTCGCGCAACAGTGACACTCTGGACACAACCGGCGCGGCTCCCGGCGCGAATGATGACGCCAGTGGCACGGCCGTAAGCTTGGAGTGTGCCCGTGTTCTGAGCAAGCTGAAATTTCCTGCGACCATTATTTTTCTGACTGTAGCCGGCGAAGAGCAGGGTCTGAACGGCAGCCATCATTTCGCACAGATGGCGAAGTCCGAGGGCTGGAACATTGAAGCGGCGCTCAACAACGACATCGTGGGTGGCGACCGCAATCCTCAGCAGGAACCAAGCATAGTGCGCGTCTTTTCCGAAGGCGTCCCAATTGCCGCCACTGACGCCGAGTTGAAGCTCATCCGCAATCTCGGTGGTGAGAGCGATTCCTCATCTCGCCAGATCGCCCGCTACGTCGCCGAAGTCGGACGCACTAATGAGGTAGGCCTGAAGCCGATGCTGGTGTTCCGCCTCGACCGCTATCTTCGCGGCGGCGATCACATCTCTTTTAATCAGCAAGGATTTGCCGCGGTGCGTTTCACCGAATATCGCGAGGACTACCATCACCAGCACCAAAATGTCCGGACGGAAAACGGCATTGAATATGGCGATCTGCCCAAGTTCGTGAATTTCGACTACGTCGCTAATGTTGCGCGGCTGAATGCCGCGACTCTGGCGTCACTGGCGTCGGGACCCGCACCTCCCGCCAAAGTCCGCCTTGTGACCAAAGAGCTCGAGAACGACTCGACACTGACGTGGGAGCCTTCACCCGGCGGTCGTGCAAGCACGTACGAGGTGCTGTGGCGTGCCACCACGAGTGCGGAATGGGAACATACACAAGCGGTAGGAAACGTAACCAGGACGACGCTGCCCATCTCGAAAGATAATGCGATCTTCGCCATCCGGGCTGTCGACAAAGAAGGGCACAGAAGTTTGCCGGTCGTCCCGATGCCGGAGCGATGACCTCATAGCCTGTTAAGATTAGTAAGACGCAGAACGACGATACTTTCCATGCCCCCTGGACGAACCCTCTCGTTGAGTTTGCCTCCCTTCACCAAGGCGGTGAAGTGGCTCATCATCATCAACGCCGGAATGTACCTGCTCATCACCCTGCTCCAGGCCGCGGAGCCGGACTTAGGCAATGCAATTTTTTTGATCCTCGCGCTGATCCCGCAGATGGTCACTCACGGCTGGATCTGGCAACTGGCAACCTATTCTTTCCTGCACAGCGGCCTGTTTCACCTGTTATTCAATATGCTGGCGCTCTGGATGTTTGGAGCACAGTTTGAATCTGACTGGGGACACAAGCGATTTCTGGAATTCTATTTCTTCTGCGTGGTCGGCGCAGCATTGACTACGGTAGCCGTCGGATACACAGGACTCGGCGGCATCTCGCCACGAACTATTACCGTTGGCGCTTCCGGCGGCATCTACGGCATTCTGATGGCGTTCGGTCTGCTTTATGGCGACCGCCAAATCATGCTTTTCCCGATTCCGATTAGCATCCGCGCCAAGTATTTCGTAGCCGGCATTGCTTTCATTGCACTCGTGAGCGCGATTGGCGCTGCCACCCCGGGGCACGGAGAAGCCATCGCCTACTTCGCCCACCTTGGCGGGTTGCTCTTCGGCTTTCTCTACGTCAAATTCTTGCCTCGCCGTGGGCTCGTATTTGGCGCCACAGAGCAGTATTTCGGACTACGCAACTCCTACTATCGATGGAAGCGCCGGCGGGCAGCGCGCAAATTCGAAGTTTACATGCGCAAACACGATCGCAAGGTCACCTTTGACGAGCACGGCAACTATGTCCCTCCAGAGGATGCCGAGAAAAAGAATGGTGGGACTAAGTCTGGGTGGGTGAATTAGTCTGGAAGGTATCTCATAAATGGCAAGGGTATTCGTTTAGGGCCTTCGATAGGTGGCTTAAACAACTGTTTACAACATCTCTAACGAGGTCGGCCGTGTCAAGGTA
>MNDG01000048.1 GCA_001914815.1 Acidobacteriales bacterium 13_2_20CM_55_8
GCAAAGCCCGTACCTGCAGGCCGGCTAACCGTGCAGAAGTCGGTGCCCGGAGGCTGACCCGTGATGGCCAGAGGTGCAATGGGCGTGAAGAAGACGACGTTATGGTTAACTGGATCGAATGACCCTCCACCCACTTTGAATGAGCCCGCCGCCTTGTTAGGACGGCATGGTCCAGCGTCCTTGTCCTGACCACAAAGGCTATAGCTAGGTGTCCAGGGAAGACCGCTGCTCCAGTTGCTGCTCGTACTCAACTGCCACCCCCCGATGATCATGTCTACTGCACGGCTGGCTCCTGAGGCGAATGTCTTTCCTTTGCCGAAGGGTAATTCGTAAACCACGTTAGCTACAAAGACATGGTTGCGATTCATGTCGTCTGGACCGTAAGGAACCCGCGGGTCGTTTACATAGTAGTCGCCGTCATAGTTATTGGCATGGGCGAAGGTATAGTGGGTAAGAAATTGGAGACCGTGCGTCAAGCGTTTTTCAACTTTGATTTGTATTGAATTGTAGTTGCTGCTTGCATCGTTACCGAGGTAGTTGCCCAGGTCGTTATCGCAGCACACCAACGGGTTGCCAAGAGAATCCAGAAAGTTTGGATAGACAAACCTGTTGTGGAATAGCCTGCGAACGGACTGCGGTGTGTTGGGGACAAATTGGCCGTCGATGCTGGTGCCGGGACCAATACCAACCTGGTTGACGTTGTAAGCCGGTCCGTTGCCAGCAAACACGTGCGTACCTTTGCTGGCGACGTACCCAATTTCCGCTGACAGTGTGTTAGTCACTTGTTGTTGGATAGTGACGTTCCACGCATCGAGCGTCGGCACACGCTGGTAAGTGGGCCGAATTTTCGGGCTCACATTGTTCTGCGGCCCCTGCAACGGGAAGACGCCATCGGACGGGATGGCGGGGAATTGGAACAGCGGCGGGCCTTGCGCCAGCGTGAACGCCGGAATGATGTCGTTCGAAGCAGCCGGATCCACATTGCTGCTCGCGCTCACATTCTGGTTGACAAGCACGGGCAGGTTTTGAGTGACAGTATGTCCAAAGTTCGAGCCGAACACTCCCAAGTCATAACTTCGACCATATCCCATGCGGATCACTGTCTTCGGTGTTATTTGATAGGCGAGACCAAGCCGAGGCGCAAAGAGCGTCCAGTTATTGTCGATATTGCCACTCAAGTTGTACTTACCGTAACCTGCCACGCGGACGATGCCTTCCGTGATGTTGGCAAATCCGCCTTTCCCTTTGCCGTTAACTGACTCGGGAAAGTAAACTTCCCAACGCAACCCGTAGTTCAAGGTCAATTTCGGAGTTAAACGCCAGGTGTCCTGACCGTAGAAGAAAGTTCGCTTCTGCCGCTCGGAAGCGTCGAGTGTACCGGCATTGTTGACGTAACGGTCCATGAACGTCACTTCGCCCAGTAGAAACGTTGCCAAGTCAAGACCGGCGTTGCCTGCCAAGGAGGTGCCCTTGGGGTTGAAGTTGAGTTGGCCGGTGCGGTTCGCATCGCTTGGCAGACGCAGATTCGTTGCGTACCGAATATCGCCGCCAAACTTATATTGGTGATTGCCGATGATCTTGGTCCAGTTATTGACGAATTGGATCTGCTGCTCTCTTTCGGTGAGCGGACAATTGCAACGGCCAACGTTTAGACCATCGCCAAAGTTGGACAGCATGTTGCCGGATGAATCCATGAAGAAGGCAGCCAAACCCGAAGTGGTTATGTCTCCCAAGTTCATGTTGGGTATGCCGAACCCGTCCATGGGGGTGGTGCCTTCGTCGGGCTTGTGAGTCTGTGGGTTGTATTTGAACCAACCGAAGCGGAAGTCGGTCAGTAGTGACGGGCTGAACGTCTTGGTAAAGCCCGTGGCCAGGCTGTAATTGTGAGTAACGGAACTGCCCGCCAATCCGAGAAGACCGAAGCCAACGCCTCCCAACTGACCTAGTACGCCTTTCCCTGACAGGCTGAAATAGTCGAGACTGAAGCGTCCGAAGACCTGCAGCTTTTCATTGGGATTGAAGTCGATACGGGTATCGAAGCTGTTCTGGTTAAACGGTCCAGACCCGGCACCTACGAAGTTTTGGTGTACGTTCCCATTCGTCGGCTGTGGAAACAGCGCGAAGACTGCCGCTGACTGCGATGGTATCCGGCCGATTGGAATCAAGTTTCCCACAAATGGCGCACGGCCGCTGCCATCGAGCTGGTTTCCAGTTGTCGGGTCGTAAACCTGTCCACCACCCGGAACTTGTCCAAGATACTCGCTCAAATTACAAAAGCCGGGAGTTGTGCTGCTGGCATTAGTGGCTGGATTGCATGAGGCCTGGGAAAGAGCCGTGGGAATCGTCAGCTGTTGACTGATACCGCTGGCTTGCCGAGTACCCTGGTAGTCTCCAAAGAAAAACAACTTGTTCTTGACGATGGGCCCACCGAGAGAACCACCGAATTGGTTCCAGCGACTGGATGGGATCAGGCGGCCTGTTACCGCATCCGGCTTGTACTGAGTGAAGGGATCGCGAGCCTGGGTCGCATCAGTACGCCGGAACCAAAAAGCGCTGCCATGCACTTCATTGCTGCCTGATTTGGTCTGTACTGTCACGAGTCCCGCGATGGCTTTTCCAAACTCGGCATCGTAATTCTGTAACGACATCTTAGTTTCGGTGATGGCATCGAGATTCGGGTTCACCACGATAATCCCAAGGATCGGATCCTGGTTATCCGTGCCGTCAAGTTCGAATCCTGTACCGCTAAAGTGCTGCCCGTTCACGAAAATTTGCTGTCCGCCTTGGGGATTCTCCGTTGCCGCGTGGCTCCAGCCCACCAGCTTCTGGGTACCGGGAGCTGCTAGTTCAAGTGACGTAAAGTTGCGATTAAGAATCGGCAGGTCCGCCACGTACTTCTCGCTGAACTGCATCGATACGTCCGCTCGGTCCGTCTTCAACTGCGGTGTCTCCGCAGTTACTTCCACGATTTCCTGCGCTCCGCCCACTTGAAATTGCCCATCCACGCGGACACCGGTATCTGCCGACACGACGACGTTGGCGGTTTGAAATGATTTAAAGCCTGGCGCCTCGGCCTTGACGTTGTAAACGTCGGGGATCAAGTGTGTCACGGTGTAGTTGCCATCGACATTGGTCGTTGCTTCCGCCGTGGTTCCTTTGCCAACGGAGGTCACCGTCACCTTGGCTCCAGCTACTGCGGCACCGGAAGGATCCGTAATGGTGCCCAAGATACTGCCATAGACCGCTTGGCCAAAGGCCGACGCTGTCATGATTGTTAAACTACAAACAATTACTAGCGCCACCACGATGAATCGTCTTGTCATTTGCCCCTCCGCGTTTTCATGAAGCGTCAAATTCCGCCTACGCCCTTGCGTCTTTGGATTGTTGTGAGCACACCGGGAGTAATGGGAAAACATTATTGACACGCAAGTTACGGTCCAATGAGTGCCCACCCTAATCTTGTTGAATCTACTTGTAAAGGAAAGTTATTAACACCCAATACTATGAAATAGCGTAGATTTCGATTTAATAGATATGAAAAACAGTGGAGAACGTTGGAGGGACCTGGCTGGGCAGGAAACATGACAGACTGCTCTTCGCAATGAGGATTTTCGTAATGACTCTGGGTGCTACGGAGCGGGCACCTTGAGGCGAGGATCCAACTGTGCCGCTTTTTGAAATTCCTTCTCTGCTTCGGCCTTGTCACCTTTGCGGCGTAGCGCCTCCGCCAATTGAAAATGGGCAGGAGCATAATCAGGAGCAAGCTTGATTGCGGAGCGAAACTGAGAAATGGCTCCCTCGAGATCGCCAACCTGGAGTAACCGTTTTCCGGAATTTGTGTTGAATGTCGCGCCTTGAAGATTGGTTTTGTCCTTGCTGATTTGTTCTCCCAATCGGCTCTCCGTTGCAGCCCCGGCAGGATCACCCATCTGACGAAAAACCGCAGCCAGCGTGGTATGCGCGCCGGCAAAATCTGGCTGCAGCCGAATGGCTTCGCGTAATTCTGCAGCCGCATCCTGTAATTTTCCCTCTTGCTTCAGGACCGTACCCAACGTGTAGTGAGCCTCGGCATAATCCGGCTTGGCATGAATCGCGGCCCGCAGTTCGTCATCTGCCTTGGCGAATTCGCCTTGCTGCCAAAATGTCACTCCCAATGTGTAATGGACGTCCGCTTGTGCAGGATCCAATTCCGCGGCGCGCTGAAGTTCGGCGATGGCGTCATCCAACTTGTCATTGAGTTTGAATGCCAGACCGAGGTTGTAGTGCAGCGTCGCGTCCTCGGGAGCAATCTTCAGTGCAGCTTGAAACTGCGCAATGGCTGCATCGAAATCCGCTTTCTGTAGATAGGCTGTTCCCAGATTGCCGCGGTATCCCGTGTCATCCGGGCGGAGGCGCAGAGCAGCTTCGAACTCTGGGATGGAACTCGAAGCGTCGCCAATCTGGATCAGCGCCAGTCCAAGATTGTTGTGAGCGTCAGGATTGTCGGGCCGAAGCTGAACCGCGCTTCGATACGCAGCGACCGCCCCATCGGCATCGCCCGAACGCTGTAGCAACAGACCAAGTTGAGTTTGAGCCGGCGCGAAGTCCGGCTGCAGCTTTACACACGCTTGCAACTCGCGAATCGCTTCATCATTCTTGCCTTGCTGTTCCAGCGCCTGGCTGAGGTAGTAATGCGACTGAGAAAGACCGGGCGCCAAGCGGACCGCACTGCGCAGATGATCCACGGCATCATCGAGTGACTTCTGCTGCAAGCGGACCACGCCCAGATGCAAATGGGCCGGAGCGAACCCGGGCTGCAATTTCAGCGCCTGAGAAAATTCCGCTCCAGCTTCATTAAGACTGAACCTCTGCGCCAGCACCGAACCCAATTCATCATGAAGGTCAGCTCTCTGTGGCTTCAGTTCTACTGCGCGGTTCAGTTCCTGGCTCGCGCCTTCTAAATCTCTGCGAAAACTTAATACACGTCCCAGAGTGCGATGAGCTTCCGGGTCGCGCGGAGCCAGTCGCACCGCCTCGCGACTCTCGCCAAACGCTGCTTCCATGTCTCCCTTTTGAGCCAGCGCACTGGCTAGATTGATATGGGCCTGCGCGAAATCCGGTCGGAGTTCCAGTGCGCGGCGAAAGTGAGGGATCGCGGCGTCGGGCTGATTCTGAGAGAGCAGCACCCATCCCAGCGAGTTGTGAGCTTCGGGACTGCGCCGCGACAAGCGCACAACTTTCTCGAAGGTCACACGTGCGCTTGCAAGATCGCCACGCTTTAGCGCTGCCATTCCCTGGCGATTAAGAGACAGAACCTGCTTATCGACAGCCGCCTTCGGGTTGGCCGCCTGTGCGAAAAGCGCGACTGGAACTGTGCCGAGAAGCAGGATGCCAAACAGTCGCCGAAATGAAGCCCTCGAATTCGAGATCGAATGAATCAAACATGGTCACCGAAACTTCTGATGAAGAAAATACTACTATGCTCAAAGTGGCCAATGTTAGGGCCGCTTGACCGCGTGAGAACAGCACCCTACCATCCTAGGGAGTCCATGATTCCAGGTTTTCGATTCGATCCACGACGGTCGTTATCAACACTGCTGTTTCGGCTCCTGATTCCGCTACTGCTATTAGCAAGCAGCATCGCAAACGCTCAGCCCGCGTCGTCCCCGCCCAGAGTCGCTTACTTTACGGATATCGCCCAGAAGGCGGGACTTACGATGATGAACGTGTTCGGCGGCGTGAGCAGCAAGAAATACATCATCGAAACCACCGGTACCGGTGTTGCGATATTTGATTACGACAACGATGGCTGGCCCGATATTTTTTTGGTCAACGGCACTACGCTCGAAGGCTTTCCGGCAGGACAAGGCCCCACCAACCATCTCTATCGCAATAATCATGACGGAACTTTTAGGGATGTAACTGTCCAGGCGGGTCTAGCCGCGACAGGTTGGGGTCAGGGCGTTTGTGTCGGCGATTACGATAATGACGGCTGGGAAGATTTGTACGTTACCTACTTCGGCAAGAATCGCTTGTACCACAATCAATCCGGAGTCTTCTCCGAAATCGCGGAGCAAGCACGAGTAGCAGGGTCGGGCAAAGCTTGGGGAACCGGTTGCGCGTTTGTGGATTATGACCGCGACGGTCTCGTCGATCTGATCGTCGCCAATTACGTTGATTTCGATCTTTCCAATGCGCCAGTGCCTGGAGAAAGATCCGCTTGCATGTGGAAAGGAGTGCCGGTCATGTGCGGTCCCCGCGGACTGCCTGGCGCGAAAAACATTCTCTACCACAATCAGGGGCACGGCACATTTGAAGACGTCACCACTAAGGCACATATTGATCAGACCAATGGACATTACGCTTTTAGCGTGTCCACTCTCGACTTTGACGACGACGGCTGGCCCGATATTTATGTTGCGTGTGACAGCACGCCCAGCATTCTCTATCACAATAATCGTGACGGAACTTTTACCGACCTGGCCGTAGTCTCCGGAGCCGCATTCAACGAGGACGGCCGTGAACAAGCCGGTATGGGAACCACCGTCGCCGACTATGACGGCGACGGGCGTCTCGATATTTTCAAAACGAATTTCTCCGACGACACCGCAACCCTGTATCGCAATAACGGAGACGAAACTTTCAGCGATGCGACCTTTCCCGCGGGTCTGGGACTACACACTCAATACCTGGGTTGGGGTGCAATGTTCTTCGATTTCGACAACGATGGCTGGCCGGACTTGATCGTGGCTAACGGACATGTTTATCCCGAGGTGGACAAGTACCATCTGGGCAGCAACTATGAAGAACCTCGGGTGCTATATCGCAATAACGGCAATGGTACCTTCACTGATCTCTCCGCTTCGGCGGGGCCGGGAATAAGTACACCCGCTTCCGCTCGGGGCTTGGCGGTCATGAGCGCCCATCCCAGCCTTTTGGTCAATGAAGTTCGTTCCGGCAATCATTGGATCGCGATTAAGACCGTAGGAAGCAAGTCGAATCGTGACGGTATCGGCGCACGTGTCACGGTCAAGATCGGCAAACGAACCTTGGTGGACGAAGTCCGCGGCGGTTCAAGTTACGATTCCAATAGCGACATGCGCGTCCACTTCGGATTGGGTTCTGCAATGAAAATCGATGAATTGAAAATCCGTTGGCCGAGCGGATTGGTTGAACGCTTCGACATCCCGCGCGTCGATACCATTCACACTTTGAAAGAGGGGACCGGGATCACGGAGCAAGATGCAGCGGGAAAGCCGAAAGGCAGGCCCGGCGGCGCTATATAACGTAGCAATTCCCGTCTCGCGCCCTACCTTCCGAACTTTGTCTTTTGCGCAGCGGGAAACTGCATAGTGCGCACCACCCCTTCGCCCTCCCTTACGAAAACCAGTTGATTGGGCTTGACGTCCTTCAGTGTGTCTACCTGCCCGCTGGACCACCGAATCTCCAGCAGATCGACTTTTTCCGCTCTTCCCAGTCCGAAGTGGATTCGTAAATCATTCTGCGAAATGTAGCTTCCACCGCTACGGACTTCGTCGATCTGTTCATGAGGCTTGGTTTCGCCAGGCGAACGAGTGACGCATTTCAGTCGCGCTCCTATGCCGCTGCGATTTGATTTAGTTCCAATGAGCTTTACCTTGATCCAGTTATTCTCTGTGCGCGAATCGCAGCGCAGGAGCTGAGGGAAATCGTTGACTGTGTTCACCACAACGTCGACGTCGCCGTCGTTGTCAAAGTCCCCAAAAGCACATCCTCGCGAGGCCGAAGGCGCCGAGATTCCTGGGCCTGCCTGCTCGGAAACATCTTGGAAACGCCGGTTGCGCAGATTGCGATACAGCAACTTGCGCTGCGCATATCCCGCCTCTGTCTTTAACTGCTCGACTTCGGGATAGACGTGGCCATTGCAGATCAAGATGTCGGGCCACCCATCGTTGTCCATATCGAGAAATCCGCAGCCCCAACCCAGATATTGGGTGTGCGCTCCGAGTCCTGCAGTAAAAGTGGCGTCCTCAAAACTCGCGCCGCCCAGATTGTGGTAGAGAGATGGCGTGTCTCCCGCGAAGTTAGTTTTGACGATGTCGAGATTGCCATCCAGATCGTAATCCGCGGCCGAGACGCCCATGCCTGCTTGCGGTTTTCCGTCGGCACTGAGGGCGCTACCCGAATCCATGCCGATGTCGACGAACTTGCCATTTCTCTTATTCTGATAAAGCAAGCTCTGCGTAGAATCGTTGGCGACGTAGATATCAGGCCAGCCATCATTGTCGAAATCCGCAGTCAGAACGCCCAGGCCGAAGGTTCCATTAACTTGTAGAATGCCTCCACTCTCGGACACGTCGGTAAATGTCCCGTCGCCATTGTTGTGGTACAGGATGTTCTTCCCCCCGCTTAGCCCAGGCGGTCCGCACGCCACCATCACAGCTTTGTACAAGCAAGGACCGGACTCTGGAACCGGGGCCGTCGCCAAATCCAGATCGATGTAGTTCGCCACGAACAGATCAAGGTGCCCGTCGCGATCGTAATCCACGAAAGCGCAGCCTGTTCCCCAACGCGTCTTTTTCCCGGCGACGCCCGCCTTCTCGCTCACATCCGTGAATGTGCCATCGCCATTGTTGTGGTACAGAACATTCTCCCCGTAATAAGTGACAAAGAGATCGTCGAAACCATCATTGTCGTAATCCCCGATACATACGCCTTGTCCCCACCCGGAATGGGCCAGTCCGGCCTTTGCGGTCACATCCGTGAAGGTGCCGTCGCGATTGTTCTTGAACAGATGTGATGTCGGCTCTTTGCCCGGAGGGAAACCTTCCAGGCGCGAGCCGTTTACCAGAAAAATATCCAGCCAGCCGTCGTTGTCGTAGTCGTAAAAGGCGACACCGCACCCCGTGGTTTCCAGCAAATACTTATTCTTGTGTTCGCCCCCAAAGATAGTTTTTACGTTCAATCCAGATTCCTTGGCTACATCGATAAAGCTGAGACCGAGATCAGCAGGAGGTTTTGCTGTGCCCGCGTCTTCTGCGGGGCGAAACAATGCTTGCAACCGGCGAGGAAACGCCGCCGCCAGCAATGTCTGTAGAGGCAGAACCATTGCATAGCGACTCAAAGACTGGAGGAACGCTCGTCGTGAAGAAGACAACAGGAGATTACCCCGTGGGACTTAGCTCGTGCTAGAATTCGCCCCTAAGTTTCTTATAGTACAGCGTTGCGATTTTGCAAAACGACGTTCGGAAAGCTGAATTATTCCTGCACTGATCCGCTGCTCGGCGAATCATAAGCATGCAACCCAGCTCTCGCCCATCGCAACACTGCGTTCACTTTCGTTTCATTTCCATCGTCGCGCTTGCCTTATCTCTGTCAGCAGCCTCGGCGGAGCAAAAGCCACAACGGCTCGAACTCTCACGTCCGGTGCGTTCCTGGGAATTCTTGCCGGTGGTTGGCGAGCGCGCGGGCCTGTTCGGCAATGAAGCTGGTCAACTTGAGGCGTGGGTATATCCGCTGAAAATTCTCCGTAACTTCCATCTAACGTTTCTGGTTGGCGGTCGCGCTTTTCCTGCGGACACACTAGCTCGTACGATCACAGTGAGGCCAGAATCGGGCACAATTCTCTACTCAAGCGACACATTCTCGGTTAGCGAGACATTGTTTGTGCCCGCACATGAAGCTGGCGCCGTCGTCCTCATTGATGTCGAAACGTCTGAACCGTTGGAGGTGGAAGCCTCTTTCCAGCGCGATTTTCAGCTGGAATGGCCTGCCGCGCTGGGTGGAACCTACATTACTTGGGACGCTGACCTGCGCGCCTTTTTCCTGGGCGAAGAACAAAAGAAATTCGCCGCCTTTGTGGGCTCACCCTCCGTAACCGATTATCGTGAGGAGTACTCCACCAACTATTCATCCTCGCGAGAGAATTCTTTCCGGCTAGGCGTGACCAATAAAGGCAAAGACAGAAAGGTAATAGTCATTGCTGCCTCATTTCAAAATCGCGACGAGGCCGTAACCACCTATCGCCGTCTTTCGTCCGGCTCTACAGATCTTCTACGAGAATCAGCCGCCTACTATCGCGATTATCTGAACACGACTGTCAACCTTGACCTTCCTGACCCTGCCTTGCAGCAAGCCTATGACTGGTCACGCATCAGCATGCTTCAAGGTTTGGTTAGTAATCCATTTCTTGGCACCGGGCTGATCGCCGGATATCGTACTTCAGGCGACAGTCAACGACCCGGTTTTGCATGGTTCTTTGGGCGCGATTCCCTCTGGACTTCACTGGCTCTCAACTCTGCAGGTGACTTCAAAACAACCCGTACCGCGATCCACTTCCTGAGCAAGTATCAGCGCGCTGATGGCAAGATTCCGCACGAGATCTCGCAAGGCGCCAGTTTCGTTCCCTGGTTCACGAACTACCCTTACGGCTACGCTTCTGCGGATGCCACGCCTCTATACATCATTGCGCTGAACGATTACGTCGTCCGCAGCGGAGATGTCGGCTTCGCGAAGACCAAATGGGAGAGCGTGTGGAAGGCGTATCAATTCCTGCGCTCGACCTACGATGCCCAGGGATTTCCCCAAAATTTTGGATTCGGTCATGGCTGGGTGGAAGGTGGTCCGCTTCTGCCCGTGAAGACGGAGTTGTACCAGACCGGGTTAGGCATCGAGGCCTTACGTGCACTTTCTAATTTGGCGCACTTGGTTGGCAAAGAAGACATCAGCAAAGAACTCGATCAGGCTTTCGTTCGGATGAAACCACTGTTGAACCAGGCATTCTGGTCGCCGAACAAGAACAGTTTTGCCTTTGCCCTGGACAAGGACAATCAGCGAGTGGACATTCCCAGTGTCCTCGCCGCTGTGCCCATGTGGTTCGGCCTGCTCGATGAAGATAAGGGCGAAGCCATGCTCAACCAATTGGCCGGTCATGAGCATCAAACCGATTGGGGCATGCGCATCATTTCATCGCAGGATCCGAAATACAATCCGGGCGGATATCACTTCGGCTCGGTATGGCCGTTGTTCACCGGCTGGGCCTCGGTAGGCGAATACCGATACCATCGGGCGCTGCCTGCTTATTCGAACCTTCGGGCGAACGCCCTGCAAGCTCTCGACGGCTCTCTCGGTCACGTAACAGAAGTGCTTTCCGGCGACTATTATCAGGGCATTTCCACGAGTTCGCCACACCAGATCTGGTCAGCAGCCTTGGTGGTCAGTCCAATACTTCGGGGGATGTTGGGACTTGAAACAGATGCCATGTCGCATCGTCTCGTCTTCACTCCTCACGTTCCCGCTGACTGGACTTCGTTCCGCGTGCAGAACTTGCGTGTCGGTGACTCCACCGTGGAACTTGCCTATCGTAAAACGGCGGATAGCATCACCCTGGATGTAAAGCGAACTGGGGCCGGCGATTGCACTCTCGAATTCTCGCCCGCACTAAGCCTGCGAACCACGATTCTCGGGGCTGAATTGAGCGGCCGTCCGGTTGCGGTCCACGCAAACACCAACGCCGTCGATCAACATGCCAGCGTGAGACTTCCCTTAAGTGTCGGTGCCAGCACATTGCGAATCCGAATACGCAACGATTTTGGGTTGGCTCTGTCTCCCAGCTTGCCCGCTCTGGGGAGCCGCAGCCGTGGCTTGCGAATTGTGTCGGAGTCCTGGAACCCTCAGCACGACACTCTGACGCTTGGCGTTTCCGGAATCGCGGGTAACGTGTACGATCTGGGCTTGTGGAACGCGAACCAGATCGAATCTTTGGATGGAGCTGAACTAGTCAAGGCGAATCAGGATCAGACCGTGGCCCGCATTCAATTTCCGGGCGACTCGTCAGAAACTTACACCACGAAAAAGATTACGTTTCATTTCTCCAAAAAACATTAGACGTGCAAGAGCAATGAATCTGTCGGGAGGTCATCATGTTCAAACGTTTCTTGCTTTCCGCCGTGCTCGGCAGCACTCTTTGTCTGTCTTTCTCTTTCGCCAGCGCACAAGCCGCGCCGCGTGACGCTGAGGGACACGAGTGGTGGCAACACGCCGTTTTTTACGAGATTTACCCGCGCAGTTATGCCGACGGCAATAACGACGGGATTGGCGATCTCAAAGGCATCACCTCGAAACTCGACTACCTGAAGCAGCTTGGCGTCGACGCCATCTGGCTGACTCCTTGCTTCCCTTCGCCACAGGTGGATTTTGGCTATGACGTTTCCGATTATCAGGATATCGATCCCATGTACGGCACCCTCGCGGATTTCGATCGAATGGCCAGCGAGGGTAAAAGCCGGGACATTCACATCATTATGGATTTCGTGATGAACCATACCTCGGACAAGCACAAGTGGTTCCTCGATTCGAAATCCTCTCGTACTTCCACCTATCGCGACTGGTATGTGTGGCGCGACGGCAAAGGACCCAAGCGGCCGCCCAACAATTGGCTTTCTACTTTCGGCGGCCCGGCATGGAAATACGACGCCAAGACGGGGCAGTTGGTACAACCGCGGCGTAGCCGGCTTCCGTCTAGATGCGGTGGACACTCTCTTCGAAGATCCTGAGCTGCACGACAACCCGGTGCTGCCCGGAAAGAATCGCTACGGCGATCCCAACATGGAGAACAAATACAACACTAAGTTGCCCGAACTTCATGAGGTTCTCCGTAAGCTTCGCAAGGTCGCGGATGAGCACGGAGCAGTGCTGATCGGTGAGACCTGGACCAGTGACATCACCGAGTTGAAGAAATACTACGGGGAACACAGCAACGAACTGCAAATGCCCATGGATCTGATGTTCGCAACGGTAAATAAAGTTTCCGCGCCGGAGTTCCGCCGCCAGATCGGGGCCGTCGATGCCGCGGGTGGTTGGCCAGTCTACGTCATCAGCAACCACGACATCCCCCGCTCTTACGTCCGCTACGGAGACGGCCAGCACAATGATGCCATCGCCAAACTGATGGCAGGTTTATATCTGACGCTCCGCGGCACCCCGATCATGTATTACGGGGAAGAGATTGGGATGGAAAACAATGACCCGAAGCGCAAGAAAGACGTGAAGGATCCCATTGGCAAGCTGGGCTGGCCGCAAGAAAAGGGCAGAGATGGTGAACGCACTCCCATGCAGTGGGACGACACTGCCAATGCCGGTTTCAGCCAAAAGAAACCATGGCTCCCGGTTCCTGCCAGCTTCAAAACCCATAACGTGGCGACGGAACTCAAAGATCCAAACTCTATCCTTTCGTTCTATAGGCAGGTTCTGGCTCTGCGCCATACGAACCACGCTTTACTCGACGGCGAATATATTGCGCTCAATGAGAGCGATCCCAACGTGCTTTCATATCTTCGCAAGTACAAAGATGAAACGGTTTTGGTGGCTTTGAATATGTCTCCGGCAGCACAGAAAGTGAGTTTCGATCTGTCCCCACAAGGGTTGTCTGCTGCAAAGGCAATGACTCTGGTCACGAGCATGACTCAATCGCCGCAGGCGGCCACATTCAGCGATTTGTCGCTTGAGCCATTTGGCGTTTATATCGCGTCGATTTCGAAATAGGTGCGATGGGCTTCCGTCGGTGTGTTCAATAGCTGGACGGTTAATCGCCCGCTTTCACAATCTGGTAGTGTCGAAAGAGCCGTTATCCGGCCACAATCGCGAAAACAGAGTGAACCGACGCGGCCATAGAGCAAAAACAGATATTCAACCGCTCCGCTGACACCGCGCGTGTCCGCTCGCATACAATAGCGCAGAAACAAATGAGCCTACCGGTGAGAGAAATGATCGAGGTGTGGAAACAGTGGGAAGGCGAAGTGATCAATGGCGAATTCCACTTGCGCCAGTGTCTTGGCGGCTCTGATCATAGTGCGGTGTTTCTCACAGAACGTAGCCAGGGGAATCCGCAAAAAGCCGCTATTAAGCTCATTCCGGCCGATCCGTACAATGCCGAACGCCACCTTTCGCGGTGGGCAGTCGCGGCGAAACTTTCTCATTCCCATTTGCTGCGCCTTTTTCAGATGGGACGCTGCCAACTCGGCGATCGCCGGCTGTTGTATCTGGTAATGGAATACGCCCAGGAGGTCCTGTCGCAAGTTCTTCCACACCGGGCCCTCGCGCCCACCGAGTTAGAAGACATGCTCCCACCGCTTGTGGACGCTTTGAAATTCCTACATAGCAAAGATTTCGTCCACGGTCAGCTGAAGCCTTCAAACATCATGGCCGTGGACGATCGATTAAAACTCTCGAGCGACGGACTGCGCGCGATCGGTGAGCCGAGTGGCGTACCACGCAAGCGGAGCGGCTACGATCCGCCTGAGATGGTGAACGGCGACGCACTGCCAGCGGGAGATATTTGGTCACTCGGCATAACGTTGGTGCAGGCATTGACGCAGCGGTTGCCGGTGTTGGACGAAATGAAACAAGATGTGCCGGTACTGCCGGCGACGATGCCGCCGCAATATCTTGATATAGCGCGCCACTGTCTGCGCCGGGAGCCGTCGCTCCGGTGGACGATCGATGAAATCGCTGCTCGCATCAAGTCACCCTCCATCGTTGTTCCCGAACCCATTACTGCCAGACAAAATGTATTCCTCAACTGGCGTTATGTGGTTCCGATAGCTGCGCTGGTGGTCGCGGGACTGGTGTTCGCGGGACGAAAGCTGAGTAGCGGTCACCGGGGCCCTGAGCAAGTTTCGTCCGCTGCTTCCGCACGCCCGCAACTTCACTCAGAGCCTGAGCAGAGTCCCATAGTCCCGAAAATCGCGAAAGCCAGCCCGATTCATGGCAATAGGGACCAGCCTTCTGGTCTTGCTGCACCTGCTGCGCCCCGTCAATCGGCGGCGCTGCCCAAAACATTTACGGGACAGATGGTAAAGGGGGCAGTCCTGGAGCAGGTTTTGCCCGACGTGCCCCAAAGCGCGAGTGACACCATCACAGGCACCGTGAGAGTGCGGGTGAGAGTTGCTGTTGATCAGGCAGGAAACGTGA
>MNDG01000130.1 GCA_001914815.1 Acidobacteriales bacterium 13_2_20CM_55_8
CGAAGTAATGCGAGCGTTTACTGCAGCTCGACGGATCGCCTTTTCATCGAACCAGGGTTCGAGTCCCGTGGGAGTATTGATAATCAGCTGGATGCGCTCGCCTTTGATCAAGTCCACGACATTCGGCCGACCCTCTTTCACTTTGTAAACGCGCTCCACTGTCATGCCGCTGTTTTCGAGAACGTCGGCGGTTCCGGCTGTAGCTACCAGTTTGAAGCCCATGTCCACAAAGCGCCGAGCCACTTCCGCCACGTGTGCTTTGTCGTGATCGGTCACACTGATGAAGACGGTGCCTTGCGTAGGCAGCTTCTGCCCGGCGGCAATTTGTGCTTTCGCGAAAGCCTCGCCGAAATTGTCGGCTACGCCCATCACTTCGCCGGTCGATTTCATCTCCGGGCCGAGGACGGTATCGATACCGGGAAACTTATTCCAGGGGAACACGGGTGACTTCACGTAGTAGCAATGTCCCGTGTTGAGGTCGGCGCGGCGATCGATGAAGTCAGGCAAGAACTCGCGCAGCTTGCGTCCAGTCATGAGACGCGCGGCGATCTTTGCCATGGGAACGCCGGTGGCCTTGGAAACATAGGGTACGGTGCGCGAGGCGCGAGGGTTGACCTCGAGAACATAGACTTTGCCTGCCTCGGAACCATTGCCCTTGGAATTGCCATTGGTGCGAGGGATGGCGAATTGAATGTTCATCAGGCCGACTACTTTGAGCGCGCGCGCCAGCTTGAAAGTGTAGTCGCGCATGCGCGCCAGCAGAGATTCGGGGATGTCCACGGCCGGAAGCACGCAGGAAGAATCGCCGGAGTGGATGCCTGCTTCTTCGATATGCTGCATGATGCCGCCGATGACTACATCCTCACCATCGGAGAGTGCGTCTACATCCACTTCGATTGCGTCTTCGAGGAAATGATCGATGAGCACCGGGCGATCATGAGAATATTCGACCGCCTCTTTCATATAGCGGACGACGGTTTCTTCGTCGAAGGCGATCACCATGGCACGTCCACCCAACACATAGGACGGCCGCACTAACACGGGGTATTGCACACTTTTCGCACCTTCAATGGCTTCCTCGACGGATGCGGCCATCGCGCCAGGCGCCTGGGGAATGTCGAGCTCATCGAGCAGTTTGCCAAATCGCTTGCGATCTTCCGCCAAGTCAATGGACTCGGGTGAGGTACCGATAATATTCACTCCGGCAGCCTTGAGAGGCAATGCGAGATTGAGCGGTGTCTGTCCGCCGAACTGCACGATCAGGCCGACGGGAACTCCGGACGCAGCTTCGTGCTCGTAAATCGCAAAAACGTCTTCCAGAGTGAGTGGTTCGAAGTAGAGGCGATCACTGGTGTCGTAATCCGTGGAGACAGTTTCCGGATTGCAGTTGATCATGATCGTCTCATAGCCATCGTCGCGAAGCGCGAAGGCAGCGTGACAGCAGCAGTAATCAAACTCGATTCCCTGCCCGATACGATTGGGCCCACTGCCCAGGATGATGACTTTTTTCTTTTGAGTGGGCGCGGCCTCGTCTTCGTCTTCGTAGGTGGAATAGAGATAGGGCGTGTAGCTTTCGAATTCTGCCGCGCAGGTGTCCACGCGCTTGTAGACCGGCATGATGCCGCGCTTCTTGCGTAGATGACGAACTTTCTCCTGCCCACTTTTTCCGCTGAGCCGCCAGACGCTTGCCAGGCGGCCATCGGAGAATCCCATGCGCTTGGCTTCGCGCAACACGTCCGTAGGAATCGATTCCATGGGGTGCTTTTCCAGCTCAAGCTGCATGTCATTTATTTCTTTGAGCTGGTAGAGAAACCAGGGATCGATGGATGTCATCTTGGCCAATTGTTTGACGGTGTGGCCCTGGCGCAAAGCGTAACGGACATAGGAAAGCCGTTCGGGATGCGGCGTTACTAAGCGCTGAGTGAGAATCTTCGGTTCAATCTTCTCCGAACCAACTTTCTTGCCGGTATCGAGTGCACGTACTCCCTTCATCAATGCTTCCTTGAAGGTGCGACCGATGGCCATGACTTCGCCTACGGACTTCATCTGCGGACCAAGATTTTCGTCAGCGCCAGGAAATTTCTCGAACTGCCACTTGGGTATTTTCACCACCACGTAATCCAGCGTGGGCTCGAAGCAGGCGGGAGTCTTGCGCGTGATGTCGTTGGGAATCTCGTCCAGGGTGTAGCCGACGGCCAGCTTGGCGGCAATTTTGGCAATCGGGAATCCGGTTGCCTTCGAGGCCAGAGCCGAAGAGCGCGAGACTCGCGGATTCATCTCGATCACTACCATGCGCCCGCTAGTCGGATTTACTCCAAATTGAATATTCGATCCGCCAGTTTCGACGCCAATCTCGCGAATGACGGCGATTGCGGCGTCCCGCATGGCTTGATATTCGCGATCGGTGAGGGTTTGCGCGGGGGCGACGGTGATCGAATCTCCGGTGTGCACGCCCATGGGATCGAAATTCTCAATCGAGCAGATGATGATGACGTTGTCACGCATGTCACGCATCACTTCGAGTTCGTATTCTTTCCATCCCAGCACCGATTCTTCGATCAGCGCTTCGTGCACGGGAGAGAAGTCGAGACCGCGGGCGAGCACTTCCACTAATTCTTCGCGGTTGTAGGCGATGCCGCCTCCACTGCCACCCAGCGTGAAGGATGGACGAACGATTACGGGGAAACCGATTTTCCCGGCGAACTCGAGCCCATCTTTCAGATTGTTGACCAGCGCCGACTTGGGAACATCGAGGCCGATCTTCTGCATCGCGTCTTTGAAATAGAGGCGGTCTTCGGCTTTCTTGATCGCAGCAATGTTGGCGCCGATGAGCTGCACGTTGTATTTATCGAGAATGCCGCCGTCGGAAAGCTCGACGGCAAGATTGAGCGCAGTTTGACCTCCAACCGTCGGCAGGATGGCGAAGCCTTTGCCGGGCGACAGCTCACGCTCTACGCGAATAATTTCTTCCAGGTAATCGCGAGTGAGCGGCTCAATGTAAGTTCGATCCGCGATCTCGGGATCTGTCATGATGGTAGCCGGGTTGGAATTGGCCAACACGACTTCGAATCCCTCGGCCTTGAGCGCTTTGCAGGCTTGGGTGCCGGAATAATCAAACTCCGCCGACTGGCCAATGATGATAGGGCCAGAGCCGATGATCAGGATTTTCGAGATGTCAGTGCGTTTGGGCATTAGGCGATTTTGGGTTTGTTGGGCAAGGGCGCGACCCCAACTGCCCCGGTGCGTTCCGGTACGTTTTGAAGGGGCACACCTTCAGGCGTGCCGCCACGATCCACGCTTTGAAAGGGTGCGGCTTCAGCCGCACCGCAACAGGTAGTTAAGGACTCGGGCTTTAGCCCCTGATGGGCTGGATCAAGCTCGAATCCGCTGTGCGCAGAGGAATGAGGAAAGTCTTCTGCGATCTCACACAAACGCGCTCCGACCGGATTCTGACAAATGTACAGGATGAGTTCCGCATAATCTCTGGCATCGCGGATTCGATGATCGGAAAATCCTTTCTGCCAGACTTCCAAATTCGAACTGAGCTCTTTCTTGGCGCGATATGAGAATCCGCCTTTGATAAATTGAACGGCTTTTTCGAGATTCGTCAGCGGAGTAATGAGCACGTGAATGTGGTCGGGCATGATCACGAATTCGTGCAACAGATAAGCCGAACCGCGATAGTGATAAAGCGTGTCGATGAGCAAACGTGCCCAGCGCTCATTGCGGAAGTGTCCTTGCCGATCCCTGGTAGATGTGACCATGTAGGTCTGGCGCATGTTTGTGGCGTGCTCTCTTGTTGGCTTCATATCAATTTCGTTTTGAAAGCGCGCTGCTTGAAGCCGCGCCCCCCAACGGCTAAAGCCGCGTCCTCTATATCGCCCTTACGGCACGCCTGAAGGCGTGCCCTTTCAAAGCCCGTCCCCCTTACGGCACACTGCGAAGGCGCACCATTTCAAAGCTCGAAGATCACCGCGTCATCCTTTCCACTCTTCCATCATCTTGACAAAATCCTTGAACAGATAATGCGAATCATGCGGCCCCGGCGACGCTTCCGGGTGATACTGGACCGTGAAGAGCGGCAAATTGCGGTGCCGCATGCCTTCCAGCGTGTTGTCATTCAAATCCATGTGAGTCAGTTCAACTTCACTTTGCGGCAACGAATCGGGATCCACAGCGAAATTGTGATTGTGAGCGGTGATTTCGACTTTGCCTGAGTTCAACTGCTTGACTGGATGATTTCCGCCGTGATGTCCAAATTTCAGCTTGTAGGTTTTTCCGCCCAAGGCGATGCCCGTCAGTTGATGCCCCAGGCAGATACCGAAGATGGGTTGGCGTCCCATGAGGCGTCGGATATTGTCCACCGCGTATGTGCAGGGCTCGGGATCACCTGGGCCATTGGACAGAAACACGCCGTGAGGTTTCAGCGCGAGCACATCTTCGGCTGGAGTCTGCGCCGGAACGACCGTCACCTTGCAGCCCTCGCCACGCAGCTTGCGCAGGATGTTCTGCTTGATTCCGTAATCGTAAGCTACGACGTGGAAGCGTTCCGGTTCATCTTTCACGCCAACCACGGCTACCGGCTCGTGAGATCGTTCGCCTACCTCCCAGACGTACGGATGTTTGGTAGTGACGACTTTGGCCAGATCCGTGCCATCCATCTTTGGAATCGAGACCGCTTTGGCGACGAGCTTGTCGGCGTCGGTTTCCAGAGTTGAGATCACACCGCGCATTACCCCGTGATCGCGCAGATGGCGCACTAATGCACGGGTGTCGATATCCCCAAGGACCGGTATTTTGAATTGTTCCAGGTACTCTTCGGCAACTTGCTGGGAGCGCCAGTTGGAGCTCACGCGTGAGAACTCGCGCACAATCAGGCCCTCGATGTAGGGGCGCGTAGCTTCGTTGTCTTCGGAGTTGGTACCGTAGTTGCCGATTTCAGGATTGGTGAGAACGACGATCTGGCCAGCGTAGGAAGGATCGGTGAAAATTTCCTGATAGCCGGTGATGGAAGTATTAAAAACTACTTCCCCGTAACATTCGCCTTTGGCTCCGTAGCCTTTGCCTCGGAAGACCCTGCCGTCTTCCAGCGCAAGGATGGCCTGCATTTAGTCTCCGGGGGAGTGGATTTTAAAGATTCTAACAGAAGAAGCAACCGCCCCAAGAAATCTTCCTGAGGAAAAGTTGAAGCGCAAAAGTTTTCCGTCTCGAGTCACTCGAGCGCTTATCGCAGGCGACCCATTTTGTCTACCGGCCAGTAACCAAACACTGCCTTGCCATAAATGAACTTCTGCTGCACGGCGCCGAAGTCACGGCTGTCATTCGACATGGTGCGGTGATCGCCCAACAAGAAGTAGGCGTTCGCCGGCACGATGAGCTCCGGATACGAACGCTGGTCGGCGTAATCCAGTGGCACGTAATCCTCTTCGAGGGACTGACCGTTGACGAACACCTGACCTGCGTCGATGCGGATGTGGTCCCCGGCGAGTCCGATGACGCGTTTGATAAAGCTTTTCGAAGGGTCTCTCGGGTAATGGAAAACGACAATATCGCCCCGCTGGATAGGTTCCATGCGGTAGACAAATTTGTTGACGAAGATTCGTTCCTGGTCGTCAAGCGAGGGCATCATGCTCGTACCCTCGACCTTTACCGGCTGGTAGTGAGATGATCAGGTCGCGGAGCCACACCGAAAACATGGGCACAGCGCGCGAACGAAAGGAAGAACTGATTAAAGGTTGCTGAACGTCGGGCTTGGCGGGCAGTTCCTGATCCATGTTATCCGTCATTTTATATTGAATTCGGGTTACCGCAGGTAGTTTTGATGGTCCCCAGAATCGGCGTCAGCCGGGCTACTGCCGCCCGGCGATTCGAGTTACAATAACCAAACTGAGGAATCTGATTCATGCTCAAACAGAGCCTAACCTTGATTTGTCTGTTTGTTATTACTTTTGCCGCGTTCACCCCATGGGCTACTTCACAACAGGAGGCTACAGTACCCGCGTACAATGTGGGGCCACCGAAAAAAGGGACCAAGCTTCCGCCAATTCTTGGCAAGGAGCAACTTTGGGCTGAGAACGCGCAGTATCCATATCAGACTCATGCATACGAACTGGCAGCTAAGATCCCGGTGGTGTTACATCAGCAGCCCTGTTACTGCTACTGCGATCGGATGGGTCACAATAGCCTACATAGCTGCTTTGAGAATACCCACGGAGCCGAGTGTTCCACCTGCCTGAAGGAGTTGTATTACTCTTATTCGATGCATGAGAAAGCCAAGACTGCTGGGCAGATCCGAAAGGGGATCATTGCCGGGGAGTGGAAACAGGTGAAGCTGGCTACCGCTGCGTCGATCAACTAGCCTTGCGCGGCCCAGAACCGGTGCTTGGAAGCACGTTGGGGGAGAGGGCTCTTTGGTCCAGGTTGACGGGCATTGAAAATCGCGTATAACCTGCAATCGGTACGTTTTCCACAGCCGGTATTTAGGTGACCGACGCTGGCGGGAACCGAGGCACAGCAGGATGACGAAAAAACCATCAGAAAAAGTTAAGCTGTCCTCCTCTAAGCTTAACAAAAAAGAGGTACTTACGAAGAGCACCGGAAGAATTCTGCAAATGGCTCAAAAGACGCCGGCCAAGAAGTCGGTCGGGGATGACCCGCGTTTTGCACAGGCTGTGCAAAACTACGAGGCCGGGCTGCGAGCCTTGCAAGAACATAAATTCGAGAAGGCCAAGGCTTCTCTGCAAAAAGTAATCGCGGGCACCAACAAGGAATTGGCGGATCGTGCAGCGGTGCATCTCAGTGCATGTAACCAGCACCTGGATCGGGTCACTAACCAGTTTAAGAGTCCGGAAGAGCATTACGACTACGCCATTTCGCTCATGAATGTGGGCGATTATGTGATGGCACGCGAGCATTTGGAGAAACTATCGAAACAAGTGCCGAAGGCGGACTACGTTGCTTACGGGCTGGCTGCTCTGGATTGCCTGACCGGTCATGTAGAGGACTCGCTGCGGCATCTGGACAATGCGATTCGGATGAATGCGGCACTGCGGTTCCAGGCTCGCAACGATTCGGATTTCCAGAACCTCGCCGAAGACCCGCGCTTCACCGAACTGCTCTACCCCGACCCTGGAGCTGAATTGGGGCAGATCGCAGCAAGTTCCGAGGATGACCGCTAGCGAGCCACAATGGCGGATCCCCAGCAGTCTCAGGCCACTTCAAAGCGCGAACAAACGTCTGGTCGCGGGTTGCGTGTCATGGCGATTGGAGGCGGCACTGGTCTCTCCACGCTACTGAAAGGGCTCAAGCACTTCGTCTCCCTTCCTGTCGAACGTTCCAGCCCAACAGCTAGTGAGCCCTCGATTAGTGAGCTTTGCGCCGTAGTTACAGTCAGTGATGACGGTGGTTCCAGCGGACGCCTGCGCAAAGAGCTCAATATGCTCCCCCCAGGCGACATCCGCAACTGCATCGTTGCGCTGTCTGAAGACGAAGCTCTGCTGTCCCGCTTGTTCCAGCATCGATTTGTAAAAGGTTCGGGGCTGGAAGGGCATAGTTTCGGCAATCTTTTTCTCGCGGCACTGACGTCGATTACCAGGGATTTCAGCGAGGCGGTCCGGTTGTCGGCCGAAATATTGCTGACCCGCGGGCACATTTATCCCGCGACGACCTCGAATATCGAACTCGAGGCTGTGATGGAAGATGGAACGCGAGTGCGGGGCGAAACTAAAATTACGGCCAGCCAAGGACGAATCAAGGAGCTAGTGCTGGTTCCTCCGGATGTCGAACCTCTCCCCCAAACTTTGGAAGCAATCGCGCGTGCCGACTTGATCAGTGTCGGGCCTGGATCGCTGTTTACGAGTCTTATCCCGAATCTGCTGGTCCGTGGCATTACAGACGCGATCGTCACTTCTGCCGCGGTGAAGGTCTACGTATGCAACTTGATGACTCAGGCCAACGAAAGCTTGGGGCTGACGGCGGCCGATCATATCCGTGCTCTCAACCATCATGCCCAAGTGGCGCGCATCTTCGATTACGCTCTGATCAACCGCAGGACCGCCTCTCCGGAAATGAAAGCCAAGTATGCACTTGAAGGCGCCGCACAAATTGTTGCCGACTTGGAAGCCATCGAAGCCTTGGGAGTGTGCCCGGTTCTGGGCGACTACCTTGAGGAGGGCGATGTGGCGCGACATGTCACAGACAAGGTTTCCCGAGATCTGCTGGAATTGGCTTCACAAGCGCCTCCTGACCGAACCGAATCCCGCCAGATTGCCAAGGTATCCACCCGACGATAACGTCACAAGAGGCTTGGTGCAGTGGACTCATGCCGTAGCTGGTTCGTGCCGTGAAGCCGCAAGGACGGCAGCGCGACGGTCGCGGTATATTGAGTCCAATGCCCAGCTCTAAGGACGGCCGCGCTCTACGCATCGCCATCGCAATCATGGCAGCCGGGAAAGGCACACGGCTCAAATCCAAACATCCCAAGGTTCTCCATGAAGTAGGTGGGAAGCCACTATTAGCGCACGTGATTGCGGCCGCGATCAAGGTGGTTCCGGCAAAGGATGTATACGCAATCATTGGTCATGAAGCCGATCGCGTGCGCGAGGCTGTGGCTCACACCGGAGTCAGCTTCGTGCTGCAGAAAGAGCAGCGCGGAACTGGTCATGCGTTAATGACCGCGCGCGAAGCGCTTGGTCCCTACGATGTCGTAATAGTCCTCTCCGGGGATGCTCCGCTGATTACTTCCTCGACCATCGAGAAGCTGCGCGACTTTCATATATCGCGAAGAGCCGCTATGACCCTGCTTGCGGCGCGGATGGATAATCCCACCGGATACGGCAGGATTATTCGGAAGAGCGCCAAGAAAGAAGAAGTGCAGGCAATCGTGGAGCAGAACTCGCTGGCCGCAGCACAAAAGAAAATACGTGAAGTCAATGCGGGTTTTTATGCCTTTGCGGTTGCACCTTTTTTCCGCACCATCGAGAAGCTAAGCACCAACAATCCCCATCATGAGTTCTATCTCACGGACATGGCCGGGATCCTGAGCAAAAATAAAGAACGGGTGGTCGTTATCGAGACCAGCGACGCCTATGAAGTACTAGGCGGCAACACCCGCGCCGAGCTGGTGGATATTGATCAACGCATCCGCGCCGTAAAGCGCCAGCAGCTGATGGCTGGAGGCGTCACGATTTTTTACCCGGAGACCTGCGTAATCGATAGCGATGTCGAGATCGCTGCGGACACGACCATTGAACCGTTCGTTCAGATTCTGGGCGGCACCCGTATCGGAAGCGACTGCCGGATTCGTTCCTATAGCGGGATCAGCAATTCCAAGATCGGCGACGGAGTCCTGGTCAGGCCCGGATGCGTGATTGATGGCGCGCGCATCGACAAAGCCGCGGTGATCGGTCCTTATTCGCACCTGCGGCCGGGCAGCGAGATCGGTGAAGGCGCGCACGTGGGAAATTTCGTTGAGACCAAAAACATCCGACTAGGAACGGGTTCCAAAGCCAACCATCTGACCTATCTCGGAGACGCAGAGATCGGGGAAGGCGTCAACGTTGGCGCGGGCACCATCACATGCAATTACGATGGGGTGAACAAGCACAAGACGGTGATCGAAGACGGTGTATTTATCGGCAGTGATGCGACTCTGGTGGCGCCGGTGCGCATTGGCAAGGGGGCCTACGTCGGTGCTGGGTCGTGCATTACTGATGACGTTCCTGCCGATTCGTTGGCCTTAGGACGGGCGCGGCAAGTTGTGAAGCAAGGTTGGGCGAAGTCGAAACGTAGCGCTGGCAAAACTAACCAATAAGCTTGCCAATCTCCCTATTTCGACACAGCCGCAAAAAGCTCCGAGTGCAGTAGCGACTGGAATTTCTTGTCGTCGGTGCGGAAGTGGAGCTGTAGATTGGAGCTATCCGAATCCACCGTGACACTCTCCAGTGCCATTTTCTCCGTCGCGCTTGCAGTCATTTTGCGGTAAAGCACGCCAGCCCTCACCAGCGAAGACATGGTGCTTGCGGTCATGGAATCTGAAGTGATCACATCCAGGTCGAAGGCTACGCCATTGGAAAAATTCATGGTATAGCGCGAGCCCAGCAGGCGTTTCTTTACCGTCTCGTAATCAGCCAGCTTGGAGGCATCGCCCAGCGCCGAACGCATCATGTTTTGCGTTCCCTGCTGGTCAAGCACACTCCACACCGTCCCGGAATCAACCGAGCCAATCATATCGACGATTTGCGGATTGGAATCGAGGCTCGAACTGTATCCGTCACGAGCGTCCAGGGCGCCCTTCAAGGCACCCATGTCGCCGAAAAGGAGCGTGCCTTCGTCGAGGAAAGTCATTTGCATCCCGCCCGACATCGGGTAAGTCAGTGCGTCACGATATTTCACCGGTTTAACCTTGTTGAGGCGCATCTTTTTGAGCACAGTCTTGGTAGGAAAGAACCCCTGGGCGACACCTACGATTCGGACGCCCTGCTTGCCGCTCCGATAAGAAGCGAAAGTGAGCTGTTCCACATCCTTTTCCGGATTGATGCCCACGTCTTTTAGCGCACCCTCGAACTGCTTCAGGCTTTCGGGCAACACCTGTTGTTTGAGGACTTGTGCGGTCTCTGAATTCCGCAGCGCACGGTAGTCCACCGAAATGATCTGCTGGATATCAGAAGGAATCACAGTGCGGGCGGAGCCACCCAACGGCATGGCCCACGCAGCGCTCGAAAACAATAGAAGGCAGAAACAATCCCGCACTTTTTTCATGATGACCTCTGAAGGTTATAGATACTTGGATGCTGATGGGAATCTCCCAGTCAACTGCCCGTGAGCTCATTCTAAGCTAATTCTGGTGCGGGGAGGCGTAACGAAAGGGCATCTGGGAACTAATCAAATACATTCAGGCCAAAGGCTTTAGAGCCAGCGCTCGCTTCCGCGTATCCGCGGCAAAGGCCTGATCTTTGAGCGACTCCAGGTTAATCTCGACATTGGCCAATGCGCCTTCCATCGCCGCCCGTGCCAGGGCAAGCGCGGTAGTGAGGTCGGATTTCATATGAGGATTCGTAATGGGTTTGATGGTTTCGATGATTCCCGCCACTTCCCTTGCCCGTTCCGCGACGCCCAGCGGCACATTGGTTGCCTGTTTCAGCGCGTCTTCAATGGTCCCGTCCTTGCCAGCGGAATCTTTCGCCTGTTTGGAAGCCTTCATTACGGCGCTGTAGGACTCGGCATCAGCATCGATCGCAGCTTTCAATGCCTCGCGCAATTCTGAAAGCCGTGCCATCGCCTCGCTTAACTCGCGCTCATATTGTATGTAAGCCTTCTTGCCACGTGACATGCTGGCCACCATGGTCGCCAGGCCTGCGGCCATGGCGGCACTGGCGGCAGCGGCGCTTCCTCCTCCGGGAGTGGCGGTTGGTGCTGCAAGCTGTTCGACAAACGGTTCCACGCCGGCGCGCAATCCGCCAATCGCCGTCTTTCCCCTCATCACTGCCGATAGCCGGTTTTCCAGGATCAACGAAGAATCAAAATTCTCGATCTGTAGAAACCATTCGGCTGCAGATTCGAGTGCCTTCGTTGGTATCAGTCCCACGATTTCGCTGCTCAACGGCGCCACGCCATATCGTGCTGCTTCCTTTTTTACGAGTTCGAAAACGCGCTGGATCGGGGTTTGTTCAAAATCAGTCAAGTTCATTGATACTTGGGCCAGCCCGCGCACCAGAAATCCTGCCCCTTTTACGAAGCGCAATCCTCCGCTGGAGAAGCGCACGGCCTTAGCGACTTTTTTTGCTATGTCGACGTCCGGGGTATTCAGGAAAATGTTGTAAGCGATAAGGAATTTTCGCGCGCCTACGACCGTGGCCCCGGCCGTGGGATGAACCCGGGCTTCACCAAAATCCGGCTTACGCGAGGGATTGCTCGCGATCTCTGCGCGAATACCTTCAAACTGCCCGCGCCGGATGTTCTCCAGGTTCTGCCGCTCCGGCGAAGTTGCAGCAGATTCGTATAGGTACACCGGAATTTGATAACGCTTCCAAATCTGCTCGCCTACGTGGCGCGCCATAGTGACGCAA